>JAICJC010000078.1 GCA_025928655.1 Thermoleophilia bacterium | reverse complement strand
GGGTCGGACGGCGACCACTCGTTCAGGTAGCGGACGCCCGCCACCCCGGCCTGGTACAGCTCCTTCAGGCAGCCGAAGCAGGGCCGCAGCGTCGTGTAGCAGTGGGCCGACTGCACCGAGTATCCGATCCGGGCGGCCTGCAGGAGCGCGTTCTGCTCGGCGTGGACGCAGATGCAGACGTCGTAGCCGCGGCCGCGGTGATAGTCCTCGGGGTGCGCGCAGCGGTGGCAGCCGCCCTCGTCGCAGTTGCGGAAGCCGGTCGGGGTGCCGTTGTAGCCCGTCGCGATGATCCGCTGGTCGGCGACGAGCACCGCGCCGACGTGGCGGCCGAGGCAGACGGCGCGCTCGCGGGTGGCGACGGCCAGGAGCATGAAGTACTGCTCCGGCGTCGGGCGCACCTCGGCCTTGCGGACGTTGGGATCGGCCACTGGAGCCACCCTATCGCGCCCGTCAGCCGGTGCGCTGGCGCATGCCCAGCGTGCGCGCGAACTGGCGCGAGGCCGACTCGTCCACCTGCCACACGACCGGGCCGTGCACGATCACGTCCTCGCCGCGCTCCTTCATCAGATCGGGCAGGAACGTCTCGACGAGCCACTCGCGGCCGTGGGCGACGGTGGCCCGGGCCCGGATCCGCACCAGGTCGTCGTCCAGGTGCTCGGCCTCCTCGACCCACGGCGCCCGCACGAACCGCGTCGACCCGGACGGCACGAGCCGGGCGACCTCGGAGACGAGCTCGCGGCCGGCCTCCTCGCTCGTCGCGAAGAACTCGATCTCGGCCTCCCGCGCGCCCCGCGGCTGCACACGCACCGACTGGATCTGGGAGTTGTTCACCCGGATGACCTCGCCGTTCACCGCCCGCAGCCGGGTCGCGCGCAGGCCGACCTCGTCGACGACCCCCCGGATCTTGAGCGGCTCGATGGTGACGTTGTCGCCCACCGAGAACCAGCCCTCGAAGAACATGAAGAACCCGGCCAGGATGTCGGTCAGGAAGCGCTGCGCGGCGAAGCCGACCAGCACGACGATCAGGGACGCGCCGGCGACGGTGCCCAGCCGGTTGCCGAAGCTCAAGGAGCCGAGAGCGAGGATCAGCGCCAGGCCGTACGCCGTGTAGCGCACGCTCGTGCGCACGAGCGAGACGGCGGTCTCCCGCCGCTTCAGCGACGTGATCACGCCCGTGTCGGCCGGCCCGTCCTCGCTCAGGTGGCGGGCCTCGCTGCGGCGAACGAGCCAGGTCGCGAGCCGCCCTGAGAGGCGCGAGATGAGCCAGGCGGCGAAGAAGACGCCGACGACCCACGCGCCGGTCTCCCACGTCGGCATCGGCAATGCGGAAAGGAAGCTCGTGCCCGTGCCCATAACCAGACAGTGTGCCGCGGCCGGCGGCCGCACGCGTCGGTCCGGGGGCGGGCGAGGGCGTTTGCCACCGCTCCGACCCCGGGTATTCCCCCGCCCTTGGGTCCGCGAGCGGAGCAGGTGAGCCTTGCCGTACACGACTCCACGGCCGCGTTCGCGGCCTCTTCTTACTCCTCTTACGAGGGCGGCGCTAAACGTAACTTCGCTGACGCTACGAATCGCAGCGTAGGGTGAGCGATTTCGGATCAGGAGGGCGTGTCAGGCGGCTCGGCTTCGCCGTCAAGGTGCTGGGGGACGGCGGCCTGCCGTCCCATGATACGCGGCGGTGGCAGTCCCACCCCCACCTGTCGCGCTCGCTCGAGCTCGTCGAGGCGATCTTCGGATATCTCGACCGCAACGACATCCGCATGTACCGGTTCGCGTCCGCGCTCGCACCCTACGCCACCCACCCGGACATGCCGCGGTTCCACCGCCAGGTCGCCGACTGCGAGGAGGAGCTCGCGCGCTGCGGCGGGCGGGCCAGGGAGCTCGGCATACGCCTCTCGTTCCATCCGGGCCAGTACACCGTGCTGAACTCGGAGCGCGCCGACGTGCGGGCGGTGGCCATCGCCGACGTCGATCTCCAGGCCCGCATCCTCGACGCCATGGGCCTCGACGCCGAGGCGGTCGTCGTCATCCACGTGGGCGGCGCCGCCGGAGGCGTGCAGGCCGGGCTGGAGCGCTTTCTGGCGGCCTACGAGCGGCTCAGCCCGGCCGCACAGGCGCGGCTGGTCGTCGAGAACGACGATCGCACGTTCGACCTCGACGCCGCCCTTCAGCTGCACGAGCGCACCGGCATCCGGGTCGTCTGGGACGCCCTGCACCACCGCTGCCACAACCCGCACGGGATCCCGGAGGCGGAGGCCCTCGCACGAGCGCTCGGCACCTGGCCGGCCGCGGTGACCCCGAAGATCCACTACTCCTCGCCGCGGCTCGACGTCGAGGTCCGGCGCACACACGAGGGGCGCCGCGTTCACGAGCGGATCGTCATCCCGCCGCTGCGGGCCCACGCGGACCTGGTCGACCCGATCGCGTTCGAGGCGTTCCTGCACACCGCCGGCGCGGGCCGCGCGTTCGACGTCATGCTCGAGGCAAAAGCGAAGGACCTCGCGCTGATCGAGCTGCGCCGACAGCTTCGCCGGGCGAATTTGTAGCGTCAGCGATTTTGGGTTCACCCTGGTTCTGGGAGCGCCACACGACAGGAACAGGTCGTGGTAGGTCGATCAACGCGGTCTAGACGGGTCTCGTACGTCGTCCCGCCCCCCGTAACGTTTTCGGGACGGTCGACGTGGAGGATGTCCCCGAGATGCGAGATGCTGGACCCGCGATGACGACGCGCGCCGCTGCCTGTGCCACGGGAGCCCTCCTGCTCAGCGTTTCCCTGTTCGTTTCTGCGAGGCCCGCGGCCGCCGGGTATGCTCGTCGCAGCGGGGATGCCCTCGTCGCCGATGGCAGCGGCCGTATGACCCGAAGGAGCGACACATGCACACCTCCACCCTTGCCACCTCAGGCCAGGCTGCCGTGGCGGCAACGGCTCGGCCGTGACGAGCGCCGAGCGGATGCAATTCCAGGGTGCCGGCGCCTTCTCCCGCCTGCTGAACGAGCGCGCCCGGTCGGTGCTCGCCGACGCGTCCGCCACCCGGCGCGCGTACCGGATCCTGTGGGCGAAGTCGGCCCTGGTGCTCGCGTGGACGGTCATCTCCTACCTGCTCCTGCTCGAGGTCACAACCACGCCACCCGCGGTGGTCGCCGCATCGATCTCGCTCGGCCTTGCCATGGCGGGCATCGGCTTCTGCATCATGCACGATGCGAACCACGGCGCCTACGCGCGTAGCCGCATCGTCAACCGCGTCGCGGCGCACTCGCTGGATCTGATCGGCGGCTCCTCGTACGTGTGGCGGGTGAAGCACCTCGCCCACCACACCTACACGAACGTGTCCGGACACGACCCCGACATCGACGCAATGCCGTTTGCCCGCTTCGAGCCGACGCAGATGCGCCGGTTCTGGCACCGCTACCAACACGTCTACGTGTGGTTGCTGTACTCGCTCGTGACCATCCGCTGGCAGGCGGTGACGGACTTCACGTTCGTCGCTCGCGGGTCGATCGGCGCGTCGCGATTCCAGCGGCCGCGCGGGTGGAACCTGGCCGCGCTGGTGGCCGGGAAGGCATTCTTCCTCGGCTGGGCGGTCGTGCTCCCGCTCAGGCTGCACTCGCCCGGCCATGTGCTGATGGTGTTCGCGATCGTCTCGGCAGTCGCGTCGCTGGCGCTCACGCTCACGTTCCAGCTCTCACACTGCCTCGAGGAGGCGGTCACGGTCGCGCCGGACGGCCGCTCGCAGACGCCGGAGTGGCACGTCCACCAGGTGCTCGCGACATCCGACTTCGCCCCCCACAATCCCCTCGTCCGCTGGTACGTGGGCGGTTTGAACCACCAGATCGAGCATCACCTCTTCCCGCGCGTCCCCCACACGCTGCACCCGCAACTCGCCGACGTCGTCCGGCAGACGGCGATCGACTGCGGCATGCCCTACACATCGCATGCGAGCACGTGGGGAGCGCTGCGGTCGCACACCCGCTGGCTGAAACAGATGGGCGCCGCGACAACCGGGCCGGCACGCTAGGTACGAGGAGTTGTGGTGGTGGGCGGTACCGGGTTCGAACCAGTGACCTCCTGCTTGTAAGGCAGGCGCTCTCCCAGCTGAGCTAACCGCCCTCGCTCGCGGTCAGTCTAGAGGCCGGGATGAAGCGGCCCGGTCTACCCGATTTCGGGGAGGCGGCCTCCCCGATTTTGCGTAGGCTGGGGCAAGACACCCGGAGCACAATCCGACCATGCCGGATCCGTTTCCATCCGAGACCCTGCGCGAGATCGCCGACCGCGCCCGGGTGGCGCTGGGCGCCGACCAGGCGCTGGTGCTGCCGCTGTCCGGCGGCGACCCGCTTCCGCCCGGGCCCGAGGGCGGCCCGAGCCTGTCGGCGCCGATCCGGATCGACGGCGACCCCGTGGCCACGCTCATCGTCAGCCGCGACCCCGGCGGGGCGCCGTTCGGCGAGGAGTCGGCGCTGCTCTCGACGGTGTGCGAGCTGGCCGCCCACGCGATCGCCGCGTCGCGGCGGGCCGACCTGCGCACCGAGCAGCTGACCCTCGTGCAGGCCGTCGCGAGCGCCGTGGGCGCCGCGACGTCGGTCGACGAGGCCTTCCGGATGGCGGCGAGCGCCGTCTTCGACCACACCCGCTACTCCGGCGTCACGGCGACGATGGTCGACCGCGCCGCCCGGGAGCAGGTGGTCGTGGTCGACCTCGGGGGCGACGTCGCGACGACCCAGACCATCCGCCGCCCGATCGACGCCGGCCTCGTCGGCGCGTGCATTGCCGAGGGCACCCAGATCATCCTCTCGGACGCGCCCTCCGACGAGCGCTACTCGTGGACCGCGGACGGCCGCTGGGAGTCGCTCCTGCTGACGCCGGTCGAGGTGGAAGGCCGCTGCGAGGGCGTGCTCGAGCTCGCCGACGTCGCGCCGGGCCGGTTCGACGCGGCCGACTCGGCGCTCATGCAGGCGGTGGCCGACCAGGTCGCGACGGCGCTCGTCGGCGTGCGCCTGCGCGAGCGCTCGGAAAGCCTCCAGCACGAGTCGCAGCGCCGGGCCCAGCGGCTCGAGCTCGCGGCCGACCTCTCGCGCGAGATCGCGGCGACGGGGAGCGTGGACGAACTCCTGCGCACCGTGACGGTCACGCTCCACCGCCACACGGACTACACGGCGGTGTGGACCGCGGGCGCGGATCACCGCCACGGCACGCAGCGCATGTGGACGATCACGCGCGGCCGCGACACCGTCGCCGTCTCGACGCACCCGCTCGACTCCGGCGTCATCGGCCGGGTCGTGCGCACGGGGAAGCAGGCCCTGCTCGGCCGATCGCACCTGGCCGACGCCGGCGGCGCCTGGGCCGCGGCCGGCTACGAGTCGCTGATCGCGACCCCGGTCATCGTCGGCCGCAGGTGCGAGGCCGTAATCGGCCTCTCCGATCTGCGGGCCGACCAGTTCGACGAGTCCGACGCCCTGCTCATGCGCACCCTGGCCGAGCAGGTGGCCGCCGCCCTGCGCGGCGCGGCCCTGCGCGAGGAGTCCGACCGCCGCGCGACCCGCCTGAACGTCCTCGCCGAGGTCGCCCGTGCCCTGCGCGATCCCGAGACGATCGACCAGGCGCTGCACGACGCCGCCCAGGCGATCAGCCGCTACACCGGCTACTCCGGACTGACCGCCTGGGTCGTGGAGCCCGCCCGGGGCGAACGGCGGGCGGTCTTCGCGCGCGATCGCGGCACCGACATCTACGTCGGTCTGCGCGTGCCCACCGCCGCGGGCATCCCCGGCGCCGCGATCACCTCGGGCAAGGTGCTGCGGCTCGGGCGGGTCGGCGACCACCCCGCCTTCTCGTGGCCGGGCCGCGACCCCAACAACTCCGTCCTGATCGCCCCGGTGATGGTCGATGGGGCGTGCGCGGCCGCCCTCGTGATCGCCGACGAGCACCCCAACTGGTTCGACACCGACGACGAGGAGCTCGTCAAGGCGATCTCGGATCACCTGGCGGCCGCGATCCGGGCCGTGCGGCTGCGCGAGGAGTCCACCCGCCAGGCCCATCGGCTCTCCCTGGCGGCCGAGATCGCGGCGCTGCTCCCCGCCGAGGACACGCCCGAGAGCGCGATCCGGGTTGCCGCGGAGGCGGTGCACGACCGCGGCCGCTACGACGCCGTCATGGCGATCACGGTGCTCGAGGAGACCGAGGAGCAGCTCGTCGTCGCCGACTTCGGCGCGTCGCGTGACAGCTTCACGGGCCTGCGCCGGCCGATTGGCGCCGGGATCACCGCGCGGACGATCGGGTCCGGCCGTCAGAACCTGATCAACGGCCACGAGCACGACCCCGACTACGCCCCCTGGGGCGACGAGGAGTCGTTCGACTCCCTGCTCTCGACCCCCGTGATGCTGGACGGCCGCTGCGTCGCCGTGATCGAGGTCGCGAGCCGCCCGATGAACCAGTTCGACCACTCCGACGAGGCGCTCATGGCGGCCGTCGCAGAGCAGCTGGCGGCAGCGCTGCGCGGCGTGCGGCTGCGCAGCGAGTCGGAGCGCCGCTCCCAGCGCCTGGCCCTGACCGCCGCCGTCGCGAGCGCGGTCGCGGAGGCCGACGGGGTGGACGGCGTGCTGCGGGCAGCCGCCGATGCGATCTTCGGGCCCACCGACTATGGCGCCGTGACCGCCGTGCTCCGCATTCCCGAGACCGGCGAGTACACCGTCGTCACCGACCGCGTCCGCGTCGGCGAGTCGACCGAAGGGGCGCGCCTGCCGGTGACCGCCGGCGCCGCCGGCCGCGCGCTCACGACGGGCGCGCAGATCATCGTCGGCCACCTGGACGGGGACGCCCCGCCGCTCGCCTACCAGTCGGCGCTCGTGACGCCCGTGTGCGAGGGCCCGACGGCCGCCGCCGTCGCCCTCTACGACCACCGCCGCGACCGCTTCGACGCCGCCGACGCGACGCTCATGCGCACGGTCGCCGAGCAGCTCATCGCCACCCTGCGGGCCGTGCGCCTGCGGGACGAGTCCGAGCAGCGCTCGAGCCGGCTCGCGCTCACCACCGAGGTGGCCGGCGCGATCGCCTCCGCCCAGACCATCGACGAGGTGCTGGCCGCGGTCGTCGAGACCGTCTACCTGGGCCGCGGCTACTCGGCGGCGGTCGCGATCAGGGTGCTGCCCGAGGAGGGCGAGCAGGTCGTCGTCGCCAACCTCGGCGACGAGGGCACCACCGCCCCCGGCCTGCACCGCCGCGTCGACGCCGGCACCGTCGGCACGGTGATCGCCTCCGGCGAGCAGGTGATGCTGGGCGACGCCCAGGCCCACCCGGCCTACGACTGGCCGGCCCCGATCCCGCTCCCGTCCGAGCTGCTCACGCCCGTCATCGTCGACGGCGAGTGCATCGCCGTGATCGGGGTCTACGACGGCCACCGAGACCGCTTCGACCCCGCCGACGCGCTGGCGATGCGCACCGTCGCCGACCAGGTCGCGGCCACCTGCCGCGGCGTGTTCCTGCGCGAGCAGTCCGAGCAGCGGGCCGAGCGGCTGGCCGCCCTCGAGCGTCGCCACCGCGAGCTGATGGAGCGGCTCGTGCGCGCCCAGGAGCAGGAGCGCTCGCGCGTCGCGGCCGACCTGCACGACGACACGATCCAGGTCATGTCGGCCTGCGTGATCTCGCTCGACAGCGTGCGTCTGGCGATGCAGGACGGCAAGGTCGAGCGGGCCCGCCGCGGGCTCGAGCAGGTCTCCAACCTCATCTCGGGCGCCGTCGAGCGGACGCGGCGGATGACGTTCGATCTGCGCCCCGCGGTGCTCTGGCACCATGGCCTCGTCGTCGCGCTCGAGCAGGCGCTGCACACGCTCGAGAGCGAGACCGGGATCGCCACGAGCCTCGAGGTGGTCGGCCTCGAGCGCCGCATCGACTCGACCATGGAGACGCTCGTCTTCCGCTCGATCACCGAGATCCTCGCGAACGCGCGCGTCCACTCCGGTGCGAAGGCGCTGCGGGTGCGGATCGAGCGCGGCGCCGGCGTCCTGCACGTGCGCGTCGCCGACGACGGGCGCGGCTTCGACCTCGACGCGGCGCTGGCCCGGGCGCGGCGGACGAACCACCTCGGCCTCGAGTCGCTCATGGAGCGCGTCGATGCCGCCGGCGGCCGGGTCCAGATCACGACGGCGCCCGGCCAGGGCACCGTCGTCGAGATCACCCAGCCGCTCTGGCCGGGCGACTGAGCGCCGGCATGCAGCGGACAGGCCCCAGCGGGGACTGTCCCCGAAGTCCGACCTAGCCGAGCTGGCGGTCGAGGTTGACCGCGGCGCTGATCAGCGACAGGTGGGTGAACGCCTGGGGGAAGTTCCCGAGCGCCTCGCCCGACGGGCCGATCTCCTCCGAGTACAGCCCGAGGTGGTTCGCGTAGGTGAGCATCTTCTCGAACACGAGCCGCGCCTCGTCGACCCGGCCGGCGCGGGCGAGCGCCTCGACGTACCAGAACGTGCAGATCGAGAACGTGCCCTCCTCGCCCTGGAGGCCGTCCGGCGAGGCCTTGGCGTTGTAGCGGTAGACGAGGCTGTCGGCCACGAGCTCGCGGCCGACGGCGTCGAGCGTGCGCAGCCAGCGCGGGTCCTTCGGGGCGATGAACTTGGTGAGCGGCATGAGCAGGAGCGAGGCGTCGAGCACGTCGGAGCCGTAGTACTGCACGAAGGCGCCGCGCGCGTCGTTCCAGCCCCGGGCCATCACCTGCTCGGTGATGCGGTCGCGCACGTCGAGCCACTTCACCAGGTCGCCGGGCAGCCCGCGGTAGCGGCCCATGCGCACCGCCCGCTCGATCGCGACCCATGACATGAGCCGCGAGTACGTGAAGTCCTGGCGCCCGCCGCGCGTCTCCCAGATGCCCTCGTCGGCCTGGTCCCAGTTGTCGCACAGCCACTCGACGATCTTGCGCAGCTCGACCCAGGAGTCGTAGGAGATCGGCTCGCCGTACTTGTTGTAGAGGTAGATCGAGTCGATCAGCTCGCCGTAGATGTCGAGCTGGAGCTGGGTCGCGGCGCCGTTCCCGATCCGCACCGGCGCCGAGCCGGCGTAGCCCTCGAGGTGGGTCAGGATCTCCTCGGGCAGCTCCGGGCGGCCGTCGACCCCGTACATGATCTGGAGCGGCCCGCTCTCGCCGTAGGTGCTCTCGCCGAAGCGATCCGTGAGCCAGGTGATGAACGCCCCCGCCTCGTCGGTGAACCCGAGCCGCAGGAGCGCGTAGAGCGAGAACGCCGCGTCGCGCACCCACGTGTAGCGGTAGTCCCAGTTGCGCTCGCCGCCGATGTGCTCCGGCAGGCTGGTGGTCGCGGCCGCCACGATCGCGCCGGTGGGGCGGTAGGTGAGCAGCTTCAGCGTGAGCGCGGAGCGGTTCACCATCTCCCGCCAGCGACCCTTGTAGACGGAGTGGGCGAGCCAGCCGCGCCAGAAGCGCACCGTGCTCTCGAAGGATTCGGCCGCGGCCGCCTCGCTGATGGGCCGAAGCTTCTCCCCGCGCGTGTTCGGCTGCAGGACGAAGGTCGCGCTCTCGCCGCTGGCGAGGTCGAACTGGGCGGTGACGTCGTTCCCGCGGACGTCGAGCGGCACGTTCGTCGCCAGCGTCAGCGAGAGCGCGGGCGTGTGGAACACTGCGCCGCCCTCGTAGAGCTCGACCTCGTGGTCCTGCCGGGCGTAGTCGAACCGCGGCCGGCACTCGAGCGCGAAGCGCATCTCGCCCCGCACCGCGACCACCTGGCGCACGAGCCGGCGGGGGTGGTGCGGGTCGCGGTGGATCGGCATGAAGTCGTGCACCTCGCCGACCCCGTCGGGCGTCATGAAGCGCGTGATGAGGACGTTCGTGTCCGGGAAGTAGAGCTGCCGCACCGACGAGCCGCCGTTCACCGGCGCGATCTTGTAGAAGCCACCCTTCTCGGCATCGAGGATCGACGCGAAGACGCTCGGGGAGTCGAACCGCGGGCAGCAGAACCAGTCGATCGTGCCGTCGGTGCCGACGAGCGCGACGCTGTGCAGGTCGCCGATCACGCCGTGCTCGGCGATTGGCAGGTAGGCGCTCATCGTGCAGGCGGAGGTCTACAAGATGGGCCGGATGCGGGCAAGCCGGGGCTATACTCTGCCGGCCGCCGGGCCGGGTCACCGCGCCCGTGCGACCGCGGGGGCGTAGTTCAGCTGGTTAGAACGCCGGCCTGTCACGCCGGAGGTCGCGGGTTCGAGTCCCGTCGCTCCCGTTGGCTCCGCGGGCAGCACGTCGCCCAGTGAGGGATTTACGGTTCGTTGCAGCAGCTGGATGCCGTCGGGCGTCCACTGGGGATAGAAATCCGCACAGCGCTCGGGCATGGAGTCAACAAGCCGGTTGAACCAACGACAGCAGCCCGTGACCATCTGACCGTCGAATAGCCGATCTGCTCGGGGCTCCAGGCCAGCCAGTTCGACGTGAGGTGGTTCCGCGCCCGAATGCGCATCCGGTTCATCATCGGGGCGCGATCATACCGACCTGCCCGGCGTTTCCAGGTCTCCGCCCCGCCGGTCTCATTTGCTCGCTTCGTTGTCGTTCTCGACCCCTCTTCGACGGGTGAAATACTACGCGGGACATGGCCGAAGAGCACGACCCCCTAACGATCAACCTCAGAAGCCTCGCCGCCCTGGCGCTGGATCGGACACGGCACGGCCGGTTGGTCTGGGAGCCAGCGGGGCCCGGTGGCTGGCGCTGGGTCGGGACGATCACGATGCTGACGATCACGAGAGCGGGCGGCGACCGGTGCGAGTTCGTCCTCCGGCAAGCCGACACCGAGACTGTTTTGGCATCCATCGTCTCCTCGGAAGAGGTCTTCGAGGAGTTGTGGACGGCCGCCGGTGGTGGCCCGGCCGCGTAGGTCGGCGCGGGTGCCAGTGGCCGGCAGCTCCCGCCGGCGGCGGGATCATCGGACGTGCTCCAGGATCGCGGCCTGCACCGCCTGAACCCGCGCTGTGACGTCCGTCCCGCCGCGCAGGTAGCGCAGCCGCGTTTGGCCGTTCGCCGGGCAAGTCGCCCGGACGTCCGCGACCGTCCGGAGACAGGCGTAGGTAACGCTCCAGTGCTCGTCGAAGATGACGACGGCGGCGTAGTCGAACTCCCACTTCGCCGGAACCCGGCCGAATAGGAACGTCCGGGCGTCCGGGTCTTGGTCGGGCATGGTCCGCCGCGACTTGACGGAGACGCGGCCCCACGGCTTCGCGGTGAGGTCGTGGCCGGGCGTGTTCGACGCGGCCAGGCGGCCGTCTAGAGCGACGGCGACGAGCCGTTCCGCGTACCGCGCCATCGGGAAGTCTGCGTGGTGCGTCTCGGCGTGGTTCCGGAGGTCGAGCCGGAACCGCTCCAGGCTGGCGAGTAGGGGGTCGGTCATCGGGGGGCGATCGCGGCCAGGGCGATGTAGGCGGCGGCGTCCGCGGCTACTTCAGCAGCTCGGATGATGATGGCGGCGGCTCGGAACGGGAGCAGCACGAGCTGCACGCCGGCGTAGACGATCAGTCCCATTGGATGCCTCTGGTTCGTGAGTTGCCGGGACTCGGGGAGAGGCTACTCGGAGGTCGTGGCTCGGTCGAGGGATTTGTTCCACGTCGCAGGTGCTAGGGGTAGTTGTTGCTGATGCCATGAGATCGGTTCAGAGGCGGAGCGGCCGTCCGGGCCGCCGGTCCCAGCCGAAGCAGTCCCCGTTGAGCACCACCCGAAGACCCCCGCCGCCGCGAAGAAGGCCAACAAGCCGACGACGCCGAAGGCGCTGTCGAAGGCCGACGTCAAGGCGCTGAAGACCCCGGCGTCGATGAACGCCGACCAGGCCAAGCGGGTCGGCGCGGACGGCGGAGAGTGCGCTCCTGGCTACGTCGTCCGCTGGCCGAAGCCGGGGCACGACCTGCTCCAGAAGACGACCGACGCTCCGGCCGACGCCGGGACGTGGCTGGTGCGCTGCAACGCCCACGACGCCGTCAAGCCAGTCTCCGGGACGGCGGGGGAGCGGATGGGCCGCGTCTCCGAACGGGCGAAAGTAGTTCAGCCACTGCAAGAAGGCCGCCGCCGCGAGGACGCGGGAGGCGGAGAAGGCGGAGGCCGCGAAAACGTGGACCGGTTCACCCTCTTCCGAACGGCCCGCAACGGCGGGCCGTTCCTCGTCACCAGCTCCGGCGGGCCTCCATCGCGTTGGCCAGCCGGGCGAACCCGGCCGAGGCGAAGCGGAAGACCGCGGCGGCGACGGTGAGGGCGACGTCGAGGGCGACCTGCCGGGCGGCGGCCTTCGCCTGCTGCCGGACGACGACGGTCATCGCGTGACCGTCCCCGTCTTCGACGGCTTGCCGCCACGGCGGTAGTCGAGGTCGGAGCGGGCCTTCGCCGCGAGTAGCTTCGGGGCGGCCTTCTGGATTGCCTCTTCCGGCGAGTCGGCATCGACGTAGGTGCCGACCGTCCTCGTGACGACGTGAACCTGGTAGCGCATTCCTGCCTCCGTTCGTGGGTGCGGCTCCGCGGGAGCGGCGGGCCGTCCGTCCCAAGGTACGCCACCGGGGTCGATCTGGGTAGGCCCCCCGCCTCGCCTATCTCGCTCTCACGCCCGGAGATCTCGCGGGAGGGGTAAAACCCCGGCGGAGCCGTGAAAACGAGCCCTACGAGCCAGTCGAACGTAGAGGCCCCGGCCGCCACCCATTAGGACGGCCGAGGCCCCGACTTGCACCGAAGGCACTCTCCAGCGTACCCCCCGGAGTCGTCGCCTACTTCTACCGGACGACCGCGCAGCCGCCGACAGATCGACCTTGGCGAGCGCCTGCGGCCGAACCGTCACCATCGCCGCCCGCGCTTCGCACACCGTCGTCCTGAGGTTGTGCGTGAACACGCGCCCCTCTTGTGCCCCCAAACGTCCGCCGTCTCCCGGAACACGGACTTGTGGCACTTCCGCGGCTCCGGCCGGTTCCGCGCGTAGCCATGCGGGTTTGGTGACGGAGTAGTAGCCTCTGCCGTCAGGCGGCTTCACGGGTGGCACGGCCTGTCACGCCGGAGGTCGCGGGTTCGAGTCCCGTCGCTCCCGCTCTCGAACTGCCTGCGGCCGGGGAACCGGAATCGACCATCTTGGCCCAGGGCAGGCGCGACCAGTACGACGGCCGGTCCCGCCGGAGCCTCTCGGCGGTCGCATGGGCCTGTTCGGGGTCGGAGGTGTCCTTCTCAACGCTCGCGCCGTAGCGCGCCGCGTGGGCTGAGGCCCGATGCCGCACCTCGGGGCTTCCGTGTGCGCCGACCATCAGGATCACACAGGGCTCGTCGCCGGCTCCTACGAACGCGTGGCTCGTCCACGGAGGCGAATGGAAGAAGTCTCAGGCTCGGAGCCGCCGCTCCCGCCCCTCGACGAGCAGGATGCACTCACCGTCCAGGACCAGGAACGCCTCCTGATTTGCCTCGGCGTGGTAGATGCCGTTCTGGCCGGGCTCGAGGACGGTCGCGTTGATCCCGAGCTGCGGGAACTCGATCGGAGGCTGGCCGTACTCGTTGGCGAACCAGCACGCCGCGCCCCCCTCGACTCCGAGGAGAACCATTCGGCATCGCGCACGTTGACGACGAACCACCCCTCCGTGACGGGCGCGAGCCCGGAGCCGGCGTTCTCGAGCCTCGCTTCCTCCACGAAGGGATTCTTCCATCGAACACACCGCCGCTCCCGCCCTACGTGTTCGCCGCCTCGAGCCGTTCGAGGGGCGACGGCTCACCGCGGGCCGCGCGGCGGCCGGCGGCGATGTGCTCGCTCGCGATCACGGCGACGACGACCGCGAGGACGAGAGCGGTCAACCCGAGCGCCGGCAGAACGGCCCCGAGTGCACCGGCCGCCACGCACCCGGCCGCCCCGGCGACGCGCTTCGGGGCGAACGTGCCGGCGACGCGCCTCCGGAACACCGCCAGCCCGAGCAGGTAGAGGCCTGGGCCGGCCGCCACCGTCGCGATCTCGGCCGTGGACAGCCCCGAGGTCGGATGCGCGATCACGATCTCGTCGCCGACCGCGGCGACGATCACCCCGGCGACCAGGACGACGTGGAGGTACGTGTAGGCGTCGCGCGCCATCTCGACGCGGCGCGCTGCCAGCTCCAGCCGCCGCTGCGCGATCTGCGCGACGTAGTCGAAGTAGAGCCACCAGAGCGCCGCGGTCGTCAGGAACGCCACCGCGAACGCCGCGGCCCGGGCGGGGGTGACGTCGAGCCCTGCCGCGGTGGCGCCGGTGACGACGATGGACTCGCCGAGCGCGATGATCACGAACAGCTGAAAGCGCTCGGCGAAGTGCGCCGTCTCGACCTGCCATGCGGAGGTCTGGATGCGCGCCGCGAACGGGACCCAGTAGGTGACGACCGGTGCGGTGTAGTCGATGGCGAGTGCCGCCAGCCAGAGCCAGGGCCGGGCCGAGCCCGCGGCCAGGCCGCCCACGATCCAGAGCACGCCGGCGACGATGAACCACGTCAGGATCCGGCCGGCGCGGCGCCGTTCGAGCGTTCCTGCCTCGGCCGCCGCGAAGGTGAGAAAGAGGTGGCGGCCGGCCTGGATCGTCACGTACGCGCCGGCGAACAGCAGCGCGCGATCCTCGAACGCGCGCGGGATGGCGATCGCGAGCAGCAGGCTCGCCAGCATGATCCCGATCAGGAGGAGGCGGACGACCACCGAGTCGGGGTCGAGCTCGTTCGTGACCCAGGTTGTGTAGTTCCAGGCCCACCAGACCACGAGCAGCACGAGCGCCGCCCGCCCGGCGCCGCGCCACGACAGGTCGTGCAGCAGGAGATGCGAGACCTGCGTGACCGCGAACACGAAGACGAGGTCGTAGAACAGCTCGACCGCCGTGGTCCGCTGCTCCTCGCCCTCCGCCCGAGCACGCTGAAACCGGGGCACGCCGGCAAGCCTACCGTCACGGTGCGGTGAAATATCGTCCCCTCGATGGCGATTCGCCGGGGCGACATCGACGACCTGGAGCTGATCCTCGGGATCCAGCGCGAGGCATCGCTCGCCGGGCTCACGCACGTGTTCCCGCCCGACCGCTTCCCGTATCCGGAGGACGACGTGCGGGACGACCTGCGCAGGCAGCTCGAGGATGCTCGCTTCATCGCCCTCCTCGACACCGAGGGCCGCGGCTTCACGATGGTCGGCGGCGGCTGGCTGCAGCGGCTGTACGTCCGCGAGGCCGCCTGGGGCAGCGGGCTCGCGCCCGAGCTCCACGCCGCCGCGCTCGCAGCGCTGCGCGAGGGGGGCGCCACCAGGGCGTCGCTGTGGTGCCTGGCCGAGAACCCGCGCGCGCGCCGCTTCTACGAGCGGCACGGCTGGCGCCTGAACGGCACGGAGCGGGTCGTCCCGTTCCCGCCGCATCCCCTCGACCTCGGCTACTCGATCGAGCTCGTCAGCTGACGGCCGCGTACGCGGCGGCCTGGATCGCGCGGTGCAGCGGCGGGGGCTCCGAGCTCTCAAACTCCCGCTGGGTGAGCTCGATGACGATCAGGTCGAGGCCGGGATCGACCAGCCCAGCGCCACGAGCGCCACGAGGCCCGGCACGTCCGCCTCGCCGGCGTCGCGGGCCGCGATCTCTCATGCAGCGGTTCGGTCATGACGCCCACTCTCCCATCCGCCACCTGGGTCGATCCTAGAGGGCGATCTCGTCCAGGGCGTGCGCGCGGGCCGGGACGTCGCGCCCGAAGCTGTCCGGATTCGTTCCCAGCCGCTCGGCCGCCTCGAGCGCGATCCGCTGGACGACGGCCGTGAGCGGGAAGACGGACAGGAGCTCGCCGCCCGCCTTCGCCTCGAAGGTGCGCACGCGCACGCCGACCGACTCGGCCGACCGGGCGACGGCGAGCAGCCGCTCCTCGCCCGGCCCCCCGCCGTTGAGCGCGACGAGCGTATCCGCCGGCCCGACCGCGACCGACGGGCCGTGCAGGTACTGCTCGACGGCGAGGCCCGAGGCGGCGACGTACGCCGTCTCCCGGATCTTGAGCGCGCCCTCGGCGGCCGTCCACTGGTTCGGGCCGGCGCCGACGAACTCAAGCGACCGCGCGGGCGGCTCGACCCCGATCGGCGGGCCGTCCACGACCTCCGCCACCGCGTCGGCCACCGTCGTCAGATCGAAATCGGCGCCGAGCGCGACGGCGAGCTGGGCAACGCGCATGAGCGCACCCAGATGGCTGGCGGTGAAGGCCGACGAGCGCTCCGGCTCGACCGTCTCGATGTCGGCGCCCGCCACCCCGCGGGCCGAGATCGAGACGACCGCCGCGCCGTCGGCGCGCGCCCGCTCGACGACGGCGGTCGTGTACAGCTTGGTGCCGCGATGGCTGAGCAGGATGAGGCCGTCGCCGGCGGCCGGGCGCGGCCCGGCGAGCGCCGCGTCCATCGCCTGCACCGCCCATGCCTCGACGCCCGCCGCCCGCAGGAACCACGCACCGATGCTCGCGGCGTGCCAGCTCGTCCCCGTCCCGACGAGCAGCACGCGGCGGCCGCGCAGGCGTCCGGCGGCCGGGCCGATCGGCGCCTCGTCGGCGAGCAGCCGGCGCAGCTCGGCGGGCTGGGCCGCGATCGTCTCCTGCATCACGCTCACTGACGCGATCGTACTCCGTCCTGCACCACCTCCCCGCCGCCCGGGCTGCGGCGGCCAGGCCAGGCGCTAGTCGTCGTACCGCACCGGGGTCGAGTAGGCAGGGTCGGCGTGGCGGGCCCAGTAGCGGTCGCGCAGGTCGAGCGTCCGCTCGCCGGGCCTGCCGGCGCCCACGGGGCTTCCGTCGACCGCGGTCACCGGGATGACGCCGCCAGCGGTCGAGGTGACGAGCACCTCGTCGGCGCGGCGCAGGTCGGGAGCGGCCAGCGGCCCCTCCTCCACCCGGGCGCCGCCCTCGCGCAGGAGCTCGATCGCGCTCCGGCGGGTGATGCCGTGCAGCGTCCCCGAGGCCGGGGTGCGCCAGACCCCGTCGACGAGGGCGAACACGTTGAAGCCGGGGCCCTCGGTCACGCCGCCGTCGCGGTCGCGCAGCACGACCAGCCCGACGTCGTGCTCGTACGCGCCGAACAGCGCCATGTCCATGTCGAGCCAGTGGTAGTTCTTGACGAGCGGGTCGACGCTGTCGGGCGGGATGCGGGGGATGTCGGAGATCCACATGCCGACGCCCGTGGTCGTCTGCTGCTCCGGCGGCGCGATCCAGACGAAGGGGACGGCGTAGCAGTAGAACGTGTTTCGGGCCGTCCGCAGGTCGCGGCTGCCCCGGGGCAGACGGCCGCGAGTGCACGTCATCGACACGTACGCCGACCGCAGGCCGGCGCGCCCCACGCAGCCGTGGAGGACGGATTCGATCGCGGACCGGTCGACGCCCGGTCGAGCCGCAGCCGGCGCAGATTGGCAGCGAACCGGTCGAGGTGCGCGTCCAGGCGGAAGAAGCGCCCCTCCCAGACATGCACGACGTCGTAGGTGCAGTCGCCTCGCGTCACCCCGAGGTCCAGCACGGAGATCCGGGCATCCTCGATGGGGCAGAACTCCCCGTCGACGTATGCCGCGCCCCGCTCCCACGGGGACCGACCATCGCCTTCGGTGTTATGTAACGAATCCAATTTCACTCATGCATCGAATGCTGCGCCGGCCGGATTGCGGCGGCGGGCGGCCGGGGCAGGTAGCGTTTGGGGCGCCATGGCCCCCCCGTCCCTCCCCGCGGCGTTGCCGACCAGCCTGGTGGGATCCTACGCCCAGCCGGACTGGCTGATCGACCGCGAGCGGCTGCGGCACCGGTTCCCGCCCCGGGTGCGCGCGCAGGAGCTGTGGCGGATCGACCCTCGCTACCTCGAGCAGGCCCAGGACGAT
>JAICJC010000163.1 GCA_025928655.1 Thermoleophilia bacterium | reverse complement strand
TCGAAGATCCGCCCGAATATCCCCTACAATGGCCCGCGCGACTCCGGCATGGGTCAAGGAGCCGCCCCGCCCTCTTAGCTCAGTTGGTAGAGCACTTCCATGGTAAGGAAGGGGTCAACGGTTCGAGTCCGTTAGAGGGCTTCAGTATTTTGGGCTTGGTTGAGCGGAATCGGCGGGACGGGCGCATCGACGGCGGTAAGGGTTGCGTCCATTTTGCGTCCAAATCCGTCCCAGATTGCGTCGAGGATCTGGCGGCTGCGCTCCGCGTGAGGAGCGAGTAGATGGCCGTAGTGGGCCTCGATCATGTCGACGCTTGAGCCCATCAGCTTCGCCAGCAGCCAGCGGTCGTCGGACTCGAGCAGGAACCAGGTGGCGAAGGTGTGACGAAGCGCGTTGGGCCCTCGGGGCTCTACCCCGCCGGCCTCGAGGGCGGGGTGCCAGTCGCGATGGCGCCAGTTTCGAAGGTTGAGGTAGCCGCCGCGGGGCGCGGGAAATACGAGCCCCGATTCGGCTCGGCCCTGGAGCTGTCGTCCGAGCGCGGCCAGGGCAGCCGTGGACAGGGGGACGGTGCGGATGGAGCCGGCGGTCTTGCCGGCGAACTCCTCAAGTCCTTTGCCTTCGGTGTAGGTACGGCGGACGGTCACCGTCCGCGCGTGCCAGTCCACATCGGTGCCTTCGAGTGGGATCCACTCTTCGGGCCGTAGCCCGGTGCCGGCGACGAATCGGACAGCGTCCCCCCACTCACCGAGCTCGATGGCGACTTTCTCAAGCTCGGCCGGGTCTTTGAACGGCTTGACCTCCGCGCGGCGTGGTTGAGGCGCCACACTGACGGGGTTCGCGACGTTGTGATGCCGAGCGGCCTGGGCGAACAGTTGACGGAAGATGCGGCTGATCTCCCACCGAGTGCTGGCGGTGTCGAGGCTGGCCATCCATATGTCGATGTCGCGGGCGCTAAGCTGGTCGATCCGCTGTGGCCCGAACGCTGCGTTGATCTTGGCCAGCGCCCACGCGACCCTGTCACGGCCGCCGCCCTTGCCGGGCCGGAGCATGACGTAGTCGGCGATGAGCTCTGACATGGTCGGCAGTACGGCGGCGTCGTGTGCCTGGGCGAGGATCTGGTCGATGCGGGCTTGGGCGGCTTGACGGGCGTCACGGCGGGTGGGGTAGCCGCGGCCCATCGGGCGCCGAGGGCCGGGGATCTCCTGAGGTACGCGGAACCGGTACGCCCAGCGGCTGTCTCCGTTGGGTCGGAAGACTTGGAGGTCGGAGATGCGGAGGCTGTTCACGCCGCACCTCGCGCATCAGTGATTGCGCGCAGCTCGACGAGCGTGTCGGTCCGATTGGGAGTGAGGCTAGGGGTGTCGCCAGCACGGTGTCGTTGAAGCCAGGCTTCGGCCTCGGACGCGCGGTAACGGAGCACGCCGCCGAGCCGGTAGTGCGGGAGCCCCTGCTCCTTGGCCATGCGTAGCACCCATCGCGGCGGCTGGCACCAAAGCTCAGCGAGCTGACGGGTCGTGACCAGCGGCTCCATGACCTGCTCGGCCGCGCCGGCCAGCACATACGGCCCAGGGTCACCGGGCGGCGAGGTGCCCGTGGATTGGAACGCGTCGAGGGCGTGGTGCCGACGCTGGGCGGGAGTGACGGCCTCCTCCCGCATCTGGTGTACGCCGTTGTGGTCGCTCATCGGTGCTCCTCCCATCAGAGGGGCACCCGTCTTCGCCCGCGGCGACCGTGGTGCGCGTATCTTCGTACACCAATAAACGTGCCGACGGTTGTCGTCATTCCTCGTACTTCTGAATCGCCGCAACAGGTTCATGTGGAGGCGATGCGCCAGAGGTTTCCCATGCATCCAGCTGCCCGTCGATGACTGAAGGGCCGACCACGTGAGCCGTCCCGGCATCGCTGCTGTCTGCGAGCGCCCGTCGTAGGCGCAGCTGCTCCAACATCTGCCTTTGGGGCTCCGTCAGCGCGTCGAGGTTGATGGCGCCCACGCGCAGGCGACGATCCTTCTGTGTGTGGTCGTGCCAGGCCTTCTCACCGCCATACCAAGGCAGCGGGCGGTGCCTTGGAAAGCCGTGGTTTCGCCATCGACCGACCGAGTGCGCGTCGACGCCGAAGAGGTCCGCGGCGTCCTTGATGGTGAGCTCGTCGGCCAGTCGCACCGGTGGCGTGACTGGCGCATCGGCGCCTGGCCGGCCGAGCGCGTCGGCCAGCTGGCGGGCGTGCTCGGCGTCGCTGATGTGATCGGGGATCGGAACGAGTGTCGCGGCGGCGTCGGCGAGTTCGGCGTCGGCCTGTGCGAGCGTGTCTTCGTGGCGGCGAAGCTCGTCTCGCTGAGCGTGTGCGTCCAGGCGCAGCTCCGCGGCTTGCACTTGGAGCTCGAGCCGGCGACTCTCGTCTCGGGCGCCACCGACGCGATCAGCGGCTTGCGCGGCCCTGGCTTCCAGGTCGCGGATGTGGTGGCCGAGCGCGGTGATGGTGAGCTGTAGGGCGTCACGCTGCTCGCGGGCTCGCCGGACACGGTCGGGGTCGGCGCCGCGCCGCAGTACGCCATCGTCATAAAGGACACGCCACATCTCGTCCACGACGGCGCGGGACAGAAGTTGGCGGTCAAGGTCGCGGTAGATCGCTCCCACATCACGGACGAGGTGATGGCCAACGATGGCCTTGGCGAACTCCTGCGGATGAATATGTGGGAAGAAGGTCGAGTCTTCGTGCTGGAGGTTGGCGGCGGCCTGGGTTGCGGCCTGGTAGGCGGTGTGGCGATACGCGTGCACGCGCCACCCGATGTAGGGGTCATCGCCCATGGGCAGAAGTGGCCGTGAACCGGTCCCGCCTGCCTGTCTGGCACCAGCGACTGCGGTGAAGAACCCGTGCTCGCTGAGCGGGTGGTTCGGCCGGCCAGGCTTTGGCTTTCTGCTGGGAAACAGCGGCTCGTCGAGCTGTCCGATGTGCCGGCTGGTGAAGCTGATCCAGCTCTCGATCCAACTGGCGAGCTCGGTCGGCAACGGGAGGTAGTGGGCCTCATCTGGATCCCATGTCTTCGCTGGGAAGATGCGAAGGACAGGGCCGGTCACCCCGTCGGGGTAGCGGTGGTTGGGGAGATAGTCCTCGACGCGGGTTGTGCGGAAGGCGTCGGCACGGCCTCCGAACAGGCACAGCAGCGCCATCAGGAGCACCCGGCGCCGCTTCAGATAGCCCTCCCCTCTCCCGCTCGTCGTTGCTTCAGCAGCAAGCACGCGGAGTCGGGTCGCGCAGACCTCGACGCTGGGTCCCGAGTTGTCCTGTCCGGCTTCCCGCGCGCCGAAGTCACGCGGGTCGACGCGACGAGGCTTGACCGTCCATCCATCAAGCGGTGCCAGAGGGAGCACCGGGCTGGTCGCCGCGATCGACCGAAGCTCGAGCAGCACACCCAGCATCTGCCACAACCCGGTGACGCGATGATCGATCGTCGACAACGACAACGGCGACCCGGCCGGCCGGCGGCGGCGGTCCCGCTGTGTCGTCGTCTGCGCCATCGCGGTCACCGCCCACTCCATCCGCAGTGCCACCTGCTCGGGGCCCCACTCGATGACTTTGGCCACCATCGGCCAGATCGCCGCCGGCACCAGCGCGAGGGCCCACTCTAGTGGTAGACACGCATCGTCTGCGCGCTGCCGTGCTGAACGGCAGTACGCCTCCAAATCACGGTTGGTAATCCCCAAGCGCCGAAACACCTCCCTGCCCTGCGGCCAACGGCTGGTGGCAAGATCGGGGAACGGCGCCGGCTCGACGTCGCCGTTACGCTCAACCGACTGGCGTCCCAGGAAGACGAGAGCCATGATCGTCTCGTGGATGGTTGCCCTACTCTTCGACCGCCCCCGAGCCGCTTGGCGGAAGATGACACACGAAACGAGTCGTGCCATCTCCAAGGGGAGGACGATTCCGGCCGCATCAACGGTCTGCTGATCCGGCAGCTCCGTGAGCGCACGGCATGGTGCCGGGAGAGCAGGATTACTGTTAGTGTCTGTGACGTACATGATGGTTCTCCTAGGTGATTGCAACCATTGTCCGATCGGAAGTCTCCGCAATCTAGTATAGCCCAGCCGCTATACATGATTACGGCGGATAGGTGTTGCAGAAACGATCATTCCGACGTCATGAATCGAACAATCTGTTCGGTGGTTGCGTGTTGTTATTCGCATCCCGAAGGAGGCGTGGTAGCTCTGTGATCGGCAGCGGCTGCGCATAACGTGGAGTGGTTGCTGGGACCCGGATGCGGCCTTGGAGCACGGCGGCGAGCGCCGCCTCTCGGATCGGACGTAGAGCGTCGTCGGGGAAGAGCCGGCGCACGCTTTCGGCGCAGAGCCGGGTCGGCTGGACGCCGTAGACGAGCTGGCCCGTCTGCACGAGTCGGCGGACCTGCGGCTCGCTACGCGAGATGAGCCAACCAGCCTCGCGAGTGCTCACGCCGATCCGCATTCGTCCTCGCCGCTCCAGATCGCCGCGATGGCCGCCTCGAAGACCGCCTCGTCGAGCAGGGCACAGCTGATCATGCTTCTCAAGACTGAGCCCAGCGATCCCTCCTGCCCGGCCAAATCCTCGGCCATGTCTCGGAGAGCCCGCGCTAGTGGGATGTCTTCGATAACGGTCGGTCCGACTGCCTCGCCGGCGTCACGCAGGTGCGCGGTTACTTGAATGTAGGCGTTCATGTTTCCCTTTGTTGGTGTTCTGGCAGAGCTCGCCCGCGGGCGAAATCTCAGGTTTCATCTAGTACCGGTTCGCCCTAGCTCGAAACCAGGTAGCGGGCTTGGGATTCTTCTCACGCTGTGGGGCGTGTTCTGCCGGCACGGCGGGTCGGCAGCGCGGTGGGGCGCGGCAAGCTCATGGGCTGGTCTCCCATGCGGCGGCGCCGCCGGCTGTGATGCGATCTTGTTTGTGGGCGTCCATCTCTTCTGTTACGTCGTTGGCGTCTAGCTTTTCTTTGTTCACGTCATCGCGGACCATCGAATTCGCGGAGCGCGGCGCCCGACGAGCGCGCTCGCACGGCTGCGATCGACCAGCCCGCAGTACTTACTCGCGGGCGCGAGCGGCATTTAGGGGCATGAAGCGCAGCCGGTCCCTGGCGTCCCCGCCGTGCGGTAGGCCCTCGCCAGCAGAACGCGGTCTCCGAGCCACTAGGAGCCCGGCTGAGCGGTAGGGGTTCGGTTCCGTGTACCGAAGTGGTGGTGAGGATGCGTGGCCGCTCTCAGGTGCCGCTGATGGAGCAGCTCCCTGAGCTGATGCGCGAGCGTGGTTTAAGCACGAACCGGCTGGCGGGAATGGTCGGCGTCAGTCAGTCCCACCTGTCGCGGGCACTGCGACAGGCGGATCGAAAGACCATCGGCGGCGATCTGGCAGCACGGATCGCGGTCGCACTGGAGCTCCCGGAGGACTGGTTTCCCGAGACACGGGAGGTCCGGCTGTTCGAGCGGCTACGGCGCGACGCCGTCCTGCGTGACCGGCTCTACGACGAGCTCGTCGATTCACACAGCCCCTGATCCAGGCAGCCGAGATTTGCCCCGTCCGCTGTCGCAGGCACCGACGGTCGACAAGGCGGGGATCCACCGCCTAGACTATGACCATAGGTCATATCTACGAGGAGGACCGCATGCCGCCCCACCCAACGTCCCTGCCGATCACCCGCCAGCGCAATCTGGAGTGGCTGGCCACCGAATCGATCGTCCCGTCCGACAACAACCCCCGCCGAGGCGCCTCATTCGCCGAGGCGAACCTCGCCTCGTTGCGCGCGTCGATCACCGAGTACGGCGTCCTCCAGCCAGTGATCGTCCAGCCGTACTCCAAAGGCATGTTCAAGCTGATCGAAGGCGAACGCCGCTGGCGGGCCGCCAGACTCGACGGAATCAAGGAGATGCCGGCGATTATCGTCAACCGCGTCTCCGACCACGACGAGGTGGAGGTGATGTTCCACATCCACCAGGAACGCCGGCCCTGGCAGATCATCGAGGAGGCCAAGGCCATCCACCGCCTACTGGAAACCAACGGCCACATCCCCAAGCACGCCATGGCCCGCCGCCTCAACATGTCGCCCACCACCCTCAACGAGCGACTGATTCTGATCGAGGCAGGCCAAGAGGTGATGGGCGACATCGCCGCCGGAAAGCTCGAGCCCAAAGCAGTCGTCCACGCCACCCAGGTCGCCAACCTACTCGAGAAACACCGGCCCGACCTCGTCGAGCAACTCGGCGGCCGCGACGAAGTGAACGAAAACCTCCTCGCCAAGGCCCGCGGCCGCGGCAAAGGCGTCGCGGAAGAACTCAAGCGGCTCAAAAATGACATCCCCGAGCCCGACGTCACCGACGCCGCACTGCACGCCTACGTCACACAGCCCGAGCTGACCGCCAGGGACGTCGAGCGCGACGTCACCTCAGTGCCGATCAAACTCGCCGCCGGCCGCCTCCGAAAACGGCTCGCCCTGGTCGTCGCCGACACCCAGGCACTGGCCGGCGACGTCACCCAGATTCCCGATCCCAATGCCCTCCGAAGCGACATCGCCGCCGCCATCCGCGCGCTCAACGCCCTCGACGCAAACATAGCGGCGAACTGACCGGGACGCAGCCGGGGCGACTCGACCCGCTCCTCCAGACCAACAGACTTCCGATTCGTTACCAGCTCTGGCGGCCGTAGGTGGGATCGCGATAGACATAACGGCC
>JAICJC010000152.1 GCA_025928655.1 Thermoleophilia bacterium | reverse complement strand
GTGCCCCCCGGGGGGGGGGGGGAGGGGGTGTCGGTGCGGTGGCAGGCGCGGCGGGGGTCCATCGTTCCTGCCCGCGCGGGCCGGTTCGCTCGGCGGCGCCGGCGCCCCCGGCCGCGCCAGCCAGCGGTAGCGGTAGTTGCGCACCCGGGTCGCGGCCCGGCGCTCGAGCCGGCGGCGGTCGGCGAGCCACGCCAGGTCGCCGGGATGGAGGTCGAGCAGCGCGGCGAGGTCGGCCGCGGTGGCCGCCGCCGGAACCGGCCAGCGCGTTCGCCCCATCTCCGCGACGATCACCGCGGTCGGGACGCGCCGGGGCGGCCGCCCCAGGCGTCCGCCCGCGTCCAGATCACGGAGTGACCGCTCGATTACCGCCGTGAGCGCGCGGGGCGCGTCGGCGGGGCGCAGCCGGTAGGTCGCGTGCGTCTCCCGGACGACGACCGTGAGCCAGCGCGGCCGCCGGCCCAGGGCCGCCCGGGCCCGGTCGGCCATCCCGCCGGGCTCCCACTCGCCCTCGAGAAACGCCGCCGCCAGCGCCCGGGCCATGCCCGACCGCGTCTGGCGCGGCCACGTCATCGACGGGCGCCCGGCGGCGCGCCCCGACTGTGCCTGTCGTGCGTGCGCGCACCTGCGACGGAGGCGCAGCGAAGCGCATGCGATGCGATGTGTGGTGACACCGGTTCCCCCGGGGGTGCCCCGGAGAGACCCGCCGATGCGGGCCGGCTCGGGACGCGTCGCCGGACGCTGGCAAGATACTCCAGTCACGGCAGGGGGTTGCCTGCCCACGTATCCTTTGCCCGATGGTCGTTCGGGTCTGGGTCGCAGTCGTCCTGGCCGTGGGGGTCTGCAGCGGGTGTGCCGGAGGCGGGCCGTCGACGCGCTCCGCCGCGCCGGCGGCGGGCGTCGTCGCCGTGGACGCGGCCCAGCCGGTGCAGTCCGCGGCGCCCGTGACGTGGCACGCGCCCGCCCGTCCGCACGGCGCCGGGGCGTACCTGATGGCGCGCCTGCGGCGGCCGCTGCACACCCGGTTCGGCCCGGTGCAGGCGAAGACGCAGTTCGACGGGCCGGTGTGGGTGCCGGTTCTGAGCCACCGCGGGCCGCAGGCGAAGCTGCTCGTGCCACTGAAGCCGTACGGCCGGGCCGTGCGCGCCGACCTCGGCTCGCTGGCGTTGCGCTGGTCGCGGATCCGGGTGATGGTCGACCTGGCCGACTCGCGGCTGACGATCCTGCGCGGGTCCCGGTCGCTGGGCGCCTTCCCCATCGGGCAGGGGACGCCGCTGACGCCGACGCCGACCGGCCGCTTCTTCGTCACCGACCGGCTCCAGTTCGGGTTCGGCAGCCCCTATTTCCCCTTCGCCCTCGGCCTCTCGGCCCACCAGACGCACCTCGCGCCGACCTGGATCGGGGGCGACCAGATCGCGATCCATCCCGGCCCGATGGGCCACGTCAGCAACGGCTGCATCCACGTCGGCCCGGCCGCCATCCGCGTCCTGCGCCACATCGCGCCGCTCGGCACCTACGTGATCGTGCGCCGCTGAGCCGGGCGGACGCCTACATCCCCATCGGCGGGTGGGCCGGCCCGTGCAGGCCGGGGATCAGGCCCGGGTGCGACGGGGCCAGGAGCCCGAGCACGACGAGGGCGGCCCCGACGGCATAGGCCGTGGCCCATCCGTGCCGCCAGGTGCGCTCGAGCACCACGACGGCGGCGAGCGCGGCCATCCAGCGCAAATCCATGACGCCGAGCGCGATCAGGGCCACCATCAGGCCCCAGCAGCAGCCGACGCAGTAGGCGCCGTGGTAGAGGCCGGCGCGGACGTCGCGCAGGCGGCCGCGGTAGCTGCCGACGTGGAGGAGCACGCCCAGCGGCGAGCGGCAGTGCGACAGGCAGCGGTTCTTGGCCGGGGTGAACTGGTAGACGCCGGCGGCGACCAGCGCGGCGGCGCCGGCCCAGCGGGCGGCATCCGGATCGTGTGCGGCCAGGCGCCCGGCGACGTCCGCAATCGCAAACGCGGCCAGCCCGAACGCCGCCCAGGCGAGCAGGTAGCCGGCCACCAGCCCCGCCACCCGGGCGGCGCGCGTCCCCCGCCGCGCGGCCCGCGTCCGGATCGCCCGCGCGTACAGCCCGCCGACCGGCGCCACGCCGGGCAGCATCATCGCCGCCATCATGACCGTCCAGAACGCGAGGAACCCCGCCAGGTCGTAGCCCATGGTGCCCGGCGCGGAGGCCATCCCGCCGCCCTCGTGCGCGACCGCCAGCCATGCGATCGCCGCCGCGCCGGCGATGACCGCGGCGGACGCGCCGCTGCGCGTCCAGGAGGGCGCGCGGCCGCCGGGCGGCGTCAGGCCCCCCCGGCCAGCGCCGAGCCCGGCTCGGCGTGGACGACCTCGCCCTCGACGAGCGTCGCCAGGACGCGCACGTCGAGGAAGTCTGCCGGCGCCAGGCCGAAGAGATCGCGCTCCAGCACCACGAGATCGGCCAGCTTGCCCGGCTCGATCGACCCGGTGACCGCCTCGAGGCTGCACGCGTGTGCGGCGCCGATCGTGTGGGCGGCGATGGCGGTGCCGAGGTCGAGCCGCTCCGCGGGGAGGAGCGGCTCCTCGGCCGATCCCAGCGGGTCGCGGCGGGCGACGGCGGTTGCAAGCTGGTGGCGCGGGTCGGGCGTCGACACCGACCAGTCGCTCCCGAACGCGAGCGCCCCGCCGGCCCGGACGATGCTCGCGAACGGGTACATGCCCGAGCCGGCCCGCTCGGAGACGAATGGCAGCGTCATCTCGGAGACGTACGCCTCGAGCCGGGCCCAGAGCGGCGTCACGTTCGCGATCACCCCGAGCGCCCGGAAGCGGGGCAGATCGTCGGGGTGGGCGAACTGGACGTGCGCCAGCTGGTGGCGGGCGTCGCGGCGGCCGTTCGCCCGGATCGCCGCCTCGAGCGCGTCGAGCGACTCGCGCACGGCCCGGTCGCCGATCGTGTGGATGTGGACGCCGAAGCCCTCGGCGTCGCACAGGCGGGCGAACCGCTCCAGGTCGGCGCGGGAGTACATGTCGATGCCGTACTCGCCGGTGGGACGGCCTCCGGCGTCGAGGTAGGGGTCGAGCATCGCGGCCGTGCGGTTCTCGACGACCCCGTCGTGGAAGAACTTCACGTTGCCGCAGGCGAGCCGGCCGACGGTGCCGGCCCGGCGGCGCTCGACGAGCTCGGCGACCTGCTCCTCGCCGCGGCCGACGTCCCACTCGAGCGCGCCGCGCACGCGCAGGCCGAGCTCGCCGGCGCGGGCGAGCTCCTCGTAGGCGGCCTGCCACTCCACGTCCACCTTGGCGTCCTGGGAGGCGGTGATCCCGAGCCGGTGGTAGTAGGCGACCGCCGCCCGGATGCCGGCGACGCGGTCGGCGTGCGTCGGCGCGGGCGCCAGGTCGAGGACGAGATGCATCGCCTGTTCCTGGAGCGTCCCCAGCGGCGCCCCGTGCTCGTCCCGCTCGATCCGCCCCCCGGCCGGGTCGGGCGTGGCCGCCGTGATGCCGGCGAGCTCGAGCGCGCGCGTGTTGACCCAGGCGCCGTGGTAGTCGCGGTTCGTGAGCACGGCCGGCCGGTCCGGCACGACGGCGTCGAGCGCCGCGGCCGTCGGCGTCCCACCGGGGAAGTCGCTCATCGACCAGCCGCTGCCGACGACCCAGTCGCGCTCAGGGTGCGCCTCGCGGTAGGCGCCGATCCGGCGCAGGTGCTCGTCGGGGCCGTCGCTCCCGTCGAGGCTGCAGAGCGTCGACGCGTGACCGCTCTCGCCGAGATGGCAGTGCGCGTCCCCGAAGCCGGGTAGCACCATCGCGCCCTCGAGATCGACGACGCGGGTCGCCGGCCCCCGCAGCCCGTCCACCGCGTCCATGTCCCCGACGGCCGCGATCCGGCCGGCCTCGATCGCGACCGCCTGCGCGGTGCTGCGGGCGGCATCGACGGTGTGCACGGTCGCGCCGCGCAGGATGAGGTCGGCGGGCATGCGCCGATGCTACCGGGCGCGGGCACCGGCGCGTTCAAGAGAGGTGCAGGCCGCGCCGATTACTCAGGGGGAGATGTCAGAGTTCGCCTCCGAGTCCTTTCCCGATCCCGATCCCGACGGCGTCCTGCTCGACCAGTTCCTCGACCTGCTGCCGCCGCTGCCCACGTCGATCGGCGTGTTCTCCGCCGGCGGCGTCGCCGAGGTCGTCCTGGCCGACCTCGACCGCGGGCTCGTGATCGGCTACGCGCCCCAGATGCTGATGCAGCCGGGGCTCGTGATCGTCTGCCCGCTGCGCGACCAGAGCGGCGGCGGCTTCGACGTGTCGCTGCGGATCGAGAAGGCCTATTTCCAGTCCTCGAACCAGACTCTCCTGCACCTGCGGGTCATCGAGATCGTCCACCAGCCCGGCCACCGCCGCACGAAGCGCGCCCGCCGCACCGACGAGGCGGACGCCGTCGTGCTGCGCTCGAAGATCCTGCCCGACGGCGAGCGCTTCCGCGTGCGGACGGCGGACATCTCCGAGGGCGGCGTCGCGTTCGTGACCGAGCTTCACCTGGCCATGGGCGACCGGATCATGCTATCCGTGTGGATCGGCGCCCGCCCGATCACGATGGAGGCCCTCGTCATGCGCGTCGAGCCGATGTCGTTCGGCCGCTCCCGGATCGCCTGCGAGATCGACGCGATCGCCGACCACGACCGCCAGGCCGTCGGCCAGATCGCCGAGTCCTACGACGAGGGCGACCCCGGCGCCCGTGACCCCGAGGCGACGGCCGCCCGCGTGCAGGGCCGGTCGGAGCAGCACGCGCTCAAGTCGCGCCTGGCCGTCCGCCGCTACATGCGCTAGACCGTCAGCCGGGCGACCGCCGCCGCGAGCGCAGACTCCTCCAGCCCCGCCGAGAGCAGGTACGCGCGCGCGCCGCCGCCGCCGTGGCCGCGGTCGAGCTCGCCCAGCACCGCCTCGATGACCCACGGCGGCGGCGCCGCCTGGCCGTCCATCGCCGGTGTCAGCGCGTAGTCGGCCGCGATCGCGTCCCGCTCGACGCCCGCCGCCTCGAGGAGCAGCGCGCAGACGACGCCCGTGCGGTCGCGGCCGGCGGCGCACTGGACGACCACCGCGCCGTTGCCGGGGGCGCCGATCGCTCCCACGGCGGCTGCGTACGCCTCCGGCCAGCGCCCGAGGCCGTCCAGCAGGAAGTCGCGCAGGCCGTGCTCGGGGTCGGGCGCCGCGTCGTAGGCGGCGGTCAGCTCGGGCCAGAGCGGGTCGGTCGGCCCGGAAGGGCGGATCGGCACGCGCACGACCTCGACCCCGGAGCGCCCGGGCTCGCCGGCCGCCTCCTGCTCTGTGCGCAGGTCGACGACCCGGCGCACGCCGTGGCGGCGCATCGCCGCCCGTCCTTCGGCTGTGAGCTTGGCGACCGCGTCCGCCCGGATCACCCGGCCGCCGCGGGTACGGCCGCCTCCGACCAGCCGCAGCCCGCCGAGGTCGCGGACGTTCGCGCAGCCGGCCCAGCGGTGGGCGCGGTCGCTCAGGCCGCCGCGGGCTCTCCCCGCCGGTTCGCCGCCACGACGCGCGCCTGCTCGGGCGGCGCCGGCGGCAGGTCCTCCAGCAGGTGGTCGGCGAACGCCTCCGCCTCCATGTACGCGAGGGCGCGGTTGTGCAGGCGCTCGAAGCCGATGCTCGAGACCGGGTTCCCGGACAGGCCGCGGCCGCACACCGAGCCGGCGTAGTGGCTCGGATAGATGACGACGTGGTCGGGCAGGCCGAGCAGCCGCCGCATCGACGCGTGCTGGAGCAGGGCCAGCTCGCGCGGGTCGCCGCCGCCCGCGTGCAGATCGGGCCGGCCGGCGTCGTTCACGAGCATCGAGTCGCCCGTGAACGCGATCCACGGCTCCTCCGTCTCGCGGCGCAGGTCGGCCACCAGGTAGGTGTGGTGCGCGGGCGCGTGGCCCGGGGTCGCCATGGCCGTCACGATCGTGTTGCCGAGCTCGATCCGCTCTCCGTCGGCGAGCGCCTGGTGGGCGAAGTCGACCCCCGCGCCGGCCGGCAGGTACGCGGTCGCCCCGGTGGCGGCCACGAGCTCCGGCAGCCCCGACACGTGGTCGGCCTGGACGTGCGTCTCGAACACGCCGACGATCGGCGCGCCGGTCGCCGCGGCGGCCTCGACGTAGCGGTCGACGAGGCCGGCGTGGGGGTCGACCACCGCCAGCTGGTTGTACGTCAGGCAGCCGAACAGGTAGCTCGCGCACGCCGTGGGGTCGTACAGGAACTGGCGCAGGATCACAGATCGTGATCGTAGACGAGCGGCCGGTAGGCCGCTTGACCGGATCCGGCCGAACCGGTAGAACTCCGCCGCCATGATCGAGCTTGCCCTCACCCACTACAACGCGCTCAAGTTCGTGCACGTGCTCTCCGCGGTCGTCTGGGTCGGCGGCGCATGCACCGTGCAGGTCTACGCCTTTCTGGCGACGCGTACGAACGACCCCCTCAAGATCGCCTCCTTCGCGGGCGACACCGAGTTCGTGGGCATGCGGATCTTCCTGCCGGCCTCGCTGATCCTGCTCGTCTCGGGCATCTTCACCATCCACGACTCGGTCGGCGCGTGGAGCTACAGCCAGGGCTGGGTGCAGTTCGGCCTCGTCGTCATCGCGCTCTCGATCCTCGTCGGAGCCGGCTTCCTGGGGCCGGAGGCGGGCCGCATCGGCAAGGCGACCGAGCGCGACGGCGTCGAGTCGCCCGAGGTCCAGGCGCGGATCCGGCGCATCTTCCTGGTCTCGCGGATCGAGCTCGTGCTCCTCCTCGTCGTGGTGTTCGACATGGTGGTCAAGCCCGGCATGTGAGGCGCGGCCGGGCCGGAGAGGCCAAGGGCTCCGTCCAGGAGGTTCTCGCGCGCCCGTGCGGCTGCAAATCTTCGCCTGGCGGCGTCCTCGGTCGTTCCGATATTCCCGATATCGGAACTCCCTGCGTCCTTGCCATGCTCGATTTTCGCGCGCCCGATCATCACGGACCCTCCGGGACGGAGCCCTAGAATGCCGCGCATGGACAGGTACGATCCGGCCGCCGTCGAGGCCCGATGGCAGGAGATCTGGGCGCGTGAGCGCGTCTTCGAGGTGCCGAACCCGGCCCCGGGCGAGCCGACCGACGACCTGACTTACGTGCTCGAGATGCTCCCCTACCCGTCGGGCGAGCTGCACATGGGGCACGTCAAGAACTACACGATGGGCGACGTCGTGACGCTCTACCGGCGCCGCTGCGGGCACCGGGTCATGCACCCGATGGGCTACGACGCGTTCGGTCTGCCGGCCGAGAACGCCGCGATCCGCTCGGGCCGGCATCCGGCAGAGTCGACCCGCGAGAACATCGCCGCGATCCGGCGCCAGATGCGGCGGATGGGCTGGTCGATCGACTGGACGCGGGAGCTCTCGACGGCCGACCCCGAGTACTACCGCTGGACGCAGTGGATCTTCCTGCGCCTGTTCGAGGCCGGGCTCGCGTTCCGCAAGAGCGCGAACGTCAACTGGTGCCCGAACGACCAGACGGTGCTCGCGAACGAGCAGGTGATCGACGGCCACTGCGAGCGCTGCGGCGCCGAGGTCGAGGCGCGCACCCTGGAGCAGTGGTTCTTCAAGATCACGGCC
>JAICJC010000014.1 GCA_025928655.1 Thermoleophilia bacterium | reverse complement strand
GCCGACCTGGGCGACCATGCCCGCCGCCTCGCCGCGGGCGACCACCGCCTCGGCGATCTTGCGCGACGCCTCGTCGATCATCTGGCCCTCGTGCATGACCGCGCCCCGGCGCTCGACGTGGGTGGCGTGGTGGTAGGCGTCGAGCAGCCGTCTGGCGGACTCGAACTGCTCCTGGGTCGGCATGAAGACCTCGTTGGCGACCTCGACCTGGGACGGGTGCAGCACCCACTTGCCGTCGAAGCCGACCAGGCGGGCGCGGTTGCACAGGCGGCGGTACTCGTCGACGTTCTTGATGTCGGTGTACGGCCCGTCGATCGCCTGCAAGCCGTACGCGCGGGCGGTCGTGACGATCTTCGAGAGCACGTAGTGCCACTGGTCGCCGGGGTAGTCGGGGTCGATCGCGCCGATCACGAGCGACGCCACGCCGATCGAGGCGGCGTAGTCGCCGGGGCCGAAGATGATCGTCTCGATCCGGCCCGTCGCCGTCGCGATCTCGCCCAGGTTGACCGTCCCGCGGGCGTTCTCGATCTGGGCCTCGATACCGATGCGGTGATCGATCCCATGCTGGGTCTCGAGCTGCGTCAGCAGGTGGTCGACGAAGTGCAGCTGGGAGGCGTCCTCGACCTTGGGGATCATGAGGCAGTCGAGGTTGCGGCCTGCGCCGCCGACGACCTCGACGATGTCGCCCAGGCACCACTGGGTGGTGACCCCGTTCACGCGCACGACCCGCGTCTTGCCGGAGTAGTCGTGCGTGTTCAGGGCCGAGACGACGGTTGCCCGGGACGCCTCCTTCTCGAGCGGCGACACGGCGTCCTCGAGGTCGAGGAAGACCTGGTCGGCGGGCAGCGTCGCCGCCTTTGCGAGCATCTTCTCGGATGAGCCCGGCACCGCCAGGCAGGAACGGCGCAGCCGCAAGAGCGCACTCCTCGTCTCGGGGAGGAGCAGTCTAGAGAATGCCCAGCCGCCCGAGCGGCCAGTAGCGGACGCGGGCGATGCCGATCATCCCGCCGCGCGGCTCCACGCCCCAGATGCGGGAGTCCTCGGAGATGCTGCGGTTGTCGCCGAGCATCAGGTAGTCGCCCTTGGGGATGACCTGGTGGGGCAGGTTGTTCGTCGCCTGGCCGTGGGTGTAGGGCTCGTTCAGCCGAACCGGCTTCTTGCCCTTGTCCTTGACCCAGACATGGCCGTCCCGCGCCCACACCGTCTCGCCCGGCAGGCCGATCACGCGCTTCACGAACGTCGTCCCCGCCAGGCCGTCGCGCAGGCCGAGCTGCGGGGAGGTGCACACCCCGGACGGATCATTGTGGCCGGCCTTGCAGTGCGGCGGGTGGAAGACGATGATCTCGCCCCGGCTGGGGCTCGAGAAGTCGAGGCTCACCCGGTCGGCGAGCACGCGGTCGCCCGGCTCGAGCGTCGGCACCATGCTCGGCGACGGCACGCGGTACGGCTTGACGACGAACGCCTGGCCGAGCCAGGCGATCGCGACCGCGATCGCGAGCGTGACCACCGTGTCGAGCACGGTGCGCACCGGCCCCGGGAGCGAGGAGAGACGGCCCATCTCGCGCAGGTTATCGGCCGTCGGTTGGCGCGGGTGTAGCTGTCCCCGGCCGCGGACGGTGACGGCGGGCACAGCCGGGCGATCTTTACGTCCGCATAACTCCAGGGCTTGTACCCTGGTGCCGATGGTGTCGGCATGACGCGACGATTCGCAGCATGTGTTGCGGCGGTGGCCGCCCTTCTGGCGCCCGCATCCGCGCAGGGTGCCACGGTGTTCACGCTGGTCGGCCACGGCTGGGGCCACGGCATCGGGATGTCGCAGTACGGCGCCCTCGGCTATGCCGAGCACGGCTTCGGCTACAAGCAGATCCTCGGCCACTACTTCACCCACACCCACGTCGGGCCGCTGTCGCGGTCGGCGACCGAGCGGGTGCTCCTCTCCTCGGGCCCGGCGGTGCACTTCGGCGCCTCCGCGGCGATGACCCTGCGCGATGCGGCGGGGACGAGGAAGACGCTTGCGGCCGGCAAGTACCACCTCCAGCGCGGCGGCACGCCGGGGCGCCTGCAGCTCGTGAACGGCGCGACCGGCGCCGTCACCAAGCGGCTCGTGGCCCCGGTCAGGATCAGCCCCGGCGCGCAGCCGCTGCGGCTCAACGACTCGGCCGGGATCGGCTTCGCCGGCGACCACTGGCACGGGTCGTTCCGGGTTGCCATCTCGGGCTCCAGCCTGCTGTGCATCGACCTCGTCGGGATCGAGAAGTACCTGCGCGGCGTCGTCCCGAGCGAGATGCCCGCGTCGTGGATGGCCCCGGCGCTGAAGGCGCAGGCCGTGGCCGCCCGCTCCTACGCCGTCGCGACCCGCAACCCGTCCGGCCTCTTCGACGCGTACGCCGACACCCGCAGCCAGGTCTACGGCCCGATCGAGCACGAGGCGCCCGCCTCGACCGCCGCCGTCACGTCCACCGTCCACCGGGTCGTCTGGTACGGGCGCACGGTCGCGACGACGTTCTTCTCGTCCAGCTCCGGCGGGCGCACCGCGTCCGAGCAGGCGGCCTGGGGCACCTCGACGGGGCAGCCCTACCTGGTGCCGGTGATCGACCGCTACGACGCGGCCGGCGGCGCCAACCCGTATCACAACTGGCCGGCGACGACCTATACCCCGGCCGGCCTCGCGCGCGCCCTCGGGGTGTCAGGGGTGGTCGGCTCGGTCGCGATGACGATCGACGGCCCCTCCCAGCGCATCCTGCATCTCGCCGTCACCTCGTCCGGCGGCACCTCGACGATCTCCGGAGTCCAGGCGCAGGGCCGCATGGGCCTGCGCTCGAACTACTTCCGCATCCTCCAGCGCACGCTGGCCGCGCCGGGCACGGCCGTTGCGGGGCACGCGTTCACGCTCACGGGCCGGGCCTGGCCCAAGCCGACCGGGGGTGTGACGCTGCAGCGGCGCACGACCGCCACCGGCAGCTGGCAGATCTCGGTCGCGCACGTGAAGCTGGGGGCGAAGGGCAACTTCAGCCTCGCGCTCGCCCCGACCGCCGACCGCTGGTACCGGCTGGTCTCGGCCGGCAGGGCCGTCTCGCCGACGGTGGCCGTCAAGGTGCGGCCGGCCCTCACCCTCGCCGTCAAGGGCGGTCGGTTCCGGGGCACGATGTACCCGGCCCTGCCGGGTCAGTCGCTCGTGCTCTTCAAGCACACGGCCTCCGGCTGGGTCCCGGTCGAGACGGGGACGGCCGGGCCGAAGGGCCACGCCGCCTTCACGACCGCCCCCGCGAGCGGCACGTGGCGCCTGCACTACGACGGCGACGCCACCCACCGCCGTGGCCACTCGCCCGCGCTCGTCGTCCCCTAGGTGTGCGGAACCGGTGCCAGGCACCGGTTATGCATCGGGGAGCAGCTCGTCGGCCGGCACGTCGCGCAGCACGCGCGCCGGCGTGCCGACGACGACCACGCCCGCGGGCACGTCGCGGATGACGACCGCGCCGGCGCCGACGAACGCCTCGGCGCCGATCTCGATCCCGGGGAGCAGCGTCGCGCCCCCGCCGACACGGGCGCCGCGGCGGATGGTGGGGCCCTTGATCAGCGCGTGGCGGCGCTCGGTCCGGCCCATGAAGTTGTCGTTCGTGGTGACGACGCACGGCGCGACGAAGACGTGCTCCTCGAGCGTGCAGTAGGCCGTGATGTACGCGTTGGTCTGGATCTTCGTGTGGGAGCCGATCGTCGTGTCGTTCTCGACGCAGACGCCCCGGCCGATGACGACGCCGTCGCCGATCGCGCACCGCTCCCGCACCGTGGCCAGGTCGCCGACGACACACGCCGTCCCGAGGGTCGAGCCGGCCGAGAGCACCGCGCCGGCCGAGATCCGCGTCTCCGCCCCGATGCGCAGCGGCCCGAGCTCGCCGTCGCGGCGGGCGGTCGAGCGGGCCGAGAGCACGGGCCGGCGCCCGAGCACCGCGTTGTCGCCGACGCTGCAGCCGGCGCCGAGGACGGTGCCCTCGTGGATGGTCACGTTGGCGCCGACCAGCACGCCCTCACCGATCTGGGCCCCGTCGCCGAGCACGAGCCCGGGGGCGTCGCCCGGCGCCCACATCACCGCGCCGCCGCCCCCAGCGAGATGGTCTCGCCGCCCCGCTCGAGCGACGTCTGCATCGCCTCGAGCACCTCGACGACGCGCAGGCCCTCGTCGACGTCCGTCCGCGGCGCCGAGTCGCCCGCCACCGCCTCGAGGAAGTGGCTGCAGGCGATCGCGAGCGGCTCCCGCGTGTCGATCCAGGGGATCCAGATGTCGCCGGTATGGGTGGAGATGCGGCCCGCCGGCGTCTGCCAGTCACCCTTGTCGTACACGGTGACCTTGCGGTCGGGCTCCATATCGTCGAAGACGGCCATCTTGCGCGACCCGATCACGGTCATCTTGCGCATCTTGTGGGGGTCGAGCCACGAGAGGTGCAGGTGGCCGACCTGGCCCGAGGCGAAGCGGACGTAGGCGAAGGCGACGTCCTCGACGCCGGGCTGGACGTAGCACTCGCCGCGCGCCCACACCTCGACCGGCTCGGAGTCGATCAGGTGCAGGACGACGGAGATGTCGTGCACGCCGAGCGACCAGAGGACGTTCTCGTCCGGCCGGATCCTGCCCAGGTTGAGCCGGTTCCCGTAGACGTAGCGCACGTCGCCCAGCTCGCCGGTGTCGATCAGCTCGCGCAGCTTGTCGACCCCGGGATGGAAGCGCAGGAGGTGGTCGACCATCAGCACGAGCCCGCTCCCGGACACGAGGTCGCGCAGCTCCCGCGCCTCGGCCGCGGTCCAGGTCATCGGCTTCTCGACCATCACGTGCTTGCCGGCCAGGATCGCCCGCCGGGCGAGCTCGAAGTGGGTCGGCACCGGCGTCGCCAGGACGATCGCCTGCAGGTCGGGGTCGGCCAGGAGCTCGTCGTAGCTCTCCGTGAAGCGGGCGCCGGGATGGGCCGGCGTGTAGGCGGCGCGGGTGGCCTCGTCGGCGTCGCAGCACCAGCGCAGGTCGGAGCCGGGGAGCGCGCCGAAGTTGCGCAGCAGGTTCTTGCCCCAGCCGCCCAGGCCCACCATCCCGACGGTGACGCGCGCGCTCACAGCTTCACGACCCGCTCGGACGCGGCCGGCACGGCGTTTCGGAGGTCGAGCACGAGCTGGGCCCGGTCGGCCACCCGGGCGTAGTCGATCCCGGAGTGGGCGGTGACGACGCAGGCGATGTCGGCGCCGGCCAGCAGCTCGTCGGTCAGCGGCGACGACTCGAGGTCGAGCCCCTCCTCCCCCAGGTCGGGGACGAACGGGTCGTGGTAGACGACGTCCGCGCCGCTCTCGCGCAGGAGCTCGATCAGCTTCAGCGCGGGCGACTCGCGCAGGTCGCCGACGTCGCCCTTGTAGGCGACGCCGAGCACGAGCACCGTGCTGCCGGCGACCGCCTTGCGGTGGTCGTTCAGGGCGCGGGCGACCCGCTCGGCGCAGTAGTAGGGCATGTGCTGGTTCACCTTCCCGGCGAGCTCGATGAACTCCGTCGGGAAGTCGAGCTCGCGCGCCTTCCACGACAGGTAGAAGGGATCGATCGGCAGGCAGTGCCCGCCCAGGCCCGGCCCGGGCTGGAACGGCATGAACCCGTAGGGCTTCGACGCGGCCGCCGCGACGACCTCCCACACGTTCAGCGACATGCGGTCGCACAGCATTGCGAGCTCGTTCACGAGGGCGATGTTCACCGACCGGAAGATGTTCTCGAGCAGCTTCGTCAGCTCGGCCGCCTCGCACGAGCTCACCGGCACGAGGTGCTCGACGAACGGGCGGTAGACGTCGAGCGCCCGCTCCAGGCAGGCCGGCGTCAGGCCGCCGACGACCTTCGGCGTCGTGCGGATGGTGTAGTCGGTGCGGCCGGGGTCGATCCGCTCCGGCGACATCGCCAGGTGGAAGTCCTCGCCCGCGACCAGGCCGCCCGACTCGAGGATCGGCCGCAGCACGTCCCTGGTGGTGCCCGGGTACGTCGTCGACTCGAGCACGACCAGCTGGCCGGCGCGCAGATGCCGCGCGATCTCCTCGGTCGCGGCCGTGACGATGGAGAGGTCGGGCTCGCGGTTGCGCGAGAGCGGGGTCGGCAGGCAGATGAGCACGGCGTCCGCGCCGGTCACCGCCGCGTAGTCCCGCGTGGCGGTCAGCTTGCCGTCCTCCACGAGCGACGCCAGGTCGGCCCCCGGCACGTCCTCGACGTAGCTCTCGCCCCGGCCGATGGCCTCGACCTTGCGTGGGTCGGCCTCGACGCACACCACCGTGCGGCCGGCGCGGGCGAACTCGACGGCGAGCGGCAGCCCCACGTAGCCGGCGCCGACGATGGCGATGTCTGCGGTCATGGCGGCCAGGATGCTAACGGCGCCGCCGCCACGACCTCGGCGATCCGGGCCGAGGCGTCGCCGTCGCCGTAGAGCGGCGGGTGCGCGTCCGGGCGGACGAGCCCGGCCAGCGCCACCGCCGCCGCCGTGGCGTCGAGGCCGCCCGTGAGGCGGTTCCAGCCGAGCTCGATCGTCTCCACCCACTCGCTCGTGTCGCGCAGGGTGATGCACGGCACCCGGTGCAGGTAGGCCTCCTTCTGCACGCCGCCGGAGTCGGTCAGGCAGACGGCGGCCGAGAGCAGCAGCGCCGTGAACTCCAGATAGCCGAGCGGCGGGGTGAGCGTCGCGGCGGCCTCGGCCCGGCCGAGCAGGCCGGCGGCCTCGAGCGCGCCCCGCGTGCGGGGATGGATCGGGAAGACGGCCGGCCGGTCGATCGCCTCCAGCACCGCGACCAGCGCCGGCATCGCTTCGGGTGAGGTGTTCGACTGGCGGTGGACGGTGACGAGCGCGTAGCCGCCCGGCTCGAGATCGAGCCGCTCGAGGACGTCGCTGCGGCGGGCCGCGGGCGCGAAGGTGCGGGCCACGTCGACCATCACGTCACCGACCAGGTGGACGCCGTCGGTGATCCCCTCCGCGGTCAGGTTTCTGACCGCCGTCTCGCTGGGACAGAAGCGCAGGTCGGAGACCACGTCGGCGACGACCCGGTTCACCTCCTCCGGCATCGCGCGGTCGAACGAGCGCAGGCCGGACTCGACGTGGCCGAGGCGCAGCCGCAGCTTGGCCGCCACGAGCGCGCCGGCGAGCGTGGAGTTGGTGTCGCCGTAGACCAGGACGACGTCCGGGCGCTCGGCGGTGAGGACCGGCTCGAGCCCCGTCAGCATCGCCGCCGTCTGGCCGGCGTGGCTGCCCGAGCCGGCCTCGATCTCGTGGTCGGGCGGGGCGAGGCCGAGCTCGTCGAAGAAGATCTGCGAGAGCTCGGCGTCGTAGTGCTGGCCGGTGTGGACGAGCACGTGGTCGGCGACCGCGGCGAGGGCCGCCGCGAGCGGCGCCGCCTTGATGAACTGCGGCCGGTTGCCGACGACGGAGACGACCTTCAAGGCTAGAGCAGTGCGTCCAGGATCTGGGTGACCGGGCGGGTGCCGATCTTGCCGGCGTGTTGCCAGGCGATCCGGCCCCGCTGATCGAGGATGACCGTCGTCGGCTTCCCGGGGACGTTGTAGCGATAGGCGAGGTCGTCGCTCGGGTCGTAGAGGATCGGCCATGTCCAGTGGTACTGGCTGGCGAAGCGCCTGATGGCATCGGGCTGCTTGTCGTCAATGGCGACCGCGACCATGTGCACCCGGGAGCCGAACTCGCGTCCGATCCGGGCCGTGCCCGCCGCCTCCTGCTTGCACGGGATGCACCAGCTGGCGAAGAAGTTGATGACCACGGGTTTCCCGGTGAACCGGCGCAGGTCGACGGGCGCGCCCGAGAGCGCCGTGCGGGTGAAGGCCGGCGCTGGCTTGCGGTCGGCCGCCTTGATCGGCGTCGCCTTTCGGTCCGTCAGCAGGGACATGTGCATCTGCCCGTAGACGACGATCCCCGCCACGGCTGCCGTTCCGGCGGCGATGGCGGCGATGATCAGCAGCCTGCGCACGGCCGAATCGTACGCCGTCGGCGGCTACTCGATGGGCGGAAGGTCGTCCAGCCGGCGCGCGACCGCCGCGATCAGGGCGGCCGTCGCCTCGAGGTCGTTCAGGTCGACGATCTCGTTGGGCGAGTGCATGTAGCGGTTCGGGACGCTGACGACGCCGCAGCGGACGCCGGCCCGGGTCAGCTTGACCGCGTCGGCGTCCGTGCCGGTCGACCCGGACGACGCGCCGAACTGGACCGGGATGCCCTCGGCCTTCGCCACCTCGCCGATCAGGTCGAACATGAGCGGGTGGACGCCCGAGCCGCGCTCGATGACGGGCCCGCCGCCCAGCGTGATCTCGCCCACCTTGCGCTTCGGCACGTTCGGCTGGTCGGACGTGTGGGTGACGTCGATGATGAGCGCCGCGTCGGGGTCGAGCCCGAACGCCGACGTGTAGGCGCCCGAGAAGCTCGTCTCCTCGCCGACCGAGCCGACGCCGACGAGCCGCCACGACCCGGGCTGCTCCGCGTACAGGCGGGCGGCCTCGGCGGCCACGAACGCGCCGGCGCGGTTGTCGACCGCGCGGCTGGCGAGGCGCGAGCCGATCAGGTCGACGATGGGCTGCTCCACCACGGCCAGGTCGCCCACCTGGACGCGCGAGCGGGCGTCGTCGCCGTCGGCTGCGCCGATGTCGATCCACAGCTGATCGACGCGAAGGGGCTTGTCCCGCTCCTCCTGGTCGGTCAGGTGGGGGGCCTTCTGGCCCACGACGCCGGGGACGGGGCCGTCCTTCGTGAGGATGCGGATTCGCTGCGCGACCAGCACGGCCGCCACCCAGCCGCCGACACCGCGGAACCACAGGAAGCCCTCGTCGTCGATGTGGGTGATGACCAGGCCGATCTCGTCGATGTGGCCGAGCACCGCCACCGACCGTTCGCCCTCGGCGTTCACCGTGGCGTAGCAGGAGCCGAGCGCGTCGCCGCGGACATCCGCGAAGCCGGCCGCGTACGCGCGCCAGACCTTGGCGGCCTCGCGCTCGTCGCCCGACGGCCCGGGGGCCGCGAGGAGGTCTCGGAAGAAGGTGTCCGACTCTGCCCGCATCGGCGCGGCAGGATAGCGGGTCCGGCGGCGCGGCGGCGCGGCGACGCGTTGGTAGACTGGCCGACCCGGGGCCGTTAGCTCAGCTGGTAGAGCAGGGGACTCTTAATCCCAAGGTCATAGGTTCGATCCCTATACGGCCCACTCGCATGCCGGACGGCGTTCTCCGGCGCCCTCCGCTCACACGTCGCCCTCCCCGAGCCCGCCGGCCCCGCGCAGCCCCGCGATCCACTCGCAGAACAGCGGATCGGTGAGGGCGTAGCGGTCGCCGTCACGTTCGACGATCGCGCTCGCCTGGAGCGCGACCAGCGCCGAGCGGGCGCTCGACTTGGCCAGGCCCAGGCCCTCCAGGACGCGCGTCTGGAACGGCGAGCCCCCGGTCGCCGCCAGCGAGCGGATCGCCTTCTGCTCGTTGGTGGAGAGGTGGCGCCAGCCGGCGTCGAACTCGGCCGCGAGCTCGGCCAGGGCCGCCGCGTGCGCCCGGCTCCAGTGGCCCAGATCGGCCGTACCGCCCGCAGGCACCTCCTGCCACAGCCGGTGGGCGAGCAGCATCGCCCGCTGGGGATGGCCCTTCGCCGCCGCCGCGAGCGGATTGGCGGCCTCGCCCACGCTGCGGCCCGATTCGCGGAAGCGGTCGGCCACGTAGGCCGCGATGTCGGCGTCGCCCAGTCGCCCGAGCCGCATCGGCACCGCCTGCCCGTAGAGCGGGCGCTCGCGCACCTCGAAGAGCTCGCGCATCAGGCCCGGCTCCGATCCTGCGAACACGAACGACGCCACCTCGCCCTGGAACTGGATGTGGCTGCGCAGGAGCGCGTCCATCCCCTCGACCCGGGTGATGTCCTGGAACTCGTCCAGGACGACGAGCGCCCGGAAGGCGCCGCCCTCCTCCAGCCGCAGCGGCAGGTCGAGGAGTGCGTGCAGGGCCGGCAGCGGGTCGGTGCGGGGCTCGACCTGGAGCCGGGCGCTGATCCCGAGCGCGCCCAGCGAGAGCCCGAGGCCGGTCGTCTGCAGGAACTCCTCGATCCGCGCCCGGGTCTTGCCCTTCAGCTGACGGGCGTAGGCGCGCTCGAACCGGATCGCCACGTCGGCCACGGACAGCACCCCGTACAGGTCGACCAGGATCGGGATCATCCGCTCGCGCCGCTCGGCGTCGCGGAGCACGCGTCGCAGCAGGCTCGTCTTGCCGTACTTGCGCGGCGCGTACAGGCGCACGAAGTGGCCGCCCACCGCCGAGGCGAGCAGCTGCTCGGTCTCGGCGTCGCGGTCGATGACGTCGTCCGGCGCGATCGGGTGGGAGTAGATGAACGGGTTTGCGTCGGTCAGCATGGTGCGGAGATAGCGTACCGAACGGTGCGGACATACCGCACCAGACCTCGGTACGCGGTGCCCGCACCGCTCGGTACGCGATGGGCGCACCGGGGCGCGGAGATCCCCCGTTCTCGGTATCGGCCTATACCAGTCGGCGACCGATGGGTTCGAGAACGTCCGCTCCCCGCCTGGGACCGGACGGGCTTCCTTCCCCCCTTCTCAAGAGGATTCCATGAATCGCAAACGCTTCGTGCGGATTGCCGTGACGGCCGTCGTCGGCCTCGGCATCGCGGGCGCGGCCGCCTACGCGGCCTGGTCCGTCAACGGCAGCGGCCACGGCACGGCCTCCGCAGCCACCGCCGAGAACCTGACGCTCACCGCCGGCTCGCCGTCGGGCAGCCTGTATCCGGGCGCCAGCGCCGACGTCGACACCAGTGCCGCCAACGCGAACTCGTTCCCCGTGCACGTCGGGAGCGTCGGGCTCGACACGTCGAAGGGCGAGGACGGCGTCGACGTCGATGCCGGTCACAGCGGGTGCAACCTGAGCTCCCTGTCGTTCACGACCGCCACGAACGGCGGCAGCGGCTGGGACATCCCCGCCGGATCCTCCACGGACATCGACGCGACGGGCGCCATCGCGATGGACTCGAGCGCCAACGATTCCTGCCAGGGAGCGACGTTCACGGTCTACCTGACCGCGACGGCCCAGAGCGCCTAAGGCCGTCCCGATGCTCGCCCGTCTCAGGGGCCTGCTGCACCCTCGCCGCGGGCTCCTGCTCCTGGCCGTGTTCCTCGCCGGCGTGACCACCGCGTCCGCCACGTGGGACCTGCCCGGAGCAGGGGCCGGCGCGGCGGTCGCAAGCACCGACTTCCATGCGCCGAGCGTCACGGGCGCGACGATCGCCCCCCAGGGCGCCACCGCCGCCGGCGGGGCGATCCGGCCGGGGGCGGCGTTCGTCGTCTACGCGAACGTCGTCGATCCCGGCGGGTCGGGCGTCGCCTGGGTGCAGGCGGACCCCTCCTCACTCGCCTCGGGCGCGACGTCGGTGCCGCTCAAGCCGTGCACGTGCACGATCGGCGCGAAGGCGTACGGGTGGTCGAGCGCGCCGCTCACGGCTGACGCCGGCCTCGTCCAGGGCTCGCAGAGCTACGGGATCTGGGGGCAGGACAACGTCGGCAACCTCGGTACGCCGGTGAGCTACGCCGCCACCGTCGACTCCACCAGCCCGTCCGTCACCGCCGCCGCCGTGGCCATGGCCTCTCCTGCCACGGTCGGCTGGGTGCACCGCTCCGGCAGCTACACCGTCTATGCAAACGCGGCGGACGCAGGCTCGCCCGCGAGCGGCATCGCGACGGTCACCGCCGACGTCTCGGGCCTCACCCCGGGCGCGACCTCGCTGGCGCTTCCGGCGTGCACGAGCTCCTGCACGGTCGGCGGCGTGCGGTACGCGTACAAGAGCGCCGCCGCGACCGCCGGCCCGGCGATCGCGGACGGCCCCGTATCCGTCGGTGTGACGGCCTCCGACAAGGCGGGGAACGCGGCCGGCCGCTCGGCGGCCGCGACCGTCGACTCGACCGCGCCCGCCGTCACCGGCGCGGTTCTCGTGAACACGGCGCCCAGCGACCCGGGCTACGTCAAGCCCGGCAACAGCTACGTCGTCTACGCGAACGCCGCGGACGCAGGCTCGCCCGCGAGCGGCATCGGCACGGTCACCGCCGACGTGACCGCGCTGACCGCCGGGCAGACCGCGCTCGCGCTCTCAGCCTGCACCACCTCGTGCACGTACGGCGGCGTGACCTACGGGTACAAGAGCGCCTCCAAGATCGCCGCCGCATCGGTTCCCGCCGGGCCGGCCGCCTTCGCCGTCACGGCGACCGACAAGGCCGCGAACTCCGCGCCGGGATCATTTTCCGTGAACGTGGACGCCTCCCCGCCGACCGTCTCCGGCGCCGCGATCGCGAACACGACCACGAACGCCGCCGGCTGGGTGCGCAAGAGCGGCGCATACGCCGTGTACGCCAACGCCTCCGATGCCAGCGGGATCTCCTCCCTCAAGGCCAATGTCTCGACGCTGACGGGCGGGCAGACCGCCCTCGCCCTGTCCGCCTGCGGCACCGGGTGCACCGTGGGCGGGGTCACGTACGCCTACAAGAGCGCGGCGAAGACGGCCGCGTCCACGCTCGCGGCGGGCGCTGTCGGCTTCACCGTGACCGCGACGGACGGGGTCGGCAACACGACCACGGCGAACGGGTCGGGAACCGCCGACAACACCGTGCCGACCGCGACTGCCGAGGCCATCGTCCCGACCGCGACCGGCGTCGCCGGCTCCATCGGCCAGGGTCGCGCCTACATGGCCTACACGAACGCCGCGGATGCAAGCGGCGTCTACTCGGTCACCGCGAACGTCAAGAACATCACCACGGGCCAGACCGCCCTGGTGCTGCCCGCGTGCGTGTCGGGTTGCACGGTCGGCGGCGTCGCCCGCGGGTATGCGAGCGCCGCCCTCACCGCCAACACCTCCATCGCGGGGACGAGCAAGACGTGGACGGTCACCGTGACCGACCTGGCCGGGAACACGGCCACGAGCACCGGCCAGACGGTGGCGATCGACAACGCGGCCCCGGCCGTCGCGATCACGTTCCCGGCGTCGTCGTACTCGAGCGGATGGGCGGCCGGGTGCAGCACGCCGGCCACGGCCGACATCTGCGGCACCGCGAGCGACGCGGGCTCGGGCGTGGCGTCCGTCCAGGTCAGCCTGCGCCAGGCGGCGGCGCCCGGCCTCTACTGGAACCCCGCCACGAGCTCGTTCTCCTCCGCCACGGAGATGCTCATGCCCGCCGCCGGCCCCACGAGCTGGTCGCTCGCCGCCGCCTCGGCGTGGTTCACCACCCTCGGCTCCTACACGATCCGGGCCGTTGCCACCGACTCGGCGTCGAACGGCGCCGCGGCGTCCACCACGTTCACCTTCAAGCCGTAATCGATGCGATTCTTGCTCTCAACCGCGGTCGCCCTCGCCACAGCCGCCGGCGTCGCGGCCCACGTCGCAGCGCCGGGCCACGGGCCGCGGGACGGGCGGATGGAGCTGACCGCGTCGGTGAGCCACGTCGTGAGCGTCACCTCGAGCCCGGTCGCGGGCCTCTACCCGGGCGGGCAGCCGAAGCCGCTGACGCTGCGGATCAAGAACACCTACGCCTACGGGATCAAGGTCATGTCGGTGACGGCCAAGGTCGGCGCGGTCACGAACCGGCCCGGCTGCGCCGGGACGCGCCAGAACCTGACCGTCCCCCCCAGAACCGGCCCGATTCGGATCAGGCCGAAGGCCACGGCCAAGGTCATCATGACGGTTGTGATGCCGAAGAGCGTCGCAAACGCGTGTCAGGGCGCGACGTTCTCGCTCACCTTCACCGCTCGCGCGGTGCGCGGCTAGCGCACCACGAGCACCGAGCAGCGGGCCTCGTGTGCGACCCGCTCGCTGACGCTGCCGAGCGACCGCAACCCCTGGAGGCCGCGGCTGCCGACGACGAGCAGCGCGGGGTCGAGCCGGGCCAGGGCGTCGACCGGCGGGTCGGACGCCATCCGCAGCGGGGTGTCCGGCCCGGCGGCCGCGTCGAGGGCCGAGCGCACCGCCGCGGCGTCGGGCGCAGCGCCGCCGCCGGTCGCGACCACCGCTTCGAGCGCCGACCCGCGCCGCTGCGCGATGCCCGCGCCCGCCTGGATCGCCCGGGCCGACTCCTCGGAGCCGTCGGCGCCCACGGCGACACGGGCGGGGAACGCCTCGTCCGGCCCGCCGCGCGCCATCAGGACGGCGCACGGGGCCTCGTGCAGGAGCTGCGTCGCGACGCTCCCGAGCAGGATCCCCGGGAGGCGGCGGTGGTCGTGCGAGCCGACCGCCACGAGGGTCGCGCGGTGGCGGGCCAGCTCGGTCAGCATCATGGGCCCCGGCGGCCCCTCCACCACGACCGTCTCCACCGGTACCGACGGCGGCAGCAGCGGCCGCACGCCGTCGGCCGCCTTCCGCAGCTCCTCCCGCGGGAACGAGGCGGTTCGCGCGACCGGCGGCGACCAGCCGACCGCGACCGACGCGCCCGTGTTCCACACGCTCACGAGCACCACTCGGCATGCGGCCTGCAGCCCGTCCAGCAGCCGGCCGACCTGGGCGACGGCGGCGCGGCTCTCGTCGGTGCCGTCCACGCCGCAGACGACGCAGCCGAACAGCGCCCGATCCCCGTTCACGAGCGGCTAGCGGCGCTCGATCAGCACGAACCGGCGCAGGATGATGACGCCGTCCGGGTGGGGCGTGTACGCGACGCCGTAATGCTCGTGGAGCCGCTGCTCCTCGGCCGGATCGATGTCGTCGTCGGCAGCCACCGTCGGCGCGCCCTCGATCGCGGCCTTGTCGAACGCGACCTGCACGCCCTCGTCCGATCGGGTCGCCCCCTCGGCCGGCACCATGTGCAGCTTGTGGCCGAGGAAGCCGCTCGAGACGAGCAGGAACTCCGGCTCGCCCGTCTCCTTGGAGACGTACACGTCGGCCAGCTTTCCGACATGCTCGCCGTCCTGGGCGTACACGTCCAGCTCGTGCCAGTCATGCACCTCGAGTGGTGATGGCATCCGTCCCTCCCTGGGCTCGCTCCGTGGGCGCTTGCGCGGCGCGATCGTACCCCAGACGGTGGTTCGGCGCGGCCTCGAGATGGGTATTGGAATTGCCGTTAAACGTGCCGAGTTGCACGCGTCGGATGGAGGAGGGAACGATGTCCGTTCACAATCCCGCCACCGCAGGCCCCGTTTCGCGCGAGGCCGCCCGCAGTCCGGAGGTGGTCGAGTCCCGTCCAGGTGGGATCGTCATCGCCGACCCGGGACCGCTCGGGTTGGCGGCGTTCGCGATGACGACGTTCGTGCTGAGCATGTTCAACGCCGACCTGGTCTCGCGGTCGGGGGAGAGCGTCACGCTCGCCCTCGCGCTCGCCTACGGCGGCATCGCCCAGGTGCTTGCCGGGATGTGGGAGTTCCGGACGGGCAACACCTTCGGTGCGGTGGCGTTCACGTCGTACGGCGCCTTCTGGATCTCCTTCTGGGCGTTCGACCAGTTCTACGCGTCGAGCATCCCGGCGGCGGACATCGGCCACGCCGTGGGCCTGTACCTGATCGCCTGGGGAGTCTTCACGTCCTACATGTTCATCGCCTCGCTGCGCACGACGGCCGCGATCGCGCTCGTGTTCATCCTGCTGGCGGTGACCTACTTCATCCTCGGGATCGGCGAGGCGAACGGCAGTGACGGGCTGGTCAAGCTCGGCGGTTGGTTCGGCCTGGCCACTGCCGTTGCGGCCTGGTACGCGTCGTTCGCCGCGGTGACGAACGCGACGTTCGGGCGCATCATGCTGCCGGTCATCTCGCTGAAGCGGTGAGGCCGGGGAACGTCTGAAGCGACGCCTCCGCCCCGCCCCCGAGTCCCGGGGCGGGGCGGAGGCGGACGCACGAGTCCTTCTGGAGGGATGCTGATATGGCCGACGTCGCCACACCACTGGCAGGCACGGAGCTCGATCACGAGCTCGAGCGCATGCTCGCGATCGAGCGGTTCGATCCGCCGGACGGGTTCCGGGAGAAGGCGCTCGTGTCCGACCCGGCGGTGTACGAGCGGGCCGAGCGCGACCCCGAGGGATGGTGGGCCGAGCAGGCCCGGGCCCTCGACTGGGCGGAGCCGTGGACGCAGGTGCTGGACTGGGAGAACGCGCCGTTCGCGAAGTGGTTCGTCGGCGGCAGGCTGAACGCCTGCGCGAACTGCCTCGACCGGCACGTCGAGGCGGGCCTCGGCGACCGGGTCGCCTACCACTGGTACGGCGAGGAGGGCGAGCAGCGCGACATCTCCTACGCCGAGCTCCTGGCGGAGACCAAGCGGCTCGCGAACGCGCTTCTCGACCGCGGGATCAAGGCCGGCGACGTCGTCGGCATCTACCTGCCCATGATCCCCGAGGTGATCGTGGCGATGCTGGCGTGCGCCCGCATCGGCGCCCCGCACAACGTGGTCTTCGGCGGCTTCTCGCCCGAGGCGGTGCGCGAGCGGATGGAGTTCTCCGAGGCGCGGGCGCTCATCACCGTCGACGCCGCCCGCCGCAAGGGCAAGACCGCGGCGATCAAGCCCGCCGTGGACGAGGTGGTCGGCGGCCTGGAACACCTCGAGACCGTCGTCGTCGTGCGCCACACCGGCGAGCAGGTGCCGATGCAGGACGGCCGCGACGTCTGGTACGACGAGATCGTGGCCGCCGCCGACCCGGAGTGCCCGGCCGAGCCCTTCGACGCCGAGCACCCGTTGTACGTGCTCTACACGTCGGGCTCGACCGCGAAGCCCAAGGGCATCCTGCACACGACCGGCGGCTACCTGACCGGCGTCGCCTGCACCCACCGGCTCGTGTTCGACCTCGACGCCGATCACGACGTCTACTGGTGCGCCGCCGACGTCGGCTGGGTGACGGGGCACTCCTACATCGTCTACGGGCCGCTCGCCAACGCGACCACGAGCGTGATGTACGAGGGCGCGCCCGACTATCCCGGCAAGGACGTCTGGTGGAGCCTGGTCGAGCGCTACGGCGTGACGGTCCTCTACACCGCCCCGACCGCGATCCGGGCCTGCATGAAGTGGGGCGCCGAGGAGCCGAACAAGCACGACCTGAGCTCGCTGCGGCTCCTGGGGACGGTCGGCGAGCCGATCAACCCGAAGGCGTGGCTGTGGTACCACCGCGTCGTCGGCGGCGGCCGCTGCCCCATCGTGGACACGTGGTGGCAGACCGAGACCGGCCACATCATGATCACGCCGCTTCCGGGCATCGTCCCCACCAAGCCCGGGTCGGCGACGCGGCCGTTCCCCGGCATCTCCGCCGACGTCGTCAACGCCGACGGGGAGCCGATCGACGAGGGCACGGGCCTGCTCGTGCTGCGGCGGCCGTGGCCGGGGATGCTGCGCACGCTCTACCGCGATGACGAGCGGTTCAAGGAGGTGTACTGGTCGCGCTTCGGCGAGCGCACCTATCTGGTCGGAGACGCCGCCCGCAAGGACGAGGACGGCTACTTCTGGATCCTGGGCCGCATCGACGACGTGATCAACGTCTCCGCCCACCGCCTCTCGACGGCCGAGGTCGAGTCCGCCATCGTCTCCCACGAGCGGGTCGCCGAGGCGGCCGTGGTCGGCCAGCCCGACGAGCTCACCGGCCAGGCCATCGTCGCCTTCGTGACGCTGGTCGGCGGCGGGGACGGCGACGACGCGCTGCGCGAGGACATCCGCGGGCACGTCGCCGCCCGGATCGGCAAGATCGCCCGCCCCAAGCGCATCATCTGGGCCGACGACCTGCCCAAGACGCGCTCGGGCAAGATCATGCGCCGCCTGCTCCGCGACGTGGCCGAGGGCCGCGAGCTCGGCGACGTGACCACCCTCCGCGACCCGGTCGTCATGGCCGAGATCTCGGAGAAGGTGGCCGCGGGCGAGGAGGAGGAGTAGCGGAATCGGGGCCTGGGCCCCGCCGCGGCGGGGCCCGGCCCCTCTCCGCCGTGCTTGCCGCCCTCCCCTGGCTAGTGTGCCGCGCGTGTCGTGCCGCGCGGTCATCTTCGACTTCAACGGCACGCTCTCCGACGACGAGCCGATCCTCTACCGCATCTACGCCGAGCTCTTCGCCGATCACGGCCGCCCGCTGTCGGAGAGCGACTACTACGACCGCCTCGCGGGCCTCTCCGACCCCGAGATCGTGCACCGCTGGCTCGGCTACCGCGACGACGCGGAGGCGGTGATCAGCCGCCGGGTGACGCGGTACCGCGAGCTCGTCGCCGACGGGTCGACGATCGCCCCCGGGGTGCGGCGGGCCGTCGTCCGCGCGGCCGAACGGGTGCCCGTGGCGATCGTCTCCGGCGCCTCCGCCGCGGAGATCCGGCCCGTGGTCGCGGCGGCCGGCCTGGAGCACGCCCTGGCGACGGTCGTCAGCTCCGACGACGTGCGCCACGGAAAGCCGCACCCGGAGGGGTACGAGATCGCCCTGCGGCGCCTGGAGGGCATCGCGCCGGGGCTGCGGCCGGATGAGGTGACGGTGCTCGAGGACACCGAGGCCGGGGTCGCGGCCGCGAAGGCGGCGGGCATGCGCTGCATCGCCGTGGGCCGCACGCTCGCGGCCGGCCGCCTGGCCGCCGCCGACGAGGTCGTCACCGGCGTCGACGAGGCGTTGATCGAGCGCATCCTCGGGTAGGCGCCGCTACTCGAGCACGAGCGAGATCTCGTGCGCCGCGCGGAGCGCCATGCGGCCGAGCGCAGGCAGCCGCCGTTCCGTGACGCGCTGGCTCGGCCCCCAGATGTTCAGGATGACCGCCGGCCGGGCGCGGTGGTCGAGGACGGCCGCGGAGACGCCGTTCGAGAACTCCTCGAACTCGCCCAGGCAGATGCCGTATCCGTCCCGGCGCACGTCCGCCAGCGACTCCCACAGCCGCGCGCGGTCGGTGACCGTGTGCTCCGTGTAGCGCTCGAGCGCGGACGGCAGCACGGCGTCGCGCTCGTCCTCCGGCAGCCAGGCGAGGAAGACCTTGCCCGCCGAGGTCGCGTGCAGGGGCAGCTGACGCCCGAGCCAGTTCGCCGTCGGCACGGTGGGCGGGTCGACCTGGTCGACGTACACGAGGCTGAACCGGCGGGCGGCGGCGATCATGATGCTCTCGCCGGCGTCACGCGCGACCCGCTCCAGGACCGGCCGCGCCCGGCGCGCGAGCCCGTCGTATCCGGCCGCCGCGGCCACCTCGAGGGCGGTGTAGCCGATGCCGTAGCGCCCGGTGGCCGGATCCCGCTCCACGAGGCCGTGATGCTCGAGCGTCCCCAGGAGCCGCCAGGCCGTCGACCGGTTGATGCCGCAGGTGCGCGCCAGCTCCCACGCCGTGGGCGGCCGGGCGCTCGCCGAGATCGCCCGCAGGAGCGTCACCGCCCGGTCGACCGACTGGACGCGGTTGCCGCCCGGCGCCTCCTCGGTTGCCGTTTCCACGGCCGGGTCTTCCGTTCGCATGGTGAACGCGACTCCCCTGATGCCTGCTCGCGACGCGGCCACTATACCGGGTGTGAGACCGGCGTCACTGTCAGCTGCCGTGCCTCTTGACAGCGCCTGCGGGGCCTTTCTACTATCGCCGCGCTGTCGCACGATCCGGAATCGCTGTTCGAATCGTGAACGAGAGTGTGAGGTCGGGGCCGGGAGGTTTGACATGCCGCGGGCCGCGATGGATCATCTCGCCGGGTTCGGGCGAGGGATGCACCGTCCGCGTCTGTCCAAGGGAGGAGACGAGATGGTGGACAAGTCCAGCAACCATCCGGGCGAGGGCGGCGGAGGCCTCTCCCGGCGGGATCTTCTCGTGGGTGCGGGCACCGTGCTGCTCGCCGGGGGCCTCGCCGCCTGCGGCGGCAGCGGCGGCTCGACCGGTGGCGGCGGCGGTGCCGGCACCGCGGCGGGGGCGCCCAAGCGCGGCGGCACCTTCCGCCTGGGCGTGACGGGCGGCGCATCCAGCGACATCATCGACGGGCAGAGCATCGTCAACAAGCCCGACCAGGCGCGGCTCGTCTCCGGGTGGGAGACGCTCGCCACCTACGACGAGAACTACAAGCTCACGATCGGCGGCGAGGACGGCGGCCTGGCCGAGGAGCTGACCCAGGACAAGCCCGATCAGTGGACGATCCGGGTGCGCAAGGGCATCGAGTTCAACAACGGCAAGACGCTGTCCGCCGACGACGTGAAGTACTCGATCCAGCGCATCCTCGACCCCAAGGAGGCGCTGTACGGCCACGTGGGGATGGCGTCGGTCGACCCGAACGGCATCAAGGTCATGGACGACGTGACGGTGCGGCTGTCGCTGAAGCAGGCGGACTCGACCATCGGCGACCAGCTGGGCCAGTACTACAACGGCATCGTGCCGGTCGGCTACTCGCGCACCGGCCCGCTCAAGTGGGTCGGGACCGGCCCGTTCAAGACCACGAGCTTCTCGGCCGGCCAGCAGAGCTCCCACAAGCGCAACCCGAACTACTGGCGCAGCGGCCAGCCGTATTTCGACCAGGTCAGCATCGTGGACTACGCCGACGCGAACTCGCAGGTGAACGCGCTGCTGTCGAGCCAGGTGGATGCGATCACGGACATCCCGTTCGCGCAGGTGAACGTCGCCAAGTCGAACGGCGGCCTGGCAGTGCTCGTCTCCCAGGGCGGCAACTGGCTGCCGCTGTGCATGGCGGTCGACCTGGCGCCCTTCACGGACAACCGCGTGCGCCAGGCGATGCGGCTGATCGTCGACCGCAAGGCGATGCTCGAGCAGGTGCTGTCCGGGTACGGCCGGGTGGCGAACGACCTCTACTCGCCGTTCGACCCCTGCTTCGACACGGACCTGGCGCCGCGCGACCAGGACATCGAGAAGGCCAAGTCGCTGCTCAAGTCCGCCGGCCAGGAGAACCTCAAGGTCGACCTGTGGACGACGAACGGCGCTGCGGGCATGGTCGACGCCGCCACGATCTTCGCGTCGCAGGCGAAGGCCGCGGGCGTCACGGTCAACGTCCACAACAGCCCCAACTTCTACAGCACCCAGTACCTCAAGGTCGCGTTCTCGAGCGACTTCTGGGGCACGCGCAACTTCCTGCCCCAGGTCTCCAACGGCAGCATCCACGGGGCGCCGTACAACGAGACTCACTGGCCGCCGGCGTCCGGCCCCGGCTCGAACTACGCGAGCCTCTACAAGCAGGCGCTGGCCGAGGTCGACGAGTCGAAGCGGTGCGACGTCATCCACGAGATGCAGTCGATCGAATACAACTACGGCGGGTACATCATCCCGTTCTTCAACGACCTGGTCGACTCCTACAGCACGAAGGTTGCGGGGTTCAAGCCGAGCAAGGCCACGCTGAATCTCGATTCATTCGGCCATGGATTCCGCACAATCTGGTTCACCTAGCGCGGGGTTTCATCCCAGGCTCGGCGGGCTGGCGGGCTTCATCGTCCGTCGCCTGCTCCTGGGGCTGCTCGTGCTCGCGATCGTGTCGGTCGTGGTGTTCGCGGCCACCCAGGCGCTCCCGGGCGATCCCGCCCGGGCGATCCTCGGCCGCTCGGCCACGCCTGACAGCCTGAAGGCGCTGCGCGAGCAGTTGAACCTGAACCGGCCCGTCCTCACGCAGTACGGCGACTGGGTCAAGGGCCTGGTCACGGGCAACCTGGGCACATCGCTCGCCGCCCGCGAGCCGGTCTCAACCTACCTGCACGACCGGCTCGTCAACTCCGCGTTTCTCGTCTTCCTGAGCGCGATCATCTCGATCCCGCTCTCGATCGCGATCGGGGCGTACGCCGCGCTGAAGCGCGACCGCCTGTTCGACTCGTCCGCGTCGATCCTGACGCTGCTGCTTGCGGCGCTGCCGGAATTCGTCGTCGGCGTGACGCTGGTCGTGCTCTTCGCGACCACGATCTTCCCGCACCTCCTGCCCGGCGTCTCCAACATCGCCCCCGGCACGGAGCCCTGGACGCAGCTCAAGGAGATGATCCTGCCGACGCTGACGCTCGTGATCGCGGTGACGCCCTACGTGGCCCGGATCATGCGCGCGTCCATGATCGAGGTGCTCGAGTCCGAGTACGTCGAGATGGCCCGGCTGAAGGGCGTCCCGGAGCGCGAAGTGGTCGTCCGCCACGCGCTCCCGAACGCGCTCGGGCCCACGTTCCAGGTGATCGCGATCAACCTCGCCTACCTCGCCGGCGGCGTGATCGTCGTCGAGTACGTGTTCAACTACGCCGGCATCGGCGGGGCGCTGCAGAACGCGGTCATCACCCGCGACCTGCCCGTCGTCCAGGCCCTGGCGATGCTGATCGCCGCGGTCTACGTCGTCCTCAACCTGCTGGCCGACGTGGCCACGATCCTCGTCACCCCGCGACTCCGCACGCGCCTGTGAGCACGCTCACGGACGCCGGCGTCACGCCTGAGCCCGAGGCGGCGGTCTCGCGCCGCCCCGCCGGGGCGATGATGCGGACGGCGCTGCGGCTCTGGCGCACGCGCATCGGGGTCGCGCTGGTCGCCCTGCTCGTCCTGGTGGCGATCCTCGGCCCGGCGATCGCGCCGCACGGGCCGAGCGAGTACTTCGGTCTCGCGCCGAACGCCCCGCCGTCCGGCAAGGCGTATTTCGGCACCGACTACATCGGGCAGGACGTCTGGAGCCGGTTCCTGGACGGCGGCCGCGAGATCCTGGTCATGGCGGTGCTCGCGACGGCGCTCGGCCTCGTGCTCGGCACCGCCGTCGGCCTCACGGCGGCCTATGCCCGCAACATCCTCGACGACGTGCTGATGCGGGCCATGGACGTCATCCTCGCGTTCCCGCAGATCATGCTGGCGCTGGTGGTGGTCGCGACCGTGGGCGCGTCGGAGACGCTGATCGTGCTCGCCGTCGGCCTGACCACGATGCCCCGCGTGGCGCGCATCATCCGCGGCGCCGCCCAGGCGATCGTCGAGCGCGACTTCGTCGCAGCCGCGGAGGCGCTGGGGCTGCCCCGCATCCGCATCCTGATGCGGGAGGTCCTGCCGAACGTGCTCTCGCCGCTCCTGGTCGAGGCCAACCTGCGCCTCACCTACTCGATCGGGCTGATCGCCTCGCTCGCCTTCCTCGGCCTCGCCCCGAACCCGAACGGGGCGGACTGGGGGCTGATGATCCAGCAGAACCGCGTCGCCCTGGGGACGGACCAGCCGTGGGGCGTGCTCCTGCCGATGATCGCCATCGCGCTGCTCACCATCGGCACCGGCCTCGTCGGCGACGGGTTCGCCCGGGCGGCGGCCGGCATCGACCGCGGGCGGGGGGCCGAATGAGCGCCCCCGAGGCGGCCATCGTCGTCGACGACCTGCGGGTGGTGGTGGCCGGGACGGGCCACGACATCGTCGACGAGGTCTCGTTCGCGATCGCGCCTGGCGAGGTGCTGGGCCTGGTCGGCGAGTCCGGCTCGGGCAAGACGACGGCGGCCCTGGCGCTGCTCGGCCACACCCGCCGCGGCGCCCGGATCACCGGCGGCTCCGTGCGGATCGGCGACCAGCAGGTGCTGGAGCTCAGCCGCGACCAGAGCCGGCGGCTGCGGGGCCGCGTCATCTCGTACGTGCCCCAGGATCCGGCCTCGGCCCTCAACCCGGCGCTTCGGATCGGCACCCAGCTGACGGAGGCGCTCGAGGTGCACGGCATCGGCGGGAGCGGCGACGAGCGGCGGGCCCGCGTGGCCGAGATGATGCGGGAGGTCGCCCTGCCCGACGATCCCGCCTACCTGCGCAGGTACCCGCACGAGCTCTCCGGTGGCCAGCAGCAGCGCGTCGGGCTGGCCATGGCCTTCGCGTGCCGGCCGCGGGTGATCGTGCTCGACGAGCCCACCACCGGGCTCGACGTCACCACCCAGGCGCACGTGCTCGGCACGGTGCGCGAGCTGGCGGCCGCCCACCGGGTGGCTGCCCTCTACGTCAGCCACGATCTGGCGGTGGTCGGCTCGCTGGCCGCGCGCGTGGCGGTGATGTACGCCGGCCGGATCGTCGAGCTGGCCCCCGCGGACGAGTTGTTCCAGGCCGCGGCCCACCCCTACACCAGGCGGCTCGTCGCGGCCGTGCCGCATCTCGAGGGCCGCCGCGATCTGGTCGGCATCCCCGGACGGGCGCCGTCGCCGGGACAGCGGCCGGGCGGCTGCTCGTTCGCCCTGCGCTGCACCATGGTGCAGGAGGAGTGCACCCTGGCGATGCCGGATCTGCGGGTCGTGTCCGAGGCCCACAGCGCCCGCTGCCTCTTCGCCGAGCAGGTACGGGCACTGGTCGACGAGCGGCGCGGCCCCGCGGGCGTGGTCGCCGAACCGGCCGCGGCCGACTCCGTGCTGGCGCTCAACGGCGTGAACGCGGGCTACATGGGCCTCACCGTCGTCCACGACGTCAACCTGGGCGTCGCGCCGCGCGAGTGTCTGGCGCTCGTGGGCGAGTCCGGCTCGGGCAAGACGACGCTCGCCCGTGCGATCGTGGGCCTGCACCGCGAGCGCAGCGGCGAGATCCTGCTGAAGGGAAGGCCGCTCGCCCGGGCGGCCCGGTCGCGCCCGCGCGACGTCCGCAGGTCGATCCAGTACGTCTTCCAGAACCCCTACGGGTCGCTGAACCCGCGCCGCACCGTCGGCCAGATCGTGCGCCAGCCGCTCGAGCTCTTCGGCGGCCGGAGCGGCCGCGAGATCGACCGCCGCGTCGACGAGATGCTCGCGCGGGTGTCGCTCACGGCCGCGTACGCCAGTCAGTACCCGGATCAGCTCTCGGGCGGCGAGCGCCAGCGGGTCGCAATCGCGCGGGCGCTCGTGTGCAACCCCGAGGTGCTGGTCTGCGACGAGGTCACGTCGGCCCTCGACGTGAGCGTGCAGGCGGCCATCGTCGAGCTGCTCGGCGAGCTCCAGCGCGACCTCGGGCTGGCGATGCTGTTCGTGACCCACAACCTGCCCCTGGTGCGCTCCATCGCCCAGCGGGTGGCGGTCATGAGCAGCGGCCGGATCGTGGAGCTGGGGCCGGTCGACCGGGTGCTGCAGGAGCCGGCGGACGACTACACCCGGCGCCTGCTCGCGGACACGCCCTCGCTCGAGACCGCGACGGCGTGACCGGCGCCGAGCCGGGCGCGCGTCCGAACATCGTGCTGGTGATGGCCGACCAGCTGGCGGCGTCCTTCCTGCCGTGTCACGGCCACAGGGCCGTCCGCGCCCCCAACCTGGCGGCCCTGGCCGGCGCTGGGACAGCGTTCGAGAGCGCCTACTGCGCCTCGCCGCTGTGCGCGCCGTCGCGCTCGGCCATGCTGGCCGGGCGGCCGCCCTCGGCGATCGGCGTCTACGACAACTCCGCGGAGCTGCCGGCCGCGGTCCCGACGATCGCCCACGTCCTGCGCGCGCAGGGCTACCACACGGCGCTCTGCGGGAAGATGCACTTCGTCGGCCCCGACCAGCTGCACGGCTTCGAGGAGCGCCTGACGACCGACGTCTACCCCGCGGGCTTCGACTGGACGCCGGACTGGCGGCTGCCCTCGACGACGCGCCTGTCCTGGTACCACAACATGAACAGCGTCCTGGGGACGGGCGTGCGTGAGGCGGCGATGCAGACCGCATACGACGACGAGGTCTGCTTCCGCGCGGTGGAGCGCATCCGCGAGCTGTCGCTGCGCCCGGATCGGCGGCCGTTCTTCCTGGTGGCCTCGTTCACGAACCCGCACGATCCCTGGGAGGTGCGGCGGCGGCACTGGGACGCCTATCGGGACGACGAGATCGATCTCCCGGACGTCGCGCCGCTCCCGCGCGACCAGGCGGATCCGCACAGCCTGCGGCTGCGCGACATGTACGGCCTCGACGAGCGGCCGCTGACCGACGACGAGGTGCAGCGCGCGCGGCACGGCTACTACGCCGCCATCACCTACATGGACGAGCGGGTCGGCGAGGTGCTCGATGCGCTGGCGACAACGGGCCTCGAGGGCGAGACGGTGGTGGTGTTCACCGCCGACCACGGCGAGATGGCCGGCGAACGGGGCCTCTGGTACAAGATGTCCTTCCTGGACGGCTCGGCGCGGATCCCGTTCCTCTGGCGCGGGCCTGGAATCGTTTGCCAGGCGAGGGCCGGCCCGGTCTCCCAGCTCGACCTGGCTCCGACGCTGGCCGAACTGGCCGGCGCGGCCCCGCCCGAGGCCGGTTTCGCGGGCCGAAGCCTCGCCCCCGCCCTGCGCGGCGAGGATGCGGCCGGCGCTCCGGTGATCTCGGAGTACCTGGCCGAGGGCGTCACCGACCCGGCCGTGATGGTGCGAAGCGGCCGGTACAAGCTGATCCGCTGCCCCGGCGATCCCGACCTCCTGTACGACCTGGACGCCGACCCGCGCGAGCTGCGCAACCTGGCGGACGACCCGGCGCACGCCCGCGCGCGCGAGGGGCTCGAGGTGGAGGTGGAGCGCCGCTGGGATCTCGCCGCGCTGCGCCGCGAAGTGCTGGAGAGCCAGGCCCAGAGGCGGCTCGTGGCGACGGCGCTCGCCCGCGGCGCCCACACCCCCTGGGATCACCAGCCGTTCGTCGACGCGTCGCGCCGGTACGTGCGCGGGCCGGCCGCCGAGCATCCCCGCCCCGGTGCCCCGCTCGTCCCCGGCGGGCTGCCGATCGCGGACGATCCACCGCCTCCCGGCTGACCGGTTCCGGGCCGGAAACGCGGCCGCGCTGCAGTTCTTGCCGTGTGCTCGGAGAGCCTTAGTGGAGATGACCCCACGCTCACCAAAAAGGGGGATGCGTTAGCGGCGCGAATGCCGATACAGTGCTGCAGTCTGAGGAGGGGGTCAGCAGCAAGATGCGGTGGGGAGATGCGAAAAAGGCGCCTCCGCTGACACGCAGTCGGGGCATGTTCGCGGCGAGTTTGCTCGTCGTCGCCGTCATGGCGACGTACGCGAGCCTGGCCGTGATCTCGCTCACCGGCGCGGGCACCGGCTCCTTCTCCCTGACCACGCTGCCTGGAAGCGTTTTCAACAGCTTCAGGAAGACGGTTGGCTGGCAAGCGCCCCCCGTCAAGCACTTCGTGAATTTGCAGGCTCCGGCGTCCGGACAGGGCTCTCCGCTGGCGGACATCAATAGCCTCTTCGACTTCGGCGTGTCGAAGGGTGTTCCGAAGACGCTCAGCCTCACGAACACGAGCTCGACCCCGCTCCCGCTGACACTGAGCGTGAGCAACCCTGCGATCACTGCGAATTTCGCCGGAGGGGGCACGACGATGGTCGTTCGCCCCCGTCACGCGGCGACCGTTGAGTTGATGAGCAGTCCCGCGCATGCCGGCCCCATCAGCGGCACGCTCACGGTCGCGATCCAGAACTCGTCCTCCGGCGCGTACACCATCCAGCTCACGGGCGCGCAGGCGCCGTACCCGATCTCCTCCCTGACCGCGACGCCGATCGCAAACGGCGCGGTGAATCTTGCGTGGGGGCCGCCGGCCTCGTCGGGTGTCACCGGATACCTCCTCCAGCGCGCCACTGGCACGGGCGACACCTGGACGACCGTGGCCACCCTTCCCGCGACCGCCACGAGTGCCGTCGACCGCACGCCCGCCGACGGCACGTACGCCTACCAGGTGATCGCGCTGGCAGGCGGCGCCACGACGTCTTCGGCTCCGGTTGAGAGCAGCCCTGGCCCGTCGGCGACAGCCGCTGCCGATAGAACCCCTCCGGATTCACCCTCCGATCTGTCGCCGCCGCCGTTCATCAAGATGGGTACGACCGACGTTGGTGTCACCGTCACCCCGGGAGCCGACTCCAGCCCCACAGACACGATCACCGTGACCCTGACGGACGCGGCCGGCACTTCGGTTTCAGGCCAGGCCCCCGGTGGCGGCTCATCCGTGAAGGTCGATGTCGCGGGTGTCGACAAGCTTGCCGACGGGCGCATCAGTGTCTCCGCGACCGCTGCGGACAGCCTCGGCAACACCAGCCGGCCGGCTCTGGGGCCCGACATCACCAAGGACACCCAGGCACCGAATCAACCCAGCGTGAGCGCTCCGCCGATCGTCGTCGCAAACGCGGGGGCGGTGCCCGTTACGGTGACCACCGACGCGGCTGGAGAGCTTGTCAACGTCACGATGAAGGACGCGGCGGGGAACGTGGCCGTCGGCTCGGATACCGAGACCGCGAACGAGACCACGATCGTCATTCCCGTCAACGCCAAGGCGCTGAACGACACGACCGACGGCGACCCGATCATCGTCACCGCCACGGCCACGGATCTGGCGGGGAACGTGTCGGATCCCGGCACGACGTCCACGACCAAGGACGCGACCGCCCCGGCGCCTCCCGGCTCGATCGGCGTCGTCGGCGGCCCGAACAACCCGCCCGGTGTCGTGACGGAGGCCTCGCAGGGTGCCGTCACGGTGCAGGCGACGTTCGACCAGCCACCGTCGCCCGACGATCAGATCGTGATCTGGATCGCCCACAAGCCGTATCCGGTCACCGCCGACGGTGAGAGCTCGGTCATCACTGTCGGCCCGCTCGACCTGTCCGATCTCTCGGATGGCACGTACCCGATGGGCATCAAGGAGATCGACCCGAGCGGCAACGTCACCAAGAAGTGGGGCTGGCACTTCGTCAAGGACACGGGCGGCGCCGAGGCCCCGACCGGCGTCGGCGTCCCCGCGGGCTCGGAGAACCCGGCCGGCTACGTGAACGCGGCCACGCAGACCGCCGCCACGATCGTCGCGACCTTCGCCGGCCCGACCGATCCGGCAGACCAGATCTCGCTCTCGGTCGGCGGGATGGCGCTCTCGACCCAGTCCGGCGGCGGCGACGAGGTGTCCTGGACGGCGGATCTGAGCAGCCTGCCCGACGGCACGCTCCCGATCACGGGCACGATCATCGACGCGAACGGCGTGAAGTCGACCTTCACCGGATCGCTGATCAAGGACACCCAGGCGCCGCCGGCACCCGCGGTCGCCAGCGTCGTCGGCCCGCCGCCGAACACGATCACCCCGTCCAGCGCGTCGTGTGTGAAGGTCTTCGTCGCCTTCAACGAGGTGCCTGACCCGAACGACACCGTGACCGTCACGCTCTCCGACGGCAGCTCGAGCGCACAGGGCTCGGCGAGCGCCGGGAACGGACACGTGGTCGTGAGCTGCATCGACGCCGGCTCGCTGTCCGCCGGCCAGATCTCGGTGAGCGTCACCGTCACCGATGTCGCCGGGAACAGCACCGACTTCACCGGCACCCCCGCCGTCCTGCTTGGCTGCCATCACGGCGGCGACGACGACGGCGGCACCCAGAGCCCGGATCAGTGAGCTCCGGCGGTCGTTGACCGCCCCACCGACGGGTCCCGCCCGCGCTCAGTCGTCGGGCGGGGTTCCCGCCGGGGTGCGCCGGCGGGCGGCTAGGGGTGCCGCCCACGGCGCCGCGAGCCGGCCGACGAGCACGGCCAGCAGGGCCAGGAGCGCGAGTGGGATCACGTAGCCGGCGCCGACGATGATGGCGCCGACGACCGCCGTGGCCGCGTGGACGGCCCGCTCTCCGTCCTTCCAGATCGCCGACGCGTGCTGCGGCGGCGCCGGCCGCGCCCCCGCCTCGTGGACGGCGATCGAGATCGTCGACATCGCGGTGCGGTCGTGCAGGTAGTTCAGCTCGCCCTGGATCTCCTCGATCTGGAGCTCGACGCCCTGCAGGACGCCCTGCACGCGTATCGTGTCGGAGACGGTCACGGCCCGCCGCATCAGCGCGCGCAGCGCCCGTTGCTGCGACTCGAGATTCCCGAGCCGGGCGCCGAGGTTCACGAGCTGGCGGGTCACGTCGCGTCCGGACACGACCTCGTTGGTCGGCCGCCCCAGCTTCTCCACGGCCTCGCGCGCGGGCTCGAACCGGCGTGCAGGGACGCGCATGACCAGCGTGCCGTCGTGGATGCGCGTCCCGAACGACGTCTGCCGGCTCACATAGCCGCCGAACCGTTCGGCCAGGTTCGCCGCGGCGGTCATCGCCCTTCCGAAGCGGCCGTGGCGGACGCTCAGGTCGAGGGTCGCCGTCTTGATCACCGCCGAGGGGATCGGGGCCGGCGCATCCGCGCGCGCCTCGGCCGACCCGCCGCCCGCGGCGCTTCCCGACCCGGCGCTCGCGCGTGCGGCTCCGAGCGTGGCCGCTCCCTGCACCGCCGCCTTGTCGAACTGCTTGCCGTTCGCCGCGCCAATAGCTGCCGGAGCGTGCGCCGCTGTGGCGCCGCCTCCCGCGCCGCTCGACGCCCCGCCCGAGCTGCCCGCGCATCCCGCCGCCGCGCCGACGAGGCCCGAGAGCACCACCGCCGCCGCCGTTGCAACCGCCGCTCGATGCATCCTCGCCATCGCTCGCTCCCCCGTTCGGTATCCCGTCCCTCAGACGGGGGAAACGTCAGCGCGGTTCCCGACTTTGCGGAAATGGGCTATCCCCTTGACTCCAGTCGTTGGGAAACACGCCTGCAAATGCTGGGAAAAACGCTGGTCGAAGGTTCTGGGCGGTCGGCGGGGGCGACGCCCACGCTTCAGCTCGTGTCGCTCAGATGCCAGCCGAAGCGGTCACGGAAGTCCTCGAAGCACGTGGGGCAAACCCAGAAGTAGTCGGCGCCCTGGGGATGGGACGCCGTGGTGGCGTAGCCCTCCGTTAGCACGTCGGGATGCTCGCCGACCCACCGCTTGTGTTCGGGCGAGAAGTCCGGATCCATGAACTTCGCCCAACAGAACGCGCAGTGGTCGTGCTCCCAGTCCTCGCGGTAGGCGCGGTACCGCTTCAGTACGAGTTCTGCCCCGAGCAGGAAGTCTTCCTGCCCTCTCAACCTCCAGTCGCCGTCAGCGTCCATGCGTTCCGGATCGCTTGGGTGCGTTCGGGATGGCCGGCTCGTTCAGGTTGGTGCGTCGTATGTTCATCAGCTCGAGCGGGAGTTATCAGGGTACTTGGCGACCTCGGCGGCCCACTCGTCTGCCGCCCGGCGCAGCGTCGGCGGATCCACGTGGATGTGGAGGATGGTTGGGGTCTCGAATGTGCGGGAGGGCGCACGCCACGGCGGGCGGAACTCCATGTTGAGCGCGACGATCACCAAGCCGGTGGCGTCTCGGTTGCGGTTCACGCTGAAGGAGAGGTTGGGTTCGGTAAAGTCCGTGCCTGCCGGTACCCAATAGGGCGGCCACGACACCTCGCCGTCGAACCAGTCCTTGCCGTCGACCCAGTCGGCGGCCATCCGCAACCACTCCGTGAAACGGTCGGACTCTTCGCAGGTGAGGGCCTGCCACTTGAACTGCCACGCGCCCTCCCGGCACGAGGCTTCGCCTTCGACCACGTGCCAGCTACATCGCTTGCGAACGTCTTCAGCATCTGGGAACTGGTAGCCGACGAGCCCCAAGCGGATCCAATCCTGTCCGTCCTTCCCGAGCCTCATTGGCCCAGCCTCTCGGGAGCGCGAACGACTTTCAGGTGTCGGCGCGTCTCGACCATCCGGGCGTAGGTCGTCGGGCTGGCCGCAATCGACTGTTCAATGAGGCGGTGGAAGAGCAGGCCGGGCGACTCGGCGCGGCGGCGGTTGAAGCGAAAGGTGAACTCGTCCAGGTACTGCTCCAGGTGTTGGCGCTGGATGCCGCCCTGGTGAGTGCCAAGCAGCCACCGCTTGAGCAGGCTGGCAACGCGGTGCACGCCCGGCATCGCCACGTGGGCGGCGTTTGTGCTGCGGCTGATCGGGGTCGCGCGGTGCTCGTAGTCGCCGTCGGCGTCGATGCCTTCGTACTCCTTCAGCCCGTCGGTGAGGATCATCGAGCCGGGCTCGACCACATCGCGGATGAACCCATGCAGCGTCTCGCGCCTGGCGTCCTCGAGGACGCGGATGCGCACCCGCCCGAGCGGCTTCGCCCGCGTCGTCAAGCGCGGCCGGGCGGCTCGAGACCGCTTCGCCGCCTCCGATCCCAACCGCTTGCGGCGCAGCGGCGTCCCGCGCTGCTCGACCGCGATCCCGACCAAGACGGCGTCGGTGCCGCGCCCGCGAGTGCGCGGCAAGCCGGCGGTGGCGCCAGTGTTGAGGCGAACCAGCGTCTCATCCACCTCGACGTACCCGTGGAGGCGATCGTCGTCTCGGCCGGGCCGCTTCATCGCCACCCGCAGCTTGTGCAGCATCGTCCACGCCGTCTCGTAGCTTCGCAGGCCGAGCTGGCGCTTCAACGCCAACGCGCTCACCCCATTCTTCTGCGTCGAGACGAACCAGATCGCCTGAAACCAGGTCAGCAGCGACAGGTGGCTGCGCTCGAAGATCGTCCCCACCCGGACCGAAGCCTGCCGACCACAGCGTCGATCCGCGCACAGATACAAGCCCCGCCGGCGCGACAACCACGCCTCCGCCCCACCGCAGGCGGGACACTGAAACCCGTCCGGCCAGCGAACCTTCGCCAGGTACGCGACGCAGTCGGCCTCGTCGCGGAACCGCTCCATGAACTCCGGCAACGACCGCGGATACTCGAGCCGAGCGTCTGGTCTTCGAGGCGGTTGAGACGGCGCTGTTGCCATACTCTCAACGTAACCCTCAACCTGCTGGAGTCAAGGGGATAGCCCATTTGCGGAAAGTGCACCGGTAAACTTTGGCCGATGGCAAGCGACGAGCCCGTCCGCCTGTTCGCGCCGGGGAACGCCGGGGCGACGGGTCTCGCCCGCGACCTGCGCAAGCTGACGCGGGCCGCGACCCTCGTGGCCGTCCTCACCAGCCCGGCGGCCTTCGTCTGGTTCCACTCCCACGCCGGGATGAGCGTCTTCTGGGCGCTGGTCTGCACCTTCTTCGAGGTGATCGCGTTCCGCGGCCTCGTCGACATCGTGTTCCGCTGGCTCATCCCGTGGCCCAGCCTGTTCGGGGCCGACAGGGCCCTCCAGAACGAGGATGTGATCGCGCGCCGGCGGGTCTGGTTCTGGCGCTTCTGGTACCGGCTCGCCATCTGGGTCCTGGTGCTCGGCGTGTTCGTCTACGTCGCCTACCTGATCTCGCTGCGCGTGTTCGGCGACCACTGGCTCTCGAACGCATTCGGGCCGAACCCGGCCGCGGTCTTCATCCAGATGGCGGTGCAGTTGCCGATCCTGTTCCTCGCGAACTTCGCGATCTTCTTCGGTCCCTTCCTGCTGATGGCGGCGAGCCAGATCCGCTCCTACGAGCCGGGCGACGCCGACTGGGGCGTCAACCTCGACGACGTGCGCGGCCAGGCCGAGGCCAAGGAGGAGGTGCGCCGGGTCGTCACGCTCTGGCAGTCGGGCGAGGCGTTCGAGCGCGCGGGCGGCAAGCGCGAGCGCGGCCTGCTCATGCTGGGAGCGCCGGGCACCGGCAAGACGATGCTCTCGAAGGCGATCGCGACCGGGTTCAACTGCCCGTTCGTCTCGATCCCGGGATCCGGCTTCGCGGGCATGTTCCTCGGCATGGATGCGATCACCGTGCGCATCCTGGCGCGGCGGGCGAAGAAGCTCGCCCGCAAGTGGGGCGGCCAGTGCATCGTGTTCATCGACGAGATCGATGCGGTCGGGATGCGCCGCGCCAGCCTCGGGGCGGGGATGACCGCCAACGCCCGGCCGGTGGCCATGGAGGATTTCTGCTTCTTCGGCCGTGAGGGGTCGCTCACCCCCACCGGCGACCTCATCCTGGAGACGAGGCGCTGGCGGGAGCGGCTGTTCGAGGAGCGCGACGTCGCGACCCGCGAGGGCCGATCCGGCCTCGGCGCGGTCGTGCGGGCGGCGTTCCCCGGCGGCATGGGCGGGATGTTCGGCGGCGGCCAGCTGGCGCTGAACCAGCTGCTCGTGGTGATGGACGGGATCGGCGAGCCCCGCTTCCTGCGCAAGACCACGACGAGCAAGCTCAACTCGTTCCTCGACGCCACCTACGTGATCCCGCAGCGCGTCGGCCCGATGAAGCTGCGCCTGCCCAGGCCCCGCCCGGCGCGCGAGCAGATCTACTTCATCGGGGCCTGCAACGCCCCGATCGAGGCGCTCGACCCGGCGCTCATCCGGCCGGGCCGGATGGGCCGGCACGTGTGGTTCCGCACCCCGACCAAGGACGATCGCAAGGACATCTTCGACCTCTACCTGCGCAAGGTCGACCACGACGACGACCTCGACTCGCCCAAGCGGCGCGACGAGCTGGCCCGGATCACGAACGGCTACTCGCCGGCCATGGTCGAGCAGGTGTGCTCGATGGCCCTGACCCACGCCCACTACGAGGGCCGCGCGGTCTTCTCGTGGGACGACATCGTCGAGGCCATGACGACGGTCGAGTCCGGCACGGCGGTGAACGTCGAGTACGTCCCGGAGGAGACCCGCGCGGTCGCGATCCACGAGGCGGGGCACGCCGTGGCGAGCCACGTCTACATGAAGGGCGTGGAGTCGACCCGGATCTCGATCCGCAAGCGGGGCCAGTCGCTCGGCCATCACCAGGCGCTCGAGAAGGAGGAGCGGTTCAGCTCCTGGCGGCACGAGGAGATGGGCCGGCTCGTCTGGACGCTGGGCGCCATGGCGGCCGAGCATGTCTTCTACCAGGAGAACTCCACCGGCGTCGGGGGCGACGTGATGAGCGCGACCGCCCGGGCGGCGTGGATGGTCGGCTCGTGCGCGATGGGGCCCGAGCCGGTCGACGTGAACGGCAACTGCGAGACCGACGAGGAGCGGGAGCAGGCCCGGGAGCGCATCCTCAAGCGGTTCGAGCGCATCGGCCTGCAGATCATGCGCCGGTCGGGAGGCGGCGGCCCGCTCGAGGTCGACCCGATCGCCGGCGTCCTCTCCGATCGCGACAAGCGCGCCACGGCGGCCCAGCTGCTCGGCCAGGCCTACGTCGCCGCCCACGTGCTGATCGCGGCCAACCGCGACGGCGTCGAGAAGGTTGCGTCCGTCCTCGTCGAGCGGCGCGAGCTGCACGGCGACGAGGTGGTCGAGCTGCTCGACTCGCTGGATCTGAAGGTACCCGAGGTCGACCTGCTCGTGGAGTCCTCGTGGCCGACGGTGTGATCCCGGAGCGGCAGCCGCACCGCAGCAAGTTCCTGCTCGCCTACTTCGTGCTCGCCGCGATCGTCGGGGTCGCCGTCGCCGTCTTCCTCGTCTTCATGCAGACGGACACGGTCAAGACGTCCGCGGGCGCCACCGGGCAGGGCCGGCCTGCAGCCTGGAACGGCTTCCGGCCCCGCGGCTTCATGGCCGACCAGGTGCACGAGATCGCGACGTCCATCTCCTCGACGTACCACCTGCCGAACGGGCACCAGCTCGTGGCGGTGAAGGCGTCGATCCCGCCGTCCTACCAGAACGCGCTCATCATCACGGACTACGCGGTGTCGGTGTCGAGCAGCGGCGGGTCGAGCTACGACGTCATTCCGGCCGCGAACAGCGTCACCTACGAGCTGTGCGGGCTCGGGCGGCAGTGCTCGATCGAGAGCGGCGCGCCCTCGATCGCCCGCAGCCGCCTCCTGCGCCGGGAGGCGCTCGAGCTGGCCCTCTACACCTTCCACTTCGAGCCCTCGATCCAGACCGTCGTCACCTACATGCCGCCGGCGCCGGGCGACAAGGCGAGCTACGTGCTGCTCTTTCTGCGCAGCCAGCTGGCCGGAGAGCTGGCCCGCCCGATCACGGCCACGCTGCCCGAGCGCAAGCCGCCGCTCCCGAACGCGATGTCGGCGACCGAGCAGAACACCGTCGACGGCCTGACCGCGCCCGACCTGTACCGGTTCAGCTTCACGCGCGGCCAGGACGGCGGCGTGTGGCTCGTGTTCAATCCGCCGACGGGTTCGTGACCGGCGCGGCCCGGGCGGCGCTCGAGCGCGCCCGCGCCCGCCTCGACAGGCTCGACCTCTACCCCCGGCCCGTGCGGATCGCACACGTCCGGGTGATCGCCTGCCCGCCGCTCTACCGCCTGCCCTGGTTCGCCCGCTTCGACGGCTACGCCACCCATCGCGTGATCCTGCTGCGACGCCCCGTCGAGGCGGGCGAGCAGGACGACCTGATCACGCACGAGCTGTGCCACGTATGGCAGATGCAGCACCGGCCGGTCGCGATGCCGCTGTCGTACCTGTGGCGCGGCTACGAGGCGAACCCGTACGAGCTCGAGGCACGGCGGGCGGCGGAGCTGACCCGATAGCCGCCGCGACGGCCCGGCGGTCGGGGCCGCAGACGAGGATCCACTCGGTGTTGCGCAGGTGCGACACCCGTCCCACCCGCTCACCGGCGGGATTGTGGATCCCGATCTGCGCGCCCACGTAGCGCTTGAAGTCGACATGCAGCACGCCCACGTGCCCGCGGCCCCGCAGCCCCTCCTCCACGGCGGCCGGGTCATGGAAGCCCTCGTCCGAGAGCGAGACGACCACCCACGGCGTGGTGAGCCGGCCGAGCAGGTCGGCCAGCGCGGCCGAGGCGCCGCGGCGGGAGTTGTAGGCGCTCTTGCGGGTGCGGCAGTCGGCGCGCTTGCACGCGACGCCGTAGTGCTCCGGCTCGTCGCCGCGCACGAGCGTCTCCCACACGTGGTAGTTCCCCAGGTAGGAGTGCTGGTTGTAGGGCGGGTCGACGTACGCCAGGTCGGCACCGTGCAGCGCCCCGGCCAGGTCGTTGGCGTCGGCGCACGTGACCGTCCCGGAGGGCCCGGCGATCGGTTCCGGCTCGCGCAGCTCGAGCGGGTTGGAGGCGCGCGCCGCCCACCGCTTCAGGTAGGCCATCTGCACGCCGCAGGTGGAGTCCACCCGGTCGGCGGCCTCGACCAGGCTCGTGAGCAGGAGGCCTCGCTCGACGGGATCGAGATCGAGCCGGTCGATGCCGGCCCGCACGGCGTCGATGCGCATGCCGTTCTCCGGCCGCAGGTAGCGCGAGGCGCGGCAGAACGTCTCGGTCACGTAGCCGTCGAGCGGCGGGAGCGCCGCCAGCCCGGCCAGCAGGCGGCGCAGGCGAGAGCGGTCGACCTCGGCGCCGGCGGCGATGTAGGCCTGCCCGAAGGCCTCCGAGAACGCCGTCACGTCGTTCGAGACCACGGCCAGGCCGCGGCGGCGCAGCTCCTGCCCCACGCGGGTCGTGCCTGCGAACAGGTCGACGGCCGAGCGCACCGGCAGCGCCGAGGCGACCGCGCCGATCACCGGCACGAGCGTGCGCTTCGACCCCAGGTACTTGATCACGCCAAGAACCTAACCAGGCGTCCGGTCGGCGACGCGGGGACAGTCCCCGCTGGAGCGGGGACAGTCCCCTTACGGGGTCGGGTTCGCCGGGCTGCTCGAGCTCGGCGTCGCCTTGGCCTGCAGCTTGAACTGGATGATCTGCTTCTGGATCTGCCGGCGCTGCTTCTTGGGCATGTTCGGGCTCAGCTTCAGATATCGCTCGAGCGCCGTCGCCACGGTCGCATAGCTCTGCGTCGCGTAGGCGTCCTGGGCCAGGAGCACCTGGTAGGACGCGTTGCGGGGGGAGAGCTTGGTCAGCCTCTGGCGGTAGCCCATCGCCTGTGAGAAATCCGAGATGGCGCTCGACTCGAGCGTCGAGGCGACCGTCGTCGCCGGCTGGGCCAGCGTGCTCATGAGCGGGTGCGTGAGCGCCGGCGCGAGCTTCAGCGAGCTGGCCGCCGTGGCGGATCCGATCTGGGTGTACGCCTGCGCGGCCGCCTCGGCCTGCTGCACCTTGGTCGCGTCGGTCTGCCCCCGCTGCTCGAGCAGGGTGGCGGTGGCCGAGAGCGCCGTCTGGTCGCTCGGCTTGAGGCCGAGGTAGGTCGTGTACGACGAGATCGCCTGGCTCGTCTGCCCGTCGGCCTGGTAGGCGCGCGCGAGCTGCAGCCAGGCGCCGGCGTCCTTCGGGTGCGACTGCACGCGCGTGCTCAGGTCGGAGATCGACGTGCCGCTGGACCCGCCCGAGCTGAAGAGGTCGCCGAGGTTGATGCTGTTCGAACCCTGGCCGATCCCGAGCGCGACGAAGCCCAGCCCGAACATGAAGGCCAGGAAGATGAAGACCGGCTTCTGGGTGCGGCGGATGCGTTCGAAGAGCATGGATCAGCCCGGCTCAGCCTCGATCATCTTTGCCCGGGCAGCCGTGGCCGCGAGAATCTCCCGCTCGCCACGCCTGTAGCGTATCTCGCCTGCGACCATGGTCAGCGCGACGCGCCCGGGCGACCCGCCGTAGACGGCGGCGGTCACCGGGTCGTCCCAGGGCAGGAAGGATGACCCCGTCAGATCGAGCACGAGCAGGTCGGCGGCCTTCCCCGGCGACAGCGAGCCGATCGTGTCCGAGAGCCCGATCGCGGCCGCCGCCCGCGTCGTCGCGAGCTCGAGGGCGGTGTGCGCGGACAGCGCGTCCGCGCGGCCCGTGCGGGCGCGCTGGAGCATGATCGCCGTGCGCATCTCGGACCACAGGTCGAAGTCGATCGCCGAGGACGGCGAATCGGTGCCGAGCCCGACACGCACCCCCGCGTCGAGGAGCTCGGTCAGCGGCGCGATGCCGCAGCCGAGGAGGGCGTTCGAGCGGGGGCAGTGCGCGACGGGCACATCCAGGTCGGCCAGGAGCGCGATGTCCTCCTCGTTCACGAGGACGGCATGGACGGCCACGGTGTCGGGGCCGAGGACATCGCGGAAGGCGTCGAGGTGCTCGGTCTCGCGGGACGACTCGAGCAGGTGGGTCGCGACCGGCAGCCCGCGCCGGCGGGCGAGCCCGATCAGCATCGCGTAGTCGGAGTGCGTCACGGTGAAGGGCGCATGCGGCGAGACGCCCGCGGTCACGAGCTCGGAGACGGGCAGCGCGTCGAGCGCCGCCTCGATCCGGCCCTCGAGCCCCTCCCAGACGCTGAAGCCCTCCAGATAGACGATCGCCCGCAGGCCCGCCTCGCCGGCGGCCTGCGCGACGGTGCCGGCGTAGCAGCAGTCCGCGACCGTCGTGACCCCGCTGGCCAGGCAGGCGGCCGCGCCGGCCCGGGACTGGTCGAGCAGGTCGACGACGGCCTGCGTGTCCTTGCGGCGGATGTGGTCGGCGATCCAGGGCGTGAAGGGCAGCCCGTCGCCGAACCCCGCCATCGCCGTGTACTCCAGGTGGGTGTGGGCGTTCACGAGGCCGGGCAGGATCACGGCGTTTCGGAACCGCTCACCCTCATCCTCGCCCCCGTTCGCGGGCCGGACGGCGACGATCAGCCCGTCCTCCACCTCCACGCACGCGTCGGCGATCGGCGGGCCGTCCATCGGGACGACCCAGTCGGCCGCCAGGATCACGAGAAGGGCTCGGACAGGAAGTCCGAGATGCTCCCCTTCGGCTCGACCGCCTTGACCAGGAAGTAGGACAGGAGGTAGAGCAGGAGCATCGGCACATACTCGGCCGTCATCGTGATGGGGTCGGTGCCGGGGAGCAGCGCCGCGATCACGGCCAGGACGACGATCGCCTCACGCCAGCGCCGCTTCATGAACGTGGAGCGGATGATCCCGACCCGACCGAGCATCATCATCACGACGGGCAGCTCGAACACCGCTCCCATCGCGAGCAGGGTCAGCATGATGAAGCGGATGTAATCGGCCGCGCGCGGGAAGTACGTGTACTCGTGCTGGTTGAACCCGGTGAGGAAGTGGATGGCCGGTGGGATGACCACGTACCAGCCGAACACGACGCCGATCAGGAACAACCCGGGGATCATGAGCAGCAGCGGCCGGATCGTGCGCTGCGACTCCTCCGAGAACGCCGGGACCACGTAGGCGTAGAACTGGTAGCTGAGCAGCGGCAGACTGATCAGCAGACCGCCGTACACCGAGATCATCACCGTGTTGAAGAACGCCTCGGTCGGGGCGAACGTCACCAGCTGCCGGTGGTGGATCGGCCCCGTGATGAAGTGCAGGATGTTGTGGCTCTCGAAGTAGCAGCCGCCCACCGCGATCGTGAGCACGAGCAGCGAGAAGATCAGCCGCACGCGCAGCTCGTCGAGGTGTTCGACCAGCGTCAGCTCGTCGTCGGGCTTGACGCGCCTGATGCGGGCCATCAGCCGGCCCTCCTCAGCGCACAGACGCCCAGGGCGGCACCGCCGGCGCCCGACGCGATCAGCGTGCCCAGCGAGAAGTCGATGTAATCACTGGCCCGCGGCAGGTACTCGTGGGTCGGGTGCCCATAGTGCGTCAGGTCGTGGACGCCGACAGGCAGTACCGCCAGCCAGCCGACGACGATGCCGGCGAGGCACAACACCGGCACCGCAAGGAGGGCGGGGTCAATCCCGCCGGTCGTGGGGAGCGCGCAGGCAGAGAGCTTGTAGGCCACGATCGGGAGGCTGAGCAGGATCGCCGAAAGCACGACAACCCGAACGGCGTTCCACCGCGCCTCGTCTGGCGAGAAGGTGACGAGCTGTCGGTGCGCGATCGGCCCGCCGAGCGCGTGGAAGATCTGCGTTCTGCGGGTGGCGCACGCCGCCATCGCGACACCGAGTACAGCCGCCGACTCGACGATCACCATGCCGAGCTCGCCGCCGTCACGCACCCGACGGATCCGCGCCATCGCGGATTACTCGCTCGCGCGAGGAGACTGGTCGGGGGGCACGTACGCCGGTGGAGGCGAGTACGACTTGGGCGGCTGGTAGTTCGGCTGCGGCGGGTTGAGCGCCGAGGCCTGGCTCGTCGAGCCGCTGTGATCGTCGTCGTTGCCCGTGATCCCGTCCTTGAACTCGCGGATCCCCTTGCCCAGCGAACGGCCCGCCTCGGGCAGACGCTTGGGGCCGAGGAAGAGCAGCGCGACGACCAGCACGAGGATGACTTCGGGGATACCGAGTTGGAACGGCATTGTGCCTCCAGGGTAGCAGACCTCCGGAACGGGGAAAACCCCCGATGGCTACACTTCGATTGCGCGTCCAATTCGGTTTGGATGCCGTTTCCCCCCCGATCCAAGGGACTTAATGCCAGACCTGAGCATCCGCAATCTGCATGCCACGATCGACGGCGCGGAGATCCTCCGCGGCATCGATCTCGACATCGACCGTGGCAGCGTGCACGCGATCATGGGGCCGAACGGCTCCGGCAAGTCGACCCTCGCCCATGTCCTCATGGGCCATCCGGCCTACGAGGTGACTGACGGCTCCATCACGTTCCGGGGCACGGACGTGCTCGAGCTCGAGCCCGACGAGCGCTCGCGGCTCGGCATCTTCCTCGCGTTCCAGTATCCGAGCGCGATCCCGGGCGTGACCGTCGCGAACTTCCTGCGCATGGCGGTGAACGCGCACCGGCGCGGGCCCGACGGCGAGGGCAACCCGATCCGCATCCCGGAGTTCCGCAAGCTGCTCCAGGAGAACATGGAGTTGCTGAAGATCGACCGCTCGATGACGTCGCGGTACCTGAACGACGGCTTCTCGGGCGGCGAGAAGAAGCGGGTCGAGATCCTCCAGATGGCCATCCTGCGGCCGCAGCTCGCGGTGATGGACGAGACAGACTCCGGCCTCGACATCGATGCGCTGCGCATCGTCTCCGAGGGCGTGAACCAGCTGGCCGGGCCCGAGATGGGCGTCCTCGTGATCACGCACTACGCGCGGCTGCTCCACTACATCAAGCCCGACGTCATCCACGTGCTCGTCGACGGCCGGATCGCCCGCACGGGCGGCCCCGAGCTGGCCGACGAGCTCGAGCGCGACGGCTACGCCGCGTTCGGCGTGGACGAGGAGGCGATTCCCGTTGGCTAAGACCGAGCTCACCCCCGAGGAGGCCCAGGCCACCGCTCTGGGCGAGTACAAGTACGGCTTCCACGACGACCTCGTCCCCTTTTTCCAGACCCAGAAGGGCATCTCCGAGGACGTCGTCCGCGAGATCTCGGCGCACAAGTCCGAGCCCGAGTGGATGACCGAGTTCCGGGTCAAGGCCTACCGCCACTTCGTCGAGCGCGAGCTGCCGAAGTGGGGCGGCGACCTCGGCCGGATCGACTTCTCCAACATCTTCTACTACCTGAAGCCCGTCGAGGAGCAGGCGACGAGCTGGGACGACCTGCCGCCGGGCATGAAGGAGACCTGGGACAAGCTGGGCATCCCCGAAGCCGAGAAGAACAAGCTCCTCGCCGGCGTCGGTGCCCAGTACGAGTCCGAGGTCGTCTACCACAACCTCCAGAAGGACCTCGCCGACCAGGGCGTGCTCTTCGCCGACACGGACACCGGGCTGCGCGAGCACGAGGACATCTTCCGCGAGCACTTCGGCACGGTCATCCCGTACAACGACAACAAGTTCGCGGCGCTGAACTCGGCTGTGTGGTCGGGCGGCTCCTTCATCTACGTGCCGCCGGGCGTCCAGGTCGAGCTGCCGCTGCAGGCCTACTTCCGCATCAACGCGGAGAACATGGGCCAG
>JAICJC010000122.1 GCA_025928655.1 Thermoleophilia bacterium | reverse complement strand
CGCGCTTTCCATGAGCGCGTTGTCCCAGGGGTCGCCGACACGGCCCATGTTGGGGATGATGGCGGCGTCGCGGAGCGTGCGGCCGACGAGCAGGCTTCCGTACTGGGCGGATTCAAGTGGTTGTCGCAACACCTTGATGGAGAGGGGTTGCGATGGGCAGGCGACGGGGATGGGGAGCGAGGCGGACGGGGCGGCCGGCGATGCGGTCGCCGGGGCGGCCGCCGGTTGGTCGGCGGGAGCATCGTGTGCGGTTCTGGCGGGCGATTGGTGGCGGTGTGCCGAGCGAGGAGGCGGGTGTCGCGGCGGGCGTCTCGCCGGCGGTTGGCAGCCGCTGGTTTCGTCAAGCTGGTGGGATGCCGTCGATCAGCTTGCGGCCGCTGTCGGGCCGTTACCTCTCGTTTGCAGAGCGGGAGGAGATCGCGATTCTGCGCGTTCAGGATCATGGGGTGCGTGAGATCGCGCGGCGGTTGGGACGGTCGCCGTCGACGATCTCGCGCGAGCTGCGGCGCAACGCCGCCACCCGCGGCGGCCGGCTCGAGTACCGGGCGACGACGGCGCAGTGGCATGCCGAGCGTCGCGCAAGCCGCCCGAAGGTGTCCAAGCTGGCCGCGAGCGACAGGTTGCGCACGTACGTGCAGGACCGTCTCGCCGGCACGATCGCGACTGCCGATGGCAGCCAGGTGGTGGGGCCTGAGGTGCGGTGGATCGGCCGCCGCCACGGCCGTCGAGCGGATCGCCGTTGGGCATGCTCGTGGAGTCCGCAGCAGATCGCTAGCCGGCTTCGGCTCGACTTCCCCGATGATCCGGGGATGCGGATCTCACACGAGGCGATCTACCAGGCCGTGTACGTCCAGGGCCGCGGCGCGCTGCGCCGTGAGCTTTCCGCCTGCCTGCGCACCGGGCGGGCGCTGCGAGTGCCACGTGCGCGCACCCGCGGCCGCGGCAAACCGTTCGTACAGCCAGAGATCATGATCAGCCAGCGGCCTGCCGAGGCCGACGATCGGGCCGTGCCCGGCCATTGGGAAGGCGACCTGATCCTCGGCCTGGAAAGCAGCGCCATCGGCACGCTGGTCGAGCGCACGACCCGCTTCGTGATGCTCTTGCACCTGCCGCGCATGGAAGGGCACCGTGAGGGGCCACGCCAGAAGAACGGGCCGGCGCTGGCCGGACACGGCGCCACCGCTGTGCGCGACGCGATCGCCGCGTCGATCCAGACGCTGCCCACCCAGCTGCGCCGATCCTTGACGTGGGATCAAGGCGCGGAGATGGCCGAGCACGCAAAGCTGCGGATCGACACCGGCATCCAGATCTACTTCTGCGACCCGCACAGCCCCTGGCAGCGCGGCACAAACGAAAACACCAACGGCCTCTTGCGCCAATACTTCCCCAGAGGCACCGACCTCTCCAGGCACGGCCACGACGACCTCGCCGCCGTCGCGCTCGCGCTCAACAGCCGGCCACGTAAGACGCTCGCCTGGCAGACACCCGCCGAAGCCCTCAACACCCACCTGCTCGCCAGCGCCGCATCCCACACCTGACCATCGCCGTACATCTCGGCGTTGGCGACTCTCACTCCCCACCGAGAATCTGGGCATACGCCACACCACGCAGAACACCAGCGCGCTCAAGCAGCCGTCTCAGCCCCAGCCTGGGCAGGTGAAGGCTCTACCCCACCCGAAACGGGCGCTCCGCGCCCGCCGAGGCCGGCCAGCCAGCGCTCCACAAGGGCGCGCTGGCCGGCCTCGGAAGAGCCACTACCATCACACGCATAACCGGCAGTGTTGCGACGACCGGTTGAACTCGGGCTGCGCGCCGCGGTCGGAGTGGTGGATCACGCCCGGCGGTGGCTGGCGATGGGCGACGGCCATCGCGATCGCGTCGGCGACCAGCTGGACTTGGAGCGTGTCGCGCATCGACGAGCCGATCAGTTTGCGGCTGTAACAGTCAGACACGCCGGCCAAGAACAGCCAGCCCTCGTGCGTGGGGACATACGTGATGTCAGCCACCCACTTCTCGTCCGGCCGGGTGGCGGTGAAGTCCCGCTCGAGATGGTCGGGCGCCGCCGCTGCTCGCCGATCAGGGATCGTGGTGCGCACACCCTTGCTGCCTCGACCAGTGCCCTGGATGCCCAGCTCGCGCATCAACCTGGCGGCTCGCTTCTGCCCGATCCGGATGCCACGGTCGATCCGCAGCCGGGCAGTGATCCGAGGAGCGCCGTAGGTGTCACGGCTCCGCTCGTAGAGCGCCAGGATCTCCGCCTTCAGCTCATCGTCGCGAAGCTGGCGAGCGCATGGTGATCGTCGCTTCCAGGCGTAGTAGCCCTGCCTGGTGACCTTCAGCACCGAGCACAGCACGCAGACGGCGTGGTGCGCCCGCTCTTGGTCGATCAGCCGGAAGGCCCTCACGGCCGATCGGTCTCTCTCGCGAAATAGATCGCCGCCTTCTGCAGAATCACCTTCTCCTCCTCCAACCGGCGCACCCTCGCCCGAAGCTGGCGGATCTCCTCCCGCTCCTGCCGGGTATAGCCCTCCCGCTCCCCAGCGTCGATCTCGGCACGACGCAACCCACTTTCGAAACGTCTCCGGATGCACCCCGATGCGCCTGGCCACCTGGGGAATCGACTCCCGCCCCGACCGGTACATCCGCACCGCCTCGTCGCGAAACTCCGGCGACCACTGCGACGGTCGACCCATAACGCTGACCTCCTCTCGTCGACGGCCATGCCGCCAACTATCAAGGTGTCAACCAAGCCGGGTCAAGATCAATCCCACACGAGCACATCACCGACGATGAAGCGTTCCAGCGCCTCACCACCCTCTCCGAACACGCGAACGTCAAGCTGCGCGACCTGGCCCGCCGTCTCGTGGAGGAGCGCAGCCGGCCGCAGTAGAGAGCGGGCCAACGGTGCGACGAGGGTGCCCGGCAAACGGCTGCCCCAGCACACCCGCTCCACAGCGTCGGCGGCCCCAGTGCGGGGAAAAACCGCCTAACCAAGCCACGAGCGGCGGTCTTGGATACGCCCCTTCTTCTTCTGGACGCATACACGCACAGTTACAAGCATCCGGCGCACGTGGCAGAACGTGTGAAACGCCGCAACCGCCAACGACATGCGCCCGGCATGGGATTCTGAGCATCTCCGGCACCCGGTCAAGCGACAACCGGTTCGAGCCGATAGGAGTCATGAGCTGATGAGTCAGCACGGGAACCGCCAGGCCGAGGGCGCGTGGGGATGAGTCTCTACCCTGAGTTCTTCAGCTGCGCCATCGTCGGCGCCTTCACGATCTGGCGGCGCCAACGACGCGAGGCGGGCCGCCGGGGCGGTGTCGACATGTCGGGCGCCACGGCGGTTCGACGGCGGTGACCCCTCTCGGGTGGTGCCGCCTGCAGGCGCTCTACCGGCGGCAAGCCTGATGCCCGGCTACCGCTGGCAGCGTTCGTCATGCCATACCGATGACCCCGACGTCGACGAGCTCTACCGGCGGCTGTGCGAGACCGGCTACGCCGCCCCGCCGAGATTGCGTGTGAGGGGCGACGATCGGGAGCTGCTCGCCGTGCACGCCCTCGCCACGGCGCTGATCCGCCGTGCGGCCGAGGATGGTTACCACCTCAGGCGCTGGGCGTTCGGGGGCGTGTTCATCGACCGGCCACTGACCGCGGATGACGCCGACCCCTACCCTCGGCTTCACCGCGAGGCGGCGGCCTGGTATGAGGATCTGCTGCGGGCGGGGTGCATCACGTGGGAGTCACCTCGCGTGCGTCCGCTCGAGTGGCTGCCGCTGCAGGAGCTGTGGGACCGCGACGTCATCGCGGCCGAGGTCGCGCGACTCGCAGGCACCGACGGCTATCAGATCACCGACACACTCCGGGACGACCTCGAGTACGGCCGCACAGAGGGCGTGGTCACGCTCCACCGCGCCTGAAGGAAAACGGAGCGCCACCACCTGGCGGCGTGCAAACGCGATTCGCGCCTCGTGTGGCCGAGCAAGCTGAGCGCCATCACCGGGCGCACGCTCACGAGCGGCACCCACTAACAGGATCAGCTCGCCGGGCGCTGCCGGGGTGTGCCCCGTGCGGATGCTCCACGATCTCGGCGGCGAGTGGGCCGCAGCCTCAGCGTCGTGCCATTCGGGTGAGGAGCGGCAGGGACGCCTGGACGATCGCAAACGAAAAGCCGGCCGCAAACAGGCCTCGGCTGCCGATGACGGCTCCGTAGAACCCGATGGCGGCACCGGCGCCGGCCGAGATGAGCGCCCGTCGCTCGATCCGGCGAAGTGCCTCCGCCTGCTTCTGCGGGTTGATGCCTTTGGGGATGCCCTTCTGGGCGGCGCGGCGAAGGATGAATCCGAGCAGCACGAACATCGCCATCCCGAAGATGAGTGCGTATGTGGGGTCCGTGAAGGGCTCCTTCCCTCGTGCCGCACAACAGCCGACGATCGGCGGGCTCCCCCCTCATCGACATCAAGAGTGCGCGCGGGCGACGGCCGCGATGGCGTGCGCCCATGACGAGTCCGCCGGCTCAGGCCGGCTCGTCGGCGAGCGTCCGCTCCATGGCCGCGTCGGCCGTGTCTCCGGGGCTGAAGGTGAGATACGCCACGCCCGCCACGATAAGCGCCGCAAGAACGCCGGCGACCGGCCCGTCCCCCCACCCGAGGGCGCCGTTCCCGTGCTTCCCGGTCCAGTCGGCGAACGACGCGCCCAGGGGCCGGGTCATCACGTACGCGGCCCAGAAGGCGAAGACCCCGTTGATCCGCAGGCCGAAGAACGCGATACCCGGGAGCGCGAACAGCACCGCGAAGAGGATTCCGGCGGCGAAGAAGCCGAATCCCAGCGTGTAGGCGACAAGGTCGCCAAGCGCCGTGCCCATGGCGAACGTGGCCAGCACGGCCGCCCAGTAGAACAGTTCACGCCGAACCGTCGTGATGCTGTGGATCGAGAGCGTCGGCTCGCTTCGCGACCAGCCCGTGAACACCGCCACCAGGAAACATGCGAACAGGATCGACGAGGCGACGTACGGAACGTGGAGCGCGACGTGCAACGCATCGGCGGCCATCGTCCCGAACACCGCCACCATCGCGACCGCGAGCCAGTAGACCCATGGCACGTGCCGATCCGTTCGCAGCTGCAGCGCCATGGCGACGGCGAAGACGACGAACCCCGCCATCACCGCGAGATAGGGGTTGACGCTGTGAACGAGGTAATCCGACGTGGACTCGCCAAACGCGGTCGTCAGCAGCTTCAACGCCCAGAAGAGCACCCCGATGCGCGCCGGCACCTTCAGGGCGGACGGCGAACGGATCAACGACGCGGAATGGGACACCAGCGACAAGCCGGCGCGCACCGTAGCGAGGGGAGATGGGAGAACGACTAGAAGGCGCGGCGGCCCGGGCGACGACCGCGGCCTCCGGTCAGAGCGCCGGCGGGTGCCGCAGCGCCCACGGGCGCAGCCGCTCCAGGAACGCCTGCCGGGCCGGGTCGCGCCCGGCCTCGACCGCCCGCGCGGCCTCGGCGACCTCCGCAGCCAGCGCGTCCATGTCGACATGGACGGGCGCGCCGTCGCGCACCAGCACCCGGCCGCCGACCACGACCTCGCGCACGTGCCCGCGGCCGGCGCGCGCGACCACCAGGTCCTCGTACGCGAGGCGCGGCGAGGCGAAGACGCCGCGGACGGCGGCCAGGTCGAGCACGACCGCGTCCGCGAGGTAGCCCGGCTCGAGCCGGCCCACCGATCCCTCCAGGCCCGCGATGCGGGCGCCGCCCTCCCACGCGAGCCGCAGGACGTCGCCCGCGCCGAGCGGCGGCTCGGGACCGTCCCAGATCCGCTGGGCGACGTGCGCCATCCGCACCTCGGCCAGCATGTCCTCGTCGTCGTCGACGGCCATGTCGTCGGAGCCGAGACCGACGGTGACGCCCCTCGCCACCAGCCGCCGAACCGGCGCGATCCCGCACGCCAGGCGCAGGTTCGACGAGCAGTTGTGCGCCACCATCGCCCGCAGCTCGGCGAGCAGGTCGATATCGGCGTCGCGCAGATACACGCCGTGGGCGATCGTCGTGCCCTCGCCGAGCACCCCCCGCTCGGCCAGGTGGTGGAGCTCACGCCCGCCGTGCGCCGCATCGCCCCAGTCGCGCTGCCGACGGCTCTCGAGCGCGTGCATGTGGATCCGAAGCCCGAGATCGGACGCCGCCGCCCCGATCGCATCGAGCAGGTCGTCGGAGGCCCACTGCGGCGCCGCGATCGAGAGCTGAACGCCGATCAGCGGGTCGCCGTCGAGCCGGCGGGCCAGCTCCGTGATCGCCTCGATGTAGATCGCGTTCGAGATCGGCGCGCCGGTCAGCCGCCGCACCTCCCCGGCCAGGTCGCCGGGCAGCGCGGCCGCGAAGCGGTCGTCGTCGTCGTAGGTGAACCTGCCCCGGTCGCGCCAGTACGGCGCGAACGCCGTCCGCAGGCCCGCCTCGCGGTGCGCCTGCAACGAGTGCTCGAGCTCATCCAGATACGCCTCCGAGCCCTCGTAGCCGCCCTTTGCCGGAAAGTGGCTGTGCACGTGGGTCGTGACGCCGCTCGTCAGCATCAGCATCGACTTGTAGAACGTCGTCAGGTACGGATCGACCGTGGGCAGCGAGTGCATCAGCACCATCCAGGGCTCGAACGGCTCGTCCGGGAACCCCAGCTGGGCCGTCGAGACGCCCTCCGCGTGCTGGTGGGCGTTCACGAGGCCGGGCATCACGAGGCAGTCCGCGCCGCCGGCCCGCCCGGCCTCCGGGTGGCTCCGGCGGAGCTCGTCCGCCGGACCCAGCTCGGCGACCCGGCCGTCGCGCACCAGCACCGCCGCGCCCTCGAGCGGCTCGGCGCCGGCCGCGGGCAGCACGGCCGCGCCCTCGATTAGGAGCTCGTCCACCGCGCCAGTATCGCTCGTCCCGGCCGCTCGCGACGGACGACCGCGTCGCCAGGGCGCAAGCGCCCAACCAGGCCACCCGGCGGTATCCTCGGCTGCGCCCCTTCTTCAGGGTCGCGATGCTGATGCAGTTCGAGCCCAAGCCCGAGCAGATCGACCGCTACCGCGCCGACGGCTTCCTGGTCGTGCCGGACTGGCTCGACGCGCGCGAGGTCGAGCGGGTGCTCGGCCGCTTCGAGCGCGCCTTCGCGCATGAGTGGGAGACCGGGCTGCAGCCAGACGAGGTCAACTACGAGCCGGGCGTGACCCCGCCCGACAGGACGCGCCAGCTGTGCAACACGTGGAAGAGCGACCGCGTGCTCGCCCGCACCGTGCTGCGTGAGGAGGCCGGACGGTGGGCCGCGCGTCTGGCGGGGGAGCCCGGTATGCGGCTGCTGCACGACAACCTGATCTGGAAGCCGCCGAGCGGAAAGTCGCTGCTCGCCCACCAGGACGCCGCGTACACCCGGTTCCTCGACCCGCCGAACATGACGACCTGCTGGACCGCCCTCGACGACACGGCCCGGGATACCGGCACCATCTACTACGTGCGCGGGTCGGGCCGGTGGGGCCACCTGCCGACCGGCGGCCAGTTCCACGCCCCCGACGACTGGCTCGGCTACGTGCGTCAGGTCGCGCCGGACGACGACTGGGAGCTCGCGCCCATCGAGGTGCCGGCCGGCGGCGCCGCGTTCCACGACGGCTGGTGCTTTCACGGCTCGCCTCCCAACGAGCACGCCGACGCGCAGCGCCGGTCGATCATCAGCCACATGGTGACGACGCGCAGCACGTGGCACCCGGTCAACCGGCACCCGGTCTACTCGAAGTACATGCGCGTGGGGTCGCTCGAGATGACCGAGGACTATTTCCCCGTGCTCTTCACCGAGGACGGGGGGCGCACCGCCTGGATCGATGCGTACTGCGGCGACTCAGCGGGGGTCGGCGCCGGCGCCGAGTAGCGACCCCAGGTGGTCCTCCACGTTGTCGAAGTTCGCTTCGAGGCCGTCGAACCTCGTCATGTGATCGCGGCCGGCCTGATCGCGGAACGCCAACCGGTACGTCAGCGTCGTCACGCCGGCCGCCTCGTGCAGCTCCATGGTCTCGACCGCCTCGGCATCCGGCCACCCCTCGAACAGCCAGGTCTGGACGGTGCGGGTCGGCGGCTCGACCTCGAGGAAGGTGCCGCGGAAGGAGCACTCGACTCCGTCGTCCGTGACGAAGACGAAGTGGTAGCCACCCCCCACCCGCAGATCGATCGAGCACTCGGTCACCCGCTCGCCGAACGGCGCAATGGTCCTGCGGAGGTGCTCCGGTTTCGTGAACACGTCGTAGACGAGCTGGATGGGCGCGTCGAATGCCCGGGTGGCGACGATCTCGAGATCGTTCGGGAACTCGATAACGGCGGTCCCGTGCCGGTGGGGAGTCACTGCTGCTCTCCTTGTCGTTGGAGCTCCTGGAGGTAGTCGTCCACCCGGTCGAGCCGGGCGCTCAGCACCTGCTCGTACTGCGCCAGCCAGTCCCGGAACGGCCGCAGGCGGGCGGCCTCCAGGCGGTACAGCCGGCAGCGGCCCTCGGCCCGCGATGTGACGAGCCCGACCTCGCTGAGCACGCGGAGGTGCTTCGAGACCTGCGGCTGGGGGATCGAGAGGTCGTCCACGATCGCCCCGACGGGCTTCTCGCCCCCGATCAGGACGTCCAGGATCCGGCGCCGGCGCGCGTCGCCGATCGCGTTGAAGACGTCCGCCGTCGTCGAGGATCGGGCCATCTCACCATCATATGCCGATATCGGCATATGATCAACCTCGGACCAACCCGCCAAAAGGGGTCTGACCCCGTTTGGCGGGTCCGGCGGCGCTATTCCGCGGTCGGGTCGGCGCCCTGGTAGGCGGGCAGCTTCTCGACGACCAGATACGCGGGATGCCGCTCGGCGATCCGCTCGATGTGCGGCGTGAAATGGTCCGGATCCACGATGAACCGGTGCGGCGTCGCGTGCGCCTCGCGGTACTCGGCGATCGACAGGCACAGCCGCCGGTCGCAGTCGCCGCGGCCGCAGGCGCAGTAGAACAGCAGCTCCTCGTCCGGGCGCCCGTCGGCCCCGTCGACCAGGTTCTTCTCGTAGTTGAACTCGCGGATCAGGCGCTCGTTCGCCGCCTGTCGCGTCCAGCGCCCGTCCTCTCCCGTGTTCGGCACACCGCCCCGCTACCCCGCCGCCGACCCGGAGAAACGCCCGGCTCACGGATGTGCCGTGCCGTTTTCCGGTACGAGCCGCCGGGTACGGGAGTGCCATGCCCGAGTCCACCGATCCCGAGCGCGGCCGGCGCAAGCTGGCCGAGCACGACCGCGAAGCCGACACCGGCGAGCGGCGCGAGGAGTACCGCGACGGCCGGTGGTCGCAACCCGGCGATCCCGCCGACCAGCGCCGGCGCGAGGCGGTCGAGGCGCAGACCCGGAAGGCCAAGGACAACACCGACGATCGGTGACGCCGGCCGAGGCGGGCGCCCGGGCGCCGCCACGTCCCGCCCCCGAGCTCCCATGCGCACGATCGATCGCCCCGACACGAGCACGACGCACTCCGATTACCGCCCCTCGAGCGGGGAGGGGTCGAGGCGCATCGAGTTTGACGTCTCGGGCTGGGCCGTTGCCAAGCTGATGGCCGGGCTGCTCCTGCTGGGCATCGCCGGGAACGTCGCCTACCAGATCCGTGACGTCTTCATCTGGACGGCTGCGGCCCTCTTCCTGGCCGTGGCGCTCAACCCGCTCGTCGCGCGCCTCGAGCCGAAGCTCGGGCGCACGGGAGCGGCCATCGTGGTCTTCCTGGGGTTCCTGGTGGTGCTCCTGGCCACCCTGGCCGCGCTCGTCGCGCCGTTCGTCAGCCAGGTCGACGACCTCACGACCGGCCTGCCGAACGCGCTCCAGGACGCGAGGCACAACCACACGTTCGCGCGTCTCGACACCCGGTTCCATCTGGTCGAGCACGCCCGCGCACACGCCGACGCGGTGCCGGGCTACGTGTTCGGCACGGCGGGCACCGTCCTCGGCGGCGTCGTCGCGGTCACGACCACCCTGTTCCTGATGATCTTCCTGCTGATCGAGCTGCCCAACCTGTCCCGGCTGGCGCTCGGCCAGCTGCAGCCGCACCAGCGGGAACGGGCGGTGGCGATCGCCCAGCACGCGAACCGCCAGGTCGGCGGCTACGTCTTCGGGAACCTGGTCATCTCGGTGATCTGCGGCGCGGTCACCTGGGTGGCGCTGTACGCGTTCGGGGTGCCGTACTCCCTCGCTCTGGCGGTGTTCATGGCGGTGTTCGACATCATCCCGCTCGTCGGCGCGACGATCGGCTCCATCGTCGTGATCGGTGCGGCCCTGCTCCTCTCCGGGACGACCGCCGGCATCGCGATGTTCGTGATCGTGATGGTCTACCAGCAGATCGAGAACCACGTGCTCCAGCCGCTCATCTACGGCCGCACGGTGCAGCTCTCCTCGCTGACGGTGCTCCTGGCGGTCCTCATCGGCGGCGACGCGCTCGGGCTGATCGGGGCGCTGCTCGCGATCCCGATCGCCGGGACGCTCCAGGCGGTGATCGGGGACATGCTGGAGAAGCGGGCCGACCGCATCCGGCGCGACGGGCCGAGCGGCGAGGAGGCGGTCGAGACCTCCTAGCGGAGGTGCGCCTCAGCCCGGTCCGGGGAAGGTCGTCCACCCGCGCCCTGGATGCCCCCGGCGGGGGGCGTCCTGGCCCTGGTCAGCGTCGTCCGGGCGCACCCCAGCAGCGCGCGGGTGAGGGCGCCGGCGTGCTCCCACAGCTCGTCGAGGGCCGCGCCGACGTCCGCATCGGTCACGTTCGCCCGCCCGTCCGCGGCCGCCATGAGTGTCGCCTTGCGGAGCAGCTCCTTGACGAACGAGGCGGTCACGCCCTCGGTCCGCTCGACGATCGCGCCGAAATCCCGCACGTCGAACTGCAGGCCGCGCGCGTAGAGCTCGATCAGCTTCGCCCGGGCCGCCGCGTCGGGGAGCGGGATCTCGACCGCGAGGTCGACGCGCCCGGGGCGCGCCGCCAGCGCCGGTTCCAGCACGTCGGGCCGGTTCGTCGTCAGGACGAAGGCGATGTCCGCATCCTCGGCCAGTCCGCTCATCTCGTTCATGAGCTGGAACAGCACGGGATTCGCGGTCCCTCCGGGGCCGTACGACCGCTGCTCGGCGACCAGGTCGACGTCCTCGAGGACGACGACCGCCGGCGCCAGCCTGCGGCCCAGCGTCGCGAACGCGCCGATCATCCCGAGCGTGCCGGCCGACAGCAGGATGATCGTGGCATCCGTCAGGCGGCTCGTGAGGTACCGGACCGTGTGCGTCTTCCCGGTTCCGGGCGGCCCCCACAGCAGCATGCCGCGAGCCAGGTGACGCCCGCTCGCGAGCAGCTGGTCGCGATGGCGGGTGGGGCCGAGGATGTGGTTTTCGATCTTCTCCAGCGCCCCCGGCGGCAGGACGAGATCCGAGGCGTCCATCTGCGGTCGTTCCCCGAACGCGATCTCGCCGGAGCCGTGCCGGTCGAACTCGATCGTGATCACCTGGCCGCGGTAGACGTCGTGCTCGTCCATGAGCTCCCGGACGTCCGCGAGGAACCGCTGCGCCAGGCCGTCGACGGGCGACGTCGCCTGGACCGACAGTCCAGGCCCGTCGTAGTGCTCGCGGCCGCGGAGCAGGAGCACGCCGACCGGCCCGTCAGGCGCCGACACCAGCAGGACGGCGAGCTCGAGGCAGGCGAGCGTCCGCCCCGGCCACGCGGGCACGTTCACGAGCTCCACCGGCCCGACGGTGAAATGCTCGGCCCCGAGCAGCCCACCCAGGTTGAGGTCGCCGAAGTGGCGGGCGTTGCCGCCGAGGCCCAGGATCTCGCCCGTCCAGCCCGGCCGGGCGACGGCGG
>JAICJC010000039.1 GCA_025928655.1 Thermoleophilia bacterium | reverse complement strand
TGCTGCTGCGCTCCGAGGAGCCCCTCGAGACGACCCGCCTGGCGGCCCAGCTGGCCGCCAGCCAGAGCCAGGCGAAGCAGATCGCGCTGCGCCTGTGCGCGCGCGGGCTCGCCGTCCGCTACGGCGCGTACGGCCGCACCGAGCTGACCGCCGCGGGCCGAGAGCTGGCCGACGCGGCGGCGAGCGACCTCGAGGATGCCGTGGCGGGCCGCATGGCCGCGATCGATCCGGCCCTGCGGGTTTTGGGTACCGCCACGCTGGCCGACCTCACGCTGCCGACCTCGGCGTAGCGTCCCGGCCTAGGGGCGGCGCGAGCCGCCCGTAGGACCGTGCCGGCAGACGGGGACTGTCCCCGCCTTGTGAGCGGGCCGACGGTTCCCTAGGCAACACCCGGCGTTTCGGCCATAATCGGCCATCCATCGTCGCCGGCCCGTCCAGACCGGCGCTGACCGTGGTCATAGGAAGGGGTCTCATGAGTCCATCTGAGGGAGGGGCGGTCGAGACGACGACCGCCATGGCGCTCGAGGAGAAGGGACACCTGCACAAGAGCCTGCGCAGGTTCGACATGCTCTTCTTCACCGTGTGCGCGCTGGTCGGGCTCGACACGCTGGGGCAGGTCTCGAGCTTCGGCGCGCAGACGTTCACGTGGCTCGTCATCCTGGGCCTCGTCTTCGTGTTCCCGTACGCGCTCGTGATGGCCGAGCTCGGCGCGGCCTTCACCCAGGAGGGCGGCCCGTACGAGTGGATGAAGATGAGCTGGGGCCGGCTGCCCGCCGGGCTCGGCGCGGTGCTCTACTGGGTCACCAATCCGCTCTGGGTGGGCGGGTCGCTGTGCTTCATCGCATCCGCCGCGTGGAATGACAACCTGCACCCGATCGGGTCCGGGTTCACGGTCGGCGACATGATCTTCAAGATCGCGTTCATCTGGATCTCGATCGGCGTCGCGATCGCCTCGCTGCGGCACGGCAAGTGGATCCCGAACGTGGGCGCCATCGTCCGCGTGGGCGTGCTCGCGTTCTTCTCGATCACGGTGCTGATCTACGGCGTCGAGCACGGCGTCCACGGCTACGGGGCCGGCGACTTCAACCCCAGCTCGCTGGTCGTCTTCCTCGGCCTGGTGCCGCTGCTGCTCTTCAACTACGTCGGCTTCGAGCTCCAGAACGGGGCCGCCGAGGAGATGCAGAACCCGCAGCACGACGTGCCCGTGACGGTGCTCCAGAGCGCGATCATCACGGTGCTCGCCTACTCCATCCCGGTCTTCGGGATCCTGGCCGTGCTCCCGTCCGGCAAGGTCACCGGCATCGGCGGGTTCCTCGACGCCGTCCGCACCACCTTCAGTGTGTACGGCGGCGCCCAGAACTTCCTCACCGACGTGATGGTGTTCGGGTTCATCTTCGCCCTCGTCACCTCCGGCGCCGTGTGGATGATGGGCTCCGACCGCATCCTCGCGGTCGCCGCCTACGACGGCGCCTTCCCCGGCTACTTCGGCCGGTTCCACGCCCGTCTCGGCACGCCGGTGCGCGTGAACGTGATGTCGGGCATCACCTCGACGATCTTCATGCTCGCCGCGGTGTACCTGCTGAGCGGCTCGGCCAGCGCGGCCAGCACCTTCACGGTCGTGCTCTACCTGGCCACGTCGACGACCCTGCTCTCCTACCTCGTGATCTTCCCGGCGGCGATCAAGCTGCGCATGAGCCACGGCCACGTGCCGCGGCCCTACCGGCTCGGCAAGTCCGGCGACGGCCTGATGTGGGTGTGCACCGGGCTCTGCACGCTGTGGATGGTCCTGGGCTCCTGGGTGGCGCTCTTCCCCGGGACGCTCGAGAGCGTCACGGGGCATTCCTACAGCGTGATGGACAACTACGGGGTCACGCGGCTGCGGTTCGAGGTGTTCACCCTCGGCACCCTGGCGATCATCCTCGTCATCGGGGTCATCGGCTACATCCTCGCGGCCGACGTGCGCGCGAGGGCCGTTGCGGTGCCGCTCGACTCGACCGGCCTGGAGCCGGTCTCGGGCGACTGAGCGCGTTCCGGCCGGGGCCCCGATCGAGTGGGAGCGTTCGGGGCCCCGGCCGGGCATGATCCACCGCGTGCGCCGGCCGACGATTGGCATCACCAGCTACTGGCGCCATGCCGTCATGGACGCGTGGGCGCTCGACGCCGCGTTCATCGCCCAGGGCTACGTGGAGGGGGTGCGGTTGGGCGGCGGCCGGGCGATCGTCCTGCCGCCCGACCCGCTCTGGGAGGAGGACGCGGGCGACGTGCTCGACATGCTCGACGGCCTCGTGGTGGCGGGGGGCGAGGACGTCGGCAGCGATCTGTACGGCCACGACCCCCACCCGCGCACGGGCCCGAAGCATCACCGCCGCGACGGCGCGGAGCTCGCCGTCCTGCGCGGCGCGCTCGAGCGAGACCTGCCGGTACTCGGCATCTGCCGCGGGATCCAGCTTCTGAACGTCGCCTGCGGCGGCACGCTGGTGCAGCACCTCGAGGACGTCACCGACCAGACGCCCCACCGCTTCGACGACGCCACCTGGGGCGAGCACGAGGTGGTGACCGAGCCCGGCTCGCGGCTGCGCGAGATCGTCGGCGAGCGGCCGCACGTGCGCTCGCACCACCACCAGGGCATCGGCACGGTCGGCGCGGGCCTGTCCGTGACGGCCCACGCGCACGACGGGACGATCGAGGGGCTCGAGCGCGACGGCGCCCGCTTCTGCATCGGCGTCCTCTGGCACCCGGAGGCGGACGTCCCGGGCTCCGGGCGGCCGCTCTTCGACGCGCTGGTATCGTCTGCCCGATGACCCGGCTCTGGCATCCGTTCGCCGACATGGCGGTCGTGCAGGACGCCGAGGTGGTCATCGCCCGCGGCGAGGGCGCCACCGTGTGGGACGAGCAGGGGCGCGAGTACGTCGATGCCCGCGGCGGGCTGTGGTACTGCGCCGCCGGCCACGGCCGGGCCGAGATCGCGGACGCCGCCGCGGCGCAGATGCGGACGCTGGCCGCCTACGACACCTTCGAGCGGCTCGCGAACCGGCCCGCCCTCGACCTGGCCGAGCGGGTCTCGGCGCTGGCGCCGTTCCCGGGCGGCGCGGTCTTCTTCACGAGCGGCGGATCGGAGGCGGTCGACACCGCCGCCAAGCTCGCCCGCCGCTACTGGCACGCGCTCGGCCGGCCGGACAAGCAGGTGATCGTCCACCGCCGCCACTCCTACCACGGCATGAACGCCTACGGCACGAGCCTCGCCGGCATCCCCTCGAACCGCGAGGGCTTCGGCATGCTGATCCCGGACGTCGCGTCCGTGTCGCACGACGATCCCGCGGAGCTGGAGGCGCTTTTCACCGAGCGGGCCGGCACCATCGCCGCCTTCATCGGCGAGCCGGTGATCGGCGCCGGCGGCATCCTCCACCCGCCCGAGGGCTACTGGGCGACGGTGCAGGAGCTGTGCCGGCGCCACGACGTGCTCCTGATCGCCGACGAGGTGATCACCGGCTTTGGACGCCTGGGACGCTGGTTCGGGAGCGAGCGGCTCGGGATCGAGCCCGACCTGATCACGTGCGCGAAGTCCCTCACGTCCGGCTACCTGCCCCTCGGCGCGGTCATCGCGAGCGAGCGCATCCAGGAGCCGTTCTGGACGCGGCCGGGCACCCTGTTCCGCCACGGCTTCACGTACTCGGGCCACCCCTCGGCCTGCGCGGCCGGGCTCGCCAACCTCGACCTGATGGCGCGCGAGCGCCTGGTAGAGCGGGTCGCGGAGATGGAGCAGATCCTGACGGCGGCCGTCGCGCCGCTGCGCTCGGCGCCGCTCGTGAGCGAGATCCGGTCGGGGCTCGGCCTGCTCGCGGCCGTCGAGCTGCACACCGACGCCCGGGCCGCCGACCCCGGCATCGTGGATCGGGCCGTGCACGCCTGCCGCGACAACGGCGTGCTCACCCGCGGCCTCGCCGGCCGCGCGCTCCAGATCTCGCCGCCGTACGTGATCACGCACGCCGAGCTCGAACGGGTCGCCGCCGGCATCGCCGCGGCGCTCGAGACGGTCGCCGCGTCGGCCGCAGCCGCCTAGACGATTGATTCCGCGCGCGCGGGCGCCCGGGACGGCGCCAGCAGGCGCACGATCCAGGCCAGGCGCTCCGGCGACGGCACCGCCGCCTCGAGCAGCCGCTCGGTCTCGATGACGGCCCGGGGATCGGGGTCGCCGTCCTCGAGCCCGGCCGCGATCAGGGTCGCGTCTGCCGGATTCCGGGCCAGCAGCCGCGCGACGGGCGGCGCCAGGCGAGACCGGGCCGCGCCGAGCTCGAGGTTCTGGCGCAGGACGCGCGCCAGGGTCGCCCGGTAGGCGGCGGAGCGCAGCTTCTCGAGCCGCGCGCGCGCCCGGTTGTCGAGCGGGGCGTCCGGGTCGATCACGCGCCGCATGACCGCGCGGTCGGCCTCGCGGCGTCCGCGGTCGGTATGCGCCTGCCAGTCGAAGTTGCGAAGGGCGAGCCAGGTTTCGGCGTGCATCGTGATCCCTCCTCTCGTCGGCCTTGTACCCGATAGGTTACCACCTAAACTGTTACAGTGGTGTCATGACGATGACCGAGCCCTCCGGCCGTGCCCCTGCCCCCGGGCCGCTGCGGCTGGTGCAGGAGTTCGTCAACACCCTGGACGCCGAGGAGGGCCGGGATCTTCTCGCCGACCCCGCCACCTTCTCCGCATGGCTGGGGGAGCGGGGCCTGGCGGACACCGGTCCGCCGCCCGGCGATCGTGACCTCGCCGCCGCGGTCGAGCTGCGCGAGGCGTTGCGGGCGCTCCTGCGCGTGAACTGCGGCGCGGCCCCCGACCCCAGGGCGTCCGCCCTGGTGAACCGGATGTCCGCGGAGGTCCCGGTGCGGGTCGAGGTCGGCTCCGACGGCGCCGCGACCCTCCGGGGGAGCGGGTTCCTGGCGACGGTGCTGGCCGCGGCCGGCACGGCGATGCTCGACGGCAGCTGGGCGCGGCTCAAGGCCTGCGCCGGCCCGGAGTGCGAGTGGGCCTTCTACGACCGGTCCCGGAACCGCTCGGGCCTGTGGTGCGACATGGCCGTGTGCGGAAGCCGGCACAAGGTGCGGGCCTACCGCTCCCGGCAGCGGGGTACCCTCTCGCCGTAGTCGAGGGGAGGACGCGAGATGGCAACGAGCGCTCGCGAGCCGGTGACGCGGCTCGGGCTCCAGATCAACAGCTTCACCTATCCGGGCGTGCCGGACGCGGAGCTCTTCGAGCGGATCGCGGCCATTGCCGCGACCGCCGAGCGCGCGGGGTTCGACTCGATCTGGGTGATGGATCACCTGTACCAGATCCGCAACGTCGGCGAGCGCACGGAGCCGATGCTCGAGGCCTACTCGCTGCTGTGCGGGATCGCGGCGCGCACGACGCGGGCCCAGCTCGGCACGATGGTCACCGGCGTCACCTACCGCAACCCGGCCCTGCTCGCGAAGGTGACGACCACGCTCGACATCGTCTCCTCCGGGCGGGCGATCCTCGGCATCGGCGCCGCCTGGAACGAGGAGGAGCACCGCGGCTACGGTTTCGACTTCCCCCCGCTGCGGGAGCGGTTCGAGCGGCTCGAGGACGCGGTCCAGATCTGCTGGGCCATGTTCACCGAGGATGCACCGAGCTTCAAGGGCGTCCGCCACCACATCGACGCCGCGCTGAACTTCCCGCGCCCGGTGCGTCCCGGCGGGCCGCCGATCCTGATCGGCGGCAGCGGCGAGAAGCGCACGATCCCGATGGTCGCCCGCTACGCCGACGCCTGCAACTTCTTCGGCGACGTCGAGACGGTTCAGCGCAAGGTGCGCATCCTCGAGGAGAGCTGCGAGCGGATCGGCCGCGACCCGGCCGAGATCACGAAGACGCGGCTCGGCCCGCTGAACATCGCGGCCACCCAGGCGCAGGCGGAGCGCAACGCGAAGCGGGTGGCGGAGACGCGCAAGCTCTCGCCTGAGTCGGTCGCAACCTCGTTCATCACCGGCGATCCCGACTCGGTGCTCGAGCAGGTGGACGCGTACCTCGACGCCGGCGTCGACGGCATGCTGTTCAGCCTGCCGGACGCGCACGACCTCGAGCCGATCGAGCTCGCCGGCCGGGCCCTCGCAAGCCGGCTCGGCTCGGCGACCGCCGTCTGAGACTCACGGGGCCAGGCCCTGCTCTTGGCGGGGGCTGGCCCCGCCAAGCGCCTCAGGCGTGGCGGTGCGGGAGGTGGTCGTGGACGAACGTGTCGATGTGCAGCACGTGCTCGAGCCGCGTGAACGCGTGGTGGATGCGCTCGGCGCAGCGGAAGCCGACGAACGGCACCATCAGGGTGAGCAGCACGGGCACGGCGAGCGACCATGCGACAGCCGCGGTGAACGACCGCTGGCCGGCGACGATGGCCATCCACACCGGCCATGACATGAACGCGATCACGGCCAGGAGGCCTACGCGGATCGCAAACCCGGTGTCCTCGTGTTGCTGCTGCATGCTGCTCCCTTCGTCGGTGCCTCTCGGTCAGCCTCCCGCCGCCGCGAGCATGTCGCCGGCGGTGTCGGCGCCGCGCGGGTCGAGCCGGAGCACGGCCTCGGCGGCGGCGTAGAGATCACGGATGGAGACGATGCCCACGACGTGGCCGCCCTCCCCCACCGGGAGGTGGCGGACGCGCTTCAGCCGCATGGTCTCGGCGGCCCAGAGCACGTCGGCGTCCGGGGGCGCCATGGTCACGTCCCGGGTCATCACGTCGGCCACGCGGCGATCGCGCGCGTCCTCGCCCGCGGCCACGACGTGCAGGAGGTCGCGCTCGGTGAAGATGCCGGCCAGGTTGCCGCCGTCCACGATGAGGCAGGCGCCCACCCGCCGCTGCGTGAGCAGCCGGGCGACCTCGAGCACGCTCGCCTCCGGCGGGCTCGTCACCAGGGCCGTTTGCATGATCTCCGAGACATGCATCGTGCCTCCTGCAACTAGCGGTCTACGGGCCGGATTCTAGCACCGCGACCCGGCCGGCCCTGGGGGCGCGGCTACGCGGCCCAGCGGTCGAACGCGTTCGTGAACGCGGAGATCAGGGCCGCGTGCAGGTCGTCCGGTGGGGCCGACCGCAGCCGCCGCGCCCACCCCCGCCGGTCGCGGGCCCGCTCCGCCATACGTGCGTCGCCGAGGCCCTCCGCGGTCGCCATCCCGGCCTGGGCGCGCGCCTCGATGGCGCTGCGGACGCGGCCCGCCTCGGCCGCGTGCCGCTCGAGCCGGCGCAGGTCGACGAGGCACTCGGGGCACGGCCGCAGCGTCGGGTGCTCGACGGGCGGGCCGGCGCAGATCCCGCACACCGGGCACGCGAAGGACGCCAGCCGCACGCGCTCCGCCGGCACCTCGGAGCCGTCCTCGAGCACGACCCAGGCCGGCGCGTACCGGCTCGCGAAGACCGTCCCGGCGACGGCGCGGGCGTCGCCGTCGTAGGGCCACACGCGCACGAGGTCGCCGGCGCGCAGGCCCGTGCGGCGGCAGACCGGGGCCGGGCCGGCCGGCTCGGCGGGACGCGGCGGCCGGGACGCGGGCCGGGACGAGCCGTTCACGGCGTGCGCCGCAGCGACCGGCCAGTCGCGGCCAGAGCCGATCCACTCGGCGACGGTGGCGCGGGCGTCGTTCAGTGCGCGCGTGAGCGTGTTGGCGGCCTCGGACCGCTCGGCCGAGCCGACGTGGCGGTCGGGATGCGCCTGGGAGATGCGGGCCCGGTAGGCGGCCGTCAGCTCGTCGGCCGTGACCGGCGCGGACAGCCCGAGCAGCCACAGGGCACGCGAGCAATCCCGGTCGCTTGTCGGTCGGCGGGGCATGGCTCCAGGGTACCGCGGCCGCTCCGGGCTCAGACCGCGGAGGCGGCGCCCGCGGCGGCACAGGCCCGGCAGAGGCCGGTCACGGTCACCTCGACCCGCTCGGGCGCAAAACCCCGCCCCTCGGCCGCGCGCGCGGCCGCGCGGACATCGATGTCGGCATCGAGGTCGCTGACCGCCCCGCAGCGCACGCAGCGCAGGTGATGGTGGCGCTCGGCGCGGGAGTCGTACACCTGCGCGGGGCCGGTGCCGGCGACGCGGCGGATCACGCCGAGCTCCTCGAAGAGGTCGAGGGTCGCGTACACGGTCGGGAGCGACACGTTGGGAAGCTGCGGACGCGAGTGTGCCAGCAGCTCCTCGGCGGTCAGGTGCTGTGGGCCGGCGCGGAGCAGCCGGTGCAGGATCAGCCGCTGCGGCGTCACCCGCTGCCCGCGGTCGTGCAGCACGGCGGTGAGCTCGGCATCGAGGGTGATCGCGTCCATTCTCGACAAATGGTAGCAAAACTAAGGCGAACCTTATTACAACTCGCTTGCTAGACTGCCCGGGATGACCGCGAACCCGATCCAGGCATGGGAGTCCCGGGACGATCGCCAGCGCCTGCTGCAGATCGTCCAGCCGGCCCTGATCGGCCTGATCGACGGCACCGTCTCGACGCTGGCGCCGATCTTTGCGACCGCCTTCCTGGCCGGTCCGCATGCCGCGCTGCTCGTCGGGCTGGCGGCATCGCTCGGCGCCGGTATCAGCATGGGGCTCTCCGAGGCGCTCTCCGACGACGGCAGCATCAGCGGCCGCGGCGACGGGGCCGCCCGCGGGGTCATCACCGGTGGCGCCACCTTCCTCGGCGGCACCTTCCACTCGCTCCCGTTCATCATCGACACCCTGCGCGTCGCCCTCCCGATCGCGATCGCCGTTGTCAGCGTCGAGCTCGTGGCGATCGCGCTTCTCCGGCGCCGGTTCCTGGCCGTCACCCTGTCGCGGTCGCTGATCCAGGTGACGCTCGGCGGCGCGATCGTCGTCCTCGTCGGCGTCCTCGTCGGCCAGGCCTGAGCCCACGCCCCGCGCGCCTCAGCGCAGAAGCGCCGCCGCGAGCATCTCTTCCAGCCACGCCGCGTACCGCTCGGGGGGCCACCCGCGCCGGCTCCGCAGGAGCGTGTGCAGCTCGGGGCTCGCGAGCGCCCACACCGTCTCGGCCGCCGCAGCGGCGTCGAGGCGAAGCGGTCCGGGCCGCTCGAGCGCCGCCACGAACCGGCGCATGCCCTCGAGCCGGTCGCGGTCGACGTTCGCACGCAGCTGCGCGAGCTCCGGGTCGGCGGCGGACGCCAGGGTCTCGAGCACGGGCCCGACACGCTCCAGGCGGGCGGAGACGTCGCCGGCGAACAGTCGGATCTGGTCGACTTGGGTCGGTGCCGCCGCGAGGGCCCGGGCGCCCGCCTGCTCCGAAGCGGGTGGCGCCGATCCGGCTCCCCGCACGGACGCGCGCACCAGCTCACCGACGAGCGTGCGCTTGTTGCGGAACGCGGCGTACACCGTCTCGGGCGCGACGCCGGCCTCCCGGGCGACCGCGGCGATCGTCGTCCCGGCGTAACCGCGCTCCGCGAGCAGCCTCCCCGCCGCCTCGAGCATGCCTCTGCGTGTCTCCTGCGCCTGCTCGCGGCGGCGGTCCGACCGGTACGCGCGTCTTGGGGTTCCCTCATCGCTCATATTTGATACAGTAGAACTGTATTCAATATTGTGAAGGTTGAAGGGAGTATCGCATGACCGAGCCTGAGCGTGTCTTACGCCGCCTGATCGAGGAGGGTTTCAACGGTGGTGACCTGCGCGTCTGCGACGCCGTCACCTCACCCGAGCTCGCCGAGCACCAGGACTTCGGGCCCGGTCACGCCGCCGGCGCCGAGGGCGTGCGCGCCGTGATCACCTCGCTGCGCCGGGCCTTCACCGACTTCCATCTCGAGATCGAAGATCTCGTCGTGTCGGGCGATGCCGCCTGGGCGCGGATAACGGCGACCGGCACGCACGAGGGCCCGTTCATGGGCCACCCGCCCACGGGCCGGACGATGCGGATCTGCGTCTTCGACGCCGTCCGGGTTGTCGACGGCCTCATGGTCGAGCACTGGGGCGTGCCCGACCGTCTCGGCGTCCTCTTCCAGCTGGGGCTGATACCCCCGCGACCGGTCGCCCAGCCGGCCTGACGCGTCAGCGCTTGCGGCTGCCCTTGTCGCGGTACATGGCCCGGTCGGCTGCGCGCAACAGGTGCTCGGCGCCCCGCCCCGGGCCGAGCATCGCCGCGATGCCGACGGACACGCCCACCTGGGCGCTGCCGCCGTCGACCACGACCGGCTGGCGGACGGCCCCGTCGATCCGCTTCGCGACCTGTGCGCAGGTGCCGCGCAGGTGCCGGGCGGACTCGCCCCGCTCGCCGGTGAGCACGATGACGAACTCGTCCCCGGCCGGGCGGCACACCAGATCGTGGGCCCGGCAGATGCTGCGCAGTCGGCCCGCGACCGCCCGCAGGACCTCGTCGCCGGCCGCGTGGCCGAGACGGTCGTTCACCCGCTTGAAGCCGTCCAGGTCGCACAGGATCACCGCGACCGGCCGGGCGGAGTCGGCGGCCGCCTGGGCGAGCCGCTCGTCCATCAGCATGCGGTTTGCGAGTCCGGTGAGCGGGTCGTGCGTCGCGCGATGGGCGAGCGCCTGCTGCGCCGCCACCTTCTCGGTGATGTCCTCGCCGAGCGAGGTCGTGCCGATCGGGCGGCCCGCGGTGTTCGTCACGAGCGTGTGCGACCACCGCATCGTGCGCTGCTCGCCGCTTCGGGTCAGCACCTGGCCCTCGTGGTGGCGCTCGATCCGGCCGGTCGCGATCCCCTCGCCGTGCAGCGCCCGGGCCTCGCCGTCGTCCCGGGGGACGCAGATCTCGAACCAGTCGCGGCCGAGCAGCTCCTCCGCCGACCAGCCCACCAGGCGGCACAGCTCCGGGTTGCAGTAGGTGATGGCGCCGTTGGCGTCCATGTTCAGCGCCGCCAGGTCGACGTTCTCGAGCACGTCCCGGAAGAGCCGCGCCGACTCGGCCAGCTCCTCCTCGGCGTGAACGCGGGCGGTGGTGTCGCGGATGTGGGCCACGTAACGCACGATCCGGCCCTCGTCGTCGCGGCGGGCCGTGAGCGACTCGGCGACGTGGACGACCGCGCCGTCGGCGTCCAGATACCGCTTCTCGGCCTGCACGGAGCGGGCGCCGCCCTGCAGCGTCGCCAGCATGTCGACGCCCGTGCCCAGGTCGTCCGGGTGGGTCAGCTCGTTGAAGTGGCGCCCCAGGAGGTCTGCGCGCGGGCGGCCGAGAATCTCGCACCAGGCCGGGTTCGCCTCCTGCCAGCAACCCTCCCGGTCGAGGATGACGATGCCGAGCGGGGACTCGTGGAACGCGGCCGCGAGGTCGAATCCGAGCAGCTCGAGGCGCGCGCCGCCCGCGGCGGTTGCGATCTGGTGGTTCGGCGACATCGTCCGCCTACATCGGCGTTCTCGCCCGCGTCCACCCTCCCCCCGATGGCGTATTTGCGCGAATGGACACGGTGCCTGGTACGCTTCCGTACGATTTAGGACGTTCGACGGTTGCGCGCTTCGCCTTCCTGACTCGTTCGTGAGAGTGGAAGGGAGGTGTTTCATGGCAACCGGAACTGAGAAGTGGTTCAACGACCAGAAGGGCTAAGGGTTTATCCAGCCCGACGAGGGCGGTAAGGACCTGTTTGTCCACCACAGCGCCATCGTGGGTACGGGCTACAAGAGCCTGACCGAGGGCGCGAAGGTCACATACGAGGCCCGTCAGGGCGAGAAGGGCCCCGAGGCGACCGACGTCACCGCGGCTGGCTGAGAGGAGCCATATGAGCGTCAAGGAAGAAAAGGTCGAAGTTGAGGGCGAGGTCACCGAATCGCTCCGCAACGGCCTCTTCCGGATCGCGCTCGACAACGGCCATGAGACCACCGGATACATCGCCGGCAGGATGCGTCGCTACCGCATTCGCATCCTGCCCGGCGACCGGGTCAAGGTGGAGCTGTCGGCGTACGATCTGAACCGAGGCCGGATCGTCTACCGCTACCGGTGAGGGTCGGCTAGATGGATGACCAGCGGGCGCGTGAGCTGCTCGCCGCCGAGCGCGCGCGCATCGAGTCGGCGCTGCGCGGCGCGGTGATCGAGCCGAGCGAGGAGTTGTCGACGGTCGAGATGGCCGACGACGCCTCGGACACCTACCAGAACGAGTTCGACGAGGGCCGGGCCGAAGACCTGCGCGTGCAGCTGGCCGCGGTCGAGCGGGCCGAGGAGCGGTTGCGCAGCGGGGAGTACGGCCTCTCCGTCGAGAGCGGCGAGCGCATCCCCGACGAGCGGCTCGAGGCCATCCCGACCGCCGAGCGGACGGTCGAGGAGGAGGCCCGGCGCCGGTAGGCGGCCGCGGCACGGAGAGGAGCGAGCGATGGACGACAACCAGGTTCTGGGCCGGATCGACCGGCTGGTCGCCGAGGAGCAGCAGCTCTTCGAGCGCGAGAGCCACGGCCGGCTCGAGGCCGGCGACCACCAGCGGCTCGAGGAGATCCGCGTCTCGCTCGACCGCTGCTGGGATCTGCTGCGCCAGCGGCGGGCCAAGAGGGAGTTCGGGCTCGACCCCGACGACGCCCAGGCGCGCAGCGCCGACACCGTCGAGCACTACGAGCAGTAGCCACCGGGCGGTCTCCGCACAGCACAGCGGCCGGACCCGCCAAACGGGGTCTGACCCCTATTGGCGGGTCCGGTCATGCGCGGTGTTAGCGGGCCTGGCCCTCGCCGACGAGCAGGAAGCCGACCAGCTCCTCCATGTCCTCGTCGCCCGCGACGAGCGCGGACGCCGCGGCCGCGTCGGCCTCGACCAGGTCGGCGGCACGCCGCAGCTCCTCCAGCCGGTCGGCGAAGGCGGCCGCGCCGGCCGTCCCGTCGTCGTGGCCCTCCACCGCCACGGCCACCGGGAACGGCTCGAGCCGGTCGACGAGCGCCCGCACGGCCGCGATCGTCAGCAGCGGCTCCGGCGCGTACAGGCGCTGGTAGAGGCAGTCGCCCAGGAACAGCACGTCGTCGCCGGGCACGTGGATGACGCACGAGTCCCCGGCATGGTCGCCGCCGACGTGCACGACGTCGGCGCCCACGCCGCCGAGGTCGACGGAATGCCGCCCGGTGAACGTCTCGGCCGGAAGGACGATCCGGAGGCCCGACCGGTCGGGGATCTCGAGGCGGAGGCAGTCGGCGCAGAACGCGATCTCGCGGCCGTCGCGGACGCGCTTCTCGAGGGCCGCGTCCGACCAGTCGTATGCGGCCTGGACGGCCAGCTCCGCTGCCGTATCAGCGTGGGCGATCACCGGCGCGTCGACCGCCGCCGAGCCGAAGCTGTGATCCCAGTGCCAGTGGGTGAGGACGATCCCGACGATAGGCGGGCGCCCGCGGGCTGCGAGCTCCGCCGCGAACGCGCCCAGGTGGGCGGCCGACGCCCCGCCCTCGACGAGCAGCGTCCCCCGCTCGCCCCGGATGGCTCCGAGGGCCGGTCGGTCGGTGCGGTCGTCGGGCGTGTACCGGTCAACATGGGCCGAGATCTCCTCGAAGACGCAATCGGGCACGGCGTGAGAGTATCCGCGCCGGCAACGAGACGAAAGGGTGGGGCCGGTGTCAGACTTGCTCGAGGGGACGTCCGCCGTCGACGTGCATTGCCACGGCTGGCGCAGCGACGAGGTCGCCGCCCTGCCGCAGCGCGGGTTCCTCGACCGGATCACGATGCTCGGGATGTGCCTCGTGAGCTCGGGCCTCGAGGACGAGGGCCTGCGCGAGATCCTCGAGCTGACGACCGACACCGCGCCGATCGCGGTCGCGATGGCCGACCGGCTGGGCGCGATCCTCGGCTGCGAGCCGACCCGCGACGGCCTGGCCGCCGCCCGCACCGCCGCCCTCGGTGATCACCGCGCCTACCTGCGCCGCCTGTGGGCGGACGCGGGCGTCGACGACCTCGTCATGGACGACGGCTACCCGCTGCCCCGGATCGACGGGCGCGCGCTCGGGGAGGAGGTCGGCCTGCGGGTGCACCGGGTATGCCGGATCGAGCCGATCATCACCGAGGCCCGCGACGCCGCCGGCTCGTACGCCGAGCTCGCGGACGCGTTCACAACCGGGCTCGAGGAGGCGGTCGCGGACGGATCGATCGCGTTCAAGTCGGTGATCGCGTACCGCACCGGGCTCGACGTGGCGGAGTGGAGCCCGAGCGACTGCGAGGCCGCCTTCGCCCGCTGGCGCAGCGACGGGTGGACCGAGACGCGCGAGCACGCCAAGCCCGTGCGCGACGCGCTCCTGCGGCGGGCGCTGGCCGTCGCCCGCGGCGCCGGCATCCCCGTCCACATCCACTGCGGCGGCGGCGATCCGGCGATCGTGCTCGAGCACGCCCGGCCCTCCGACCTCTTCCCCGTCCTGGCCGCGCACATGGACCAGCCGGTCGTGCTGATCCACTCCGGCTGGCCGTGGGTGGAGGAGGGCGCGTTCGTCGCCTCGATCCTCCCCCACGTCTACCTGGACACCTCGCTCTCGACGCCCTGGGCGAGCCTCGCGATCGACAGCCGGCTCGAGATCCTGCTCGGCATCGCGCCGCCGGCCAAGGTCATGTACGGCTCGGACGAGGCCAGCGAGCCGGAGGTGATCTGGCTCTCGGCCCACCTTGCCCGCGAGGCGCTGGCCCGCGTGCTCGAGACCGGAGTCGAGCGCCGGCAGCTGAACCGCGCCGCCGCCGCCAGGATCGGCGCCGACGTGATGGGCGGCAACGCCCGCCGCCTGCACGGTCTGGGAGCGCCGGGGTGAGCTCGCCGGGCGACGACCTCGTCCGCCCATCGCGCGACCGCTTCGAGGCGGCCGGGGTGCGCGCCCTGGCGATGACGATGGTCGACAACGGCGGCATCACGCGGGTGAAGGCCGTCCCGATCGCCCGGCTCGAGCGGGCTGCGACGAACGGCGTCGGCATGGCGTACATCTGGGCAGCGGCGGGCACGGACGACCTCTTCGCCGACGTCGCGCCGTTCGACAACCCGAGCGGCGACATGCGGCTCGTGCCCGACCTCGGCGCCGCCCGCATCCTGACGGCGGCGCCCGGCTGGGCCTGGGCGCCGGTCGACCAGCTGAGCCAGGAGCTCGAACCCGTGCCGGCCTGCCAGCGCACCGCCCTGCGGCGCACGGTCGAGGCGGCCCGCGCCGCCGGGCTGGAGCTGCGGGCCACGTTCGAGATCGAGGCCACCCTGCTCGACGCGGACGGCCGCCCCGCCCACGAGGGGCCCGGGTACAGCACGACGGCGTTCACGCTGCTCGAGGGCTTCCTCTTGGACCTCGTCGAGGCCCTGGAGGCGTCCGGCGTCGAGGTCGAGCAGTTCCACCCCGAGTACGCCCCGGGCCAGTTCGAGGTGTCCGTGGCCGCGCGTGACCCGCTCGCCGCCGCCGACACGTTCGTGTTCATGCGGACGCAGATGCGGTTCGCGGCCCGCCGCCACGGCTTCCGGGTGAGCTTCGCCCCCACCGCGCTCGCCGGCGAGGTCGGAAACGGCTGCCACGCCCACCTGAGCGCCTGGCGGGACGGCGCGAACCTGATGCAGGGCGGCGACGGGCCGGCCGGGATGACGGACGCCGGGGCAGCGGCGCTCGCGGGCGTCCTCGAGGCCCTGCCGGGCCTGCTCGCGGTGCTCGCGCCCAGCCCGGCCGCCTATCTGCGGCTCCAGCCCCATCACTGGGCCGGCGCGTACGCGTGCTGGGGCGTCGAGAACCGCGAGGCGGCGGTGCGCTTCATCCCCGGCACCGTGACGAGCCGGGAGCGGTCGGCGAACTTCGAGGTGAAGGTGGGCGACGGCGGCGCCAACCCCTACCTGGTGATGGCGCTGCTCGCCGCGGCGGCCGCCGACGGCGTCGACCGCGGCCTGGCGCCGCCCGAGCCGGTGCAGGACGACCCGTCGACGCTCGGCCGGGACGAGCTCGCCCGGCGCGGAATCACCCGGCTGCCCACGTCGCTCGCCGACGCGACCGGGCTCTTCGAGGGCAGCGACCTCGCCCGGCGGGTGCTCGGCGACGTGCTCCACGGCGCGTTCGCCGCGGTGCGGCGGCGCGAGTGCGAGACGCACGGCGCGCTCGGCGAAGAGGAGCTCGCCGACGCCTACCGCTGGCGCTACTGACGGTTCGGTGAAAACCGCCGCTCGGCCCGCCCGGTATCCCCACTGACAGAACGACCACGACGTCAGTTGAGAGGGATGATCCATTTGGGCAAGCGGAGGAGCACCACGACCCGGCGCAGCCTGCTGGGCGCGGCGACCGTCGGCGTGGGGGCCGCCGTCGGCGGCGTGATCGCCGTGCCGGTGGCCGGCTACGCGCTCGCATCGGCCGGCACGGAGGCGACGTTCCGGCCGGTCGCGCTCGGCCCCGTCGAGGGGTTCACGGGCGAGCGGCGGTTCGCGCCGACGCCGGCGCCGTACGTCGAGGACCCGGCACAGCCGCTCGTCTCGAGCGGGCTCGCCTACGTCCACCACACCGGCCGGCCGAGCGGCGACTGGCTCGCGCCGGACGCGAAGTTCGTCGTCTTCTCGAACCGGTGCACGCACGTCGGCTGCCCCGCGCAGGCGACCCCGGGCGGGTTCTCGTGCCCGTGTCACGGCAGCCAGTTCGACACGCAGGGCGCCCGCACCGCCGGGCCGGCGGTGCGCCCGCTCGACCGGTTCGCGTGGGAGATCCGGGCCGACGGCAACCTCTGGATCACGCAGCGCTGGAGCGTCCTGATCGCGGGCGGCCGCATCCACTACTACCCCGTGAAGTCGCCCGGTCAGCCGCTCACGGGCCAGCTCCCGCTGGCGAGCGCCGACCTTCTGTATCCCGCGGAGACGTACCGTCACGGCCAGCCGCCGCAGGCGGGCTGACGCCCTCCCACAGGTAGCGCCCCGCGATCCAGGCGGCGGCCAGCAGAAGCACGTTTCCGGCCCCGAACATGATGGCGCCGCCGGCCTGCTGGTCGGCGAGCGCCCCGGCCCCGGCGTAGTGGGGGTAGACGACGTGCGGGTCGAGCAGCAGCCACAGCCCGATCGCGTCCGTCGTCGGCATAGCGGCCGCGGTGTACAGGGCGAGCGCGAGCGGGTGCATGCGCCCGGCGCCGGCCTGGGCGAAGAACGCGATCCCGGCCAGGACGAGCAGCCAGTGCATCGCGCCCCAGGCGGCGGGCTGGCGCAGGCCGAAGGCGAAGACGGGCGGCAGGTGGACGAGCCACTGGATGCCGACGAAGGCGATCCACGCGGCCGCCGGCGACGGCGTCACGGACGCCCGCCGGCCGAGGGCGCGGCGGTAGAGCTCGAGCGGGCGCCCGGCGACGATCGCCGGCGCGACGAGCAGGAGCAGGGCCATCTGCCCGGTCATGTGCCAGGCCAGCGACCGCCGGGCGGCGTCGTCGGCGGCGGTCGAGGTCGCGGCCGCGGCGACCGCGAAGGCCGCGACGAAGACCGCCGTGCGGGCCGCAGGCCACTCGCCGCCGGACCGCCGCACCCGCCGCACGAGGGCGAGGTACACGGCCGCCGGCACGACCAGGTTGAGGCTGTCGAGCGCGAGCAGTCCGGGGTCAGCCACCGCCGGCCGCCTGTTCCGCCTCGAGCTCGGCGGCGTGGCGGCTCGCCTCGACCCGCTCGTTGCGCAGCAGCTCCACGCAGATCCTGTGCGCGAGCCAGTAGGAGACGACGGGCACCACGAACACCCCGACGCGGTACACGTCGATCTGGGTCGCGTAGCTCCATCCCATCAGCACGTACGCCCGATCCGCCGAGCCGGCGACGAAGACGATGAACAGGAACGTGAGCACCGCCGTCGCGAACGCGGTGCGCCGCGGGGCGTCGCGCGGGCGGTCGAGCAGGTTGTGGGGATGGCGGTCACGGGTGAACCGTCGCTCGAGCGCCGGCCACACGAAGAGTCCCCCGAACACGGCCGTGGGCAGGAGCGCACCGCCCCAGAACGGGTTCGGCACGAGCGTGCGGCCCGCGATGACGACGTCGAACGACGGCATGAGCCGCAGCGCCCCGATCAGCCATCCGAGATACCAGTCCGGCTGGGCGCCGTTGGTGCTGTCGGCGACGTGGTACGGCCCCCAGATCCAGATCGGATTGATCTGGACGAGGCCACCGAGCAGGAAGAGCGCCGCGAAGACCGCGAACATGAGCCCGAGCGAGCGCGGCGCCTGCCCCGGGAACGACGGCACGCCGACCAGTCGCTTCTCGGTCTTGCGCCCGCCCCGGAACTGGGTGTGATGGAGCGAGGAGACCAGGAACAGGTGCAGCGCGATAAGCGTCGCGATCAGGATGGGCAGCAGGAACACGTGGGCGATGTACATGCGCGACCAGAACGCGGGATCGCCGGGGAAGGGCCCGCCCCAGACGAGCGCGGCCAGGTTCGCACCGACGAGCGGGATCGAGAGCGCGACGCCGTACCCGATGGCGAGTCCCATCCCGGACAGCAGGTCGTCGACGAGCGAGTAGCCCAGATAGCCCTCGAGCAGCGCCAGGCCGAGAATCGTGAGGCCGATGTAGTAGGTCAGCTCGCGCGGCTTGCGGAACGCCCCCGTGAACACGATGCGCATGAGGTGCAGCGCGATCGCCGCGACGAACACGTCGGCCGCCCAGTGATGTGTCTGGCGGATCAGGAGGCCGGCCTTGACGTCGAGCGAGAGGCGCACGGTCGAGCGGTACGCCTCCGTCATGTGGGCGCCGTTCAGCGGCGCGTAGCTGCCGTGGTAGACGGTCTGGGCGGTGGACGGGTCGAAGAACAGCGCCAGGTACGTCCCCGTGGCGACGAGCACGATGAAGCAGTAGAGCGCGATCTCGCCCAGCAGAAACGACCAGTGGTCGGGGAAGATGTAGCGCAACGCCTTGAACCCGAACGGCGCCGTGTGCGAGCGCTCGTCAAGGGTCCGGGTCGTCCGCTCGATCACGACGACACCCTGCGGTTGCGCACGCCCCACCAGGACGGCCCCACGGGCCCCGAGAAGTTGCCCGCGGCGCGCAGGTTGCCGCTGCCGTCGATCGTGAGCGGGAGCTGGGGCAGTGCCCGCCCCGCCGGGCCGTACACGACCGTGCCGCCGGTCTCCGGGTCGAACGTGGAGTAGTGGCACGGGCACACGAGCCCGGGCGGCTTGTCCACGGGCGGGAAGAGCGGTGTGCGGTAGAGGCCGATCGCGCAGCCGGCGTGGGTGCAGATCTTGGAGTAGGCGACGATCCCGTCGGCGGCCCAGCCCTTCCGCCCCGGCGGCAGGTGCAGCTGGTCGGGCTCGAGCTTGACGAGCACGACGGGCGCGCCAAGCTGCTCGGGGTCGGCGTGCTCGGGGTACGCGGTGAAGAGCTCGGCCGGGTGGATCTCGGCGGCGCGGATCGGGCGCCCGTTCTGGTCGACGAGCCGGCGCCCGCGCCGCCACGGCGTGCGGGTGAACCGGCCGAGGTTGTAGATCGGCCCGAGGGACGCCGCCGGCACGATCGCCGCCAGCCCGATGGCGGTCGTCGCCACTCCGGCCGCGCCGGCGAGCAGCCGGCGCCGGCGCAGACGGCCCCCGCTCTCGGTCACGACCCGCGCCACCCGGTCGGCCTCTCCAGGGTGGGGCCGGCCGTACTCCTCCTCGAGCTCCTCGGTCACGACGAGGTGATGCGCGGCGACGATGAGCGCGGCGGCCAGGAAGCCGAACGCGCAGCCGAGCGCGATGCCGAGGTACTGGGTCTGGTCGGGGATGCGGTCGAAGGCGTAGACGGCGATGAACGCGACGGCGCTCAGCGCGGCCAGCCCCAGGAGGGCGACGACCACCAGCTCGGCCCGCGGTGACGGCGCGCCGTCGGGGACGATGCGCGGCGGCCGCTCCTCGCCGGGCTCCTCCTCGCGGGCCGCCCGCCAGACGAACGCCACCAGGATCCAGCGCCACAACCGCCTCACGCGATCCTCCTTCCCACCGTCAGGGTGACAGCGACGAGCACGATGCCGGCGACGAACCACGCCACCAGGCCCTCGGGCACGGGCCCGATGTGGCCGAGCGACCAGCCTCCGCGGTCGTCCGGGCTACGCGCATACTGGACGTAGGCGATGACCGAGTCGACGTCGCGGTCGGAGAGGAGCGACTTCGAGAACTTCGGCATCAGGTTCGGCCCGATGCGCACCGCCTCGGCGATCTCGCGGGGGGTGTCCTGCTCGAGCGGGGGCGCCACGGAGTCGGGCAGGTATCCGCCGGCGGTCGCGATCTGGTGGCAGCCCGCACAGTTGTCGGTGAAGAGGCGCAGGCCCTTGCTGACGCTGCCCTGCGCGGGGTCGGGGTGCGGGATGCCGGGGCCGGGGGCGAGCGACGCCACATAGGCGGTCAGGGCGCGCAGGTCGCGCTCCGAGAACAGCACGCGCGAGCGGCGTGGCTGCTCGTACGGGCTCTGGAGCGGCATGTAGCCGTTGCGGAGATAGAAGTCCGCCGCGAGCGCGCCGACGCCGCGCAGCGACGGCCCGATGCCCGCCGTGTTGTTGACGCCGCCCACCGGGCCGGGCTTCTGCTTGCCGGCGCCATTCATGCCGTGGCACTGGGAGCAGCCGGCCGCGAAGAGCCCGGCGCCGCGCTGGATGAGCGACACCTGCTCCCCACCCGCGTCGCCCGTCCCGCCGGCGGCGAGGCCGTTGGCCGCCAGCAGGGCGACGACGACCGCGGCGGCTGCCAGGAGCGCCCGGCGGCTCACGGGCGGCACCCGTCCAGGGCCACCGTGCCGGCCAGCGTGTACAGGATCAGCGTGACGAAGATCGTCCCGACGACCATCCCCAGGATCGACATGAACCGCACCCGGCCGAGCGGGTCGTCGACCTCGCCCCGGCCGACCGCGGCGTGGAGCGCGATGGCTCCGACCCATCCCCCGCCCGCCACCAGGGCCATCGTGACCCCGACGATGACCTGCCACGTGTGAAACCCGACGCCGGCGCTCACCTGCGCCGCGCCACAGGACGCCTGGGCGTAGGCGTACCCGAGGAAGAGCTGCACCACCCAGGCAAACGGCGGGCCGAGCGACGCGTACCACTGGATCCCCGACACCAGGCGAGGCGACCGGCCCAGGCTCACCATGACGGGTACAGGACGGTCGCGGTCACGAACAGCCCGACGACGGCGACGAAGTACCAGTAGAACGCGACGGCCGCGACGGCCGTGCGCCGGTACGGCGTCAGGCGCCGGGAGAGCCGCGCGAGCAGCCAGACGTCGAGGAGAATGCCGATCCCGACGTGGATGTGGTGCACGGCGAGCAGGGTGAAGTAGATCGAGGAGTAGGCGTCGAGGCGCGGCGAGAAGCGGGAGACGTCGTCGAAGTAGAGGTGCACCTGGAAGCCCAGGTAGACGGCCTGCACGACGAGGGCGCAGGCGATGCCCGCCAGCGCGAGGCGCCGATCGCCTCGCCCGGCCGCACGGGCCGCGTACGCCATCGGGAGGGCCGACGCGACGAGGACGAGGGCGAGCACGGTCGGCACGGTGACGCTGGGCGCCGCCACGCCTCGCGGCGGCCACACGGCGGTCTGGAACCGCAGGTAGACGTAGGTGGCCATGAGCGTGCCGAAGAGCGACGACTCGGTGGCGACCAGGATCAGCATCCCGTACCAGCCGCTCGGGCGGGCGACACGTCGGGTGGCGGCGGCCGTCATGCCTCCTCCGGCTCCTTCCAGTGCCAGGCGGCGAGCACGACGGCCCCCAGGCCGAACGTGCTCGCGGCCATCACGAGGTGATTGGCGATGATGAACGCGAACCCGATCGTCGCGAGCGCTCCGAGCACGAAGGGCCACGGCGACTCGGACGGCATCTCCAGGATCTCCCCCAGGTGCCCGTCGACGGGCGTCGTCCCGGGCGTCCGGTGGCCCTGCTCGAGGACGAGCTCGCCCCGCTCCAGCCGGCCGGCGTCGGTCTGCCTGTCCTCCTCGTCCCAGGCCGGGTAGGCGCTCGTCACCTTGGGGATGACCGCGAAGTTGTAGGCCGGCGGCGGCGAGCTCGTCGTCCACTCGAGGGTGGCGCCGCCGAACGGATCCGCGCCGGCCGCGGGGCCGCGCCACGCGCTCACGACCAGGTTCGCGGCCAGCAGCACGAGCCCGCCCGTCAGGAAGAAGGCGCCGGCCGTCGAGACGAGGTTCTCGGGGCCCCAGCCGAGCGCGCTCGGGTACGTCCACACCCGGCGCGGCATCCCCAGCATGCCGGAGATGTGCATCGGGAAGAAGGTGACGTTGGTCCCGATGAAGACGAGCCAGAACGTCGTCTGCCCCAGCCGCTCGTGGTACATCCGGCCCGTGACCTTGGGGAACCAGTAGTAGAGGCCGCCCAGGAGCGGGAAGACGGCCGCGCCCCAGATCACGTAGTGGAAGTGGGCGACGACGAAGTACGTGTCGGTCACCTGCTGGTCGAACGGGACCGCGGCCAGCATGATCCCCGAGAGCCCGCCGAAGACGAAGAACAGGATGAAGCCGACGATGAACAGCAGCGGCGTGCGGAACTCGGGCTTGCCGGTGACCATCGTCATGCACCACGCGAAGATCTGGATCCCGCTCGGGATGACGATGATGAGGCTGGCCGCGGCGAAGAAGATCAGCGCGATCTCGGGCAGGCCGGTCGCGAACATGTGGTGCACCCACACCCCGAAGCCGATGAAGGCGACGAGGAGCTCGGCCAGCGCCACCAGGGGGAACGCGGCCATCCGCCGGCGCGTGAACGTGGGGATGACCGAGGTCGCGATCCCGAACGCGGGCAGCACGATGATGTAGACCTCGGGGTGGCCGAAGATCCAGAACAGGTCCTGCCAGAGGAGCGGGTCGCCGCCGCGGCCGACGTCGAAGAAGTGCAGGCCGAACTTCCGGCTGAGCTCGAGGAACACGAGGTCGGTCGTCAGGGCCGGCAGTGCGAACACCAGCGAGAACGACGTGGCCAGGATGGCGAAGCAGAAGAGCGGCATCCGGTTCAGCGACATCCCCGGCGCGCGGAGGCGGAAGATCGTGACGAGGAAGTTGGCCGCAGCCGCCGTCGAGGACATCCCGTTCAGGATCAGCCCGAGCGCGTAGAAGTCGATGCCCGGCCCCGGGCTGTACTTCCGTGACGCCAGCGGGACGTAGTCGAACCAGCCTGCGTCGGGGCCGTGGCCGAGCAGGAGCCCCGCGTAGAGCAGGATGCCCGACCCGAGGAAGAGCCAGTAGCTGAGCGCGTTCATGCGCGGGAACGCCATGTCGCGCGCTCCGATCATCAGCGGCACCAGGTAGTTCCCGAAGAACCCGATCGACAGCGGGATGACGAAGAGGAAGATCATCGTCACCCCGTGCATCGTCATCAGCTGGTCGTAGGTGCCGGGGCTGAGGACGCGCTCGTTCGGCTCCGCCAGCTGGCTGCGCATCATGAGGGCCTCGACGCCGCCGGCGGCGAAGAAGGCCAGCGAGGTCGCCAGGTAGAGGATCCCGATCCGCTTGTGGTCGGTGGTGGTCAGCCAGCCGGTGAAGCCGGGGCGCTCCTCCCAGATCCGGTCGAGGCGCTCGATCCGCTCCCGGGCGACGGTCCCGACGGTCATCAGCGCAGGCCCTCCAGGTAGCTGACCAGCGCGTGCCGCTCGGAGGCCGGCAGCGAGGCGAACCCGGGCATGCGCGCGCCGGGCTTGATCCGCTGCGGGTCGGTGATCCACTGGTACAGCGAACGCGGGGTGTTCGAGATCGTGAGCGCCGCGAGCGTCCGCCGGCTGCCGACGTGCGTGAGATCGGGGCCGACGCGGCCGGCCGCGGCCGTGCCCCGGATCTCGTGGCAGTTCTGGCAGCCGACGGTCATGAAGGCGTGCTCTCCGAGCGTGGCCTGCGAGCCCGAGGGCTGCGCCGCCGGCGCCTCCTCGTTCCGGAGCCATGTCCGGAACTGATCCGGCGGCTGCACGATCACGAAGAACGCCATCTGCGCGTGCCCGACGCCGCAGAATTCAGAGCATTGGCCGCGGTAGACGCCGGGGTCGGGCGCATCGAGCTCGATGCGGTTCACCCGGCCGGGGATCATGTCGATCTTGCGGTTGAGCCGGGGCACCCAGAAGCTGTGGATCACGTCGGCCGTCGTGACGCGCACGTCGACCGGCGTCCCGGCCGGGATATGGATCTCGTTGGCGGTGACGGCGGGCGTTCCGTGGTAGCGCACCTCCCAGAACCACTGGTGGCCGATCACGTCGATCGTCAGCTTCGTGGGGCCGGGCGGAGCCGAGGTCGCCGGCATCACGTGGATGACGAAGCCGAACAGGATCGCGAGGCACACGATCGGCGCGGCCAGCCCACCGCCGATGATGACCATGTACGGCCCGCGGTCGTCGTGGGACGGTCCCTCGTCGCGGTTGCGGCGGACGAAAGCGACCACCAGGAGCCCCACGACCACGCCGAAGATGATGACGGCGCCCACCAGCATCGCCCACCACAGCGTGTTGATGTCGCGGGCCGGGCCCGTGGCCGGGTTGGTGATCGCCTGGTTCGAGTTACAGCCCGTGGCCAGCAGGGCCGGCAGGCCGATAATTGCCAAGCGCGGCCACCTGCCGACCTGGAAGGAACCTCGGGACACGTAGGCGGCTCATACCCGCGAGCGGACAGACCTACGCAAAAGATGCGGGGACAGCCCCCGAGGGACTGTCCCCGTCGTCGCTATCCCACCGTCATACGCCGGACGGGCACGGCTGGAAGACCGAGCCGTCGAGCTCGTCGGTCATGCGCAGCGCCGAGAAGCCGTTCGGCGGTGAGTAGACCGCGCGGCAGAAGGCGGAGTACGCGTGCCGGCCGGTGCAGTCCCGGCCGGGCGCGCAGACGAGCCCGTCCTCGCGGTACTCGTCCTCCCCCACCCACTTGCCCCGGCTCGTGAACGCGTCCCAGCCGCAGGGCCGCGGGCCGGCGAGCGCCGTGCAGCTGATCCCGTAGGCGCTCGTCCCGGCCAGGCCGGCCGAGAAGCACGGCCCGTAGGCGTAGCACTCCTCGACGACCGCGCCGTCGGCGTAGCGGCGCCCCCACCAGGCCAGCAGCGGCGAGTTCTTCCACAGCACCGCCATCCCGCTGCGGTGGACGGCGTTGTCGGTGAACGCGAGGAAGTTCTGCCAGTCGCCCGGCGTCAGCTGGAAGCCGGTCGTCCGGGGCGGGTCGAAGCTGTCGATGTCGTCGAGCTCGACGGCGTCGAACCCCTTCGCGGCGCACATGCGGATCCGGCGCTCGATCAGCGGCTTCAGCGCGTCGAGCTGGCGCACGTCGAGCCAGCGCTCCTGCGGGAAGCCGTAGTAGACGTTGCCGAGCGTCCGCGCCGGGAACCTGCCCTGGCCCGGCGTGCCGTCGGGGCGGTACTCCTCCCACGCCAGGTCGAGGTAGCAGAACGCGCGCGGGTGCGGCAGCGTGGCCGCCTGCCACGTTGTGTGCAGCGCCCGCAGCTCGGCCGCTGTCGTCAGGAATCCGTCGATGTCGTAGATGTCGACCGCTCGCCGCCCGGTGCGCTCGAGCGGGGCCACCCGCCCGATCTGCCAGTCCCAGCGCATCGGATGCCCGGTCGCGTCGAGGTGCGGCGGGCGCCAGCACCCGCGGCAGGGCTGCGGCGCGGGCAGCGCCGTCACCCGCCAGCGGAACGACCGCGTCGTCGTCCCGGCGCTGCTGGCGGCCCGCACCTGGACGCGGTGCGTGCCCCGCCCGAGCAGGCCCGTCCAGACGACGCGCCCGGACGGCACCGCCGCCCAGGGCCGGCCGTCGATCCGGTACGCGAGCGCTGGCACGCCGTCGGCCGGGTTGAAGTGCGGCGCGGCGAGCTGGAAGCGCTCGCTGTCGGAGCCGGTGCGGCGCTCGGGAAGGCCGTTCACGAAGGCGGTGGTCGGCGCCTTCCCGGCCCGATAGGCGGCGACCGGCCGGCGGACCGTCCACGTCCGCGACGCGCGCAGGACGTGGAACGTGAAGGTGGCCGGATCGGTCTCGACGGTCTCGGCGGCCGTCTGGGTCACCCGCAGGTACCGGCCCACGTCGGCGTGGCCGGCGACGTAGCGGCGGGCCGCGAACGGTGTGGCCGTCGAATCCGCTGCGGGGACGCACGGGCCGGCCGGCGAGGCGCACGCCTCCCACGTGGTCGCGACGGTGAAGCTCAGGAGGCGGTCGCCTTGCGGCAGGGCGCCGGGGCGCCAGCGCAGGCCGCGGGCGGCGACCGTGCCGCCGTCGCGGAGGTGCCCGGCTATCCGCAGCGTCCCATGCGCGGTCGGCGGCGGGATCCGCGTCGCGGCGGCGTGGGCCGCGCCGGCGGTGAGGGCGAGCGCGGCGACGGCCGCGACACTGAGGGACAGACGCTTCATCGGATCTCCTCCGGGAGCGCATCGCCGTGCGCGTCGATCATGTCGTCCACGAGCGCGGCGATCCGCTCCGGCGAGAGGGTGCCCGACGCGTTGGGGTCGAGCAGCGCGGCATGCAGGACGTGGTCGCGGCGGCCCTCGAGGGCCGCTCGCACGGTCAGCTCGCAGACGTTCAGGAACGTCCGGTTGAGCGCCGCCAGCTGGGGCGGCAGCGCGCCCACGGCGGTCGGCTGGACGCCGTTGCCGTCGACGAGGCACGGCACCTCGACGCAGGCGCCGCGGGGGAGGTTCTCGATCAGCCCCTCGTTGGCGACGTTGCCGTAGATCACCCGCGGCTCGCCGGTGACGACCGAGTGCACGATCAGCGACGCGTACTCCAGGCTGCGCTCGATCTCGAACGTGCCGCCCGAGGCGAGCTGCTGCCGCTGCTCCTCGTACAGGCGCAGGTTCTCCTCGCTGCGGCCGACGTAGTCGCCCACCTTCAGGCGGTACCGGTCGATCAGCGCGTCGTCGCGCAGGAACCAGGGCAGGTACTCCGAGGAGTGCTCGCTCGACTCGGTCGGGAAATAGCCGAGACGGCGGTACATCTCGACCCGCACCCGCCGCCGCAGGTCGGCATCGCGCTCGATCGCCGCGTCGAGGAGCGGGTAGAGGTCGCCGCCGTCCTGCCCCCGGCGGCGGAAGCGCAGGATCCAGGCCTGGTGGTTCACGCCCGCGCCGAGGTAGTCGACGTCCTCGTAGGGCACGCCGACGAGCTCGGCCAGGCCTCGGGTTGTCCACTGCACCGAGTGGCACAGGCCCACGATCCGGTGGATCGGCGAGCCGGCGTACGTGGCCCAGCACAGCATCGCCATCGGGTTCGTGTAGTTCAGGAGCCACGCGTCGGGGCACAGCTCGTCCATGTCGCGGGCGATGTCGAGCATGACGGGGATCGTCCGCAGCGCCCGGAAGATCCCGCCCACGCCGAGCGTGTCGCCGATCGTCTGGCGCAGGCCGTACCGGGCCGGCACCTCGAAGTCGATCAGCGTGGCCGCGTGCCCGCCGACCTGGATCATGTTCACCACGAAGTCGCAGCCCTCCAGGGCCGCGCGCCGGTCGAGGTGGGCCTCGAACGTCGCCCCCGCGCCGAGCTCGCGGTTCGTCCACCGGGCCATCCCCTCGGCGGTGTCGAGCCGCTCGGAGTCGATGTCGTGAAGGGCGATGGTGGCGTCCGCGAGCTCCGGGAACGTGAGCAGGTCGCCCAGCAGGTTGCGCGTGAACTCGACGCTTCCGGCGCCGATGAATGCGATGCGAGTCATGAGCGAAAGTGTTTCAGATCTGATAGAAACGATCAAGAGTGTTCACAACTGCCGAACGTCGCGCGCTCGATCAGCTCTCCACCGGCGGCGGGCGGCTCGCGGTCGTGGCCGCCGATCAGCGCACGAAGCTGCGGGAGGCCCGCGCCGGCGCCGGTCTGCCGTCCGACGACGCGACGCTCCTCGACGTGAAGCTCGACCTCGTGCGCGCGCTGGCGCCGCACGCACCGGCGATGCTGCTCGACCCCGAGATCGGCCTGCCGGGCGCGATCGACTCGGGCGCCTTCCCCGCGCGCACCGGCCTGATCGTCTCGCTCGAGCGCAGCGGCGCGATCAGGGCGGCCGACGGCCTGCGACGGGCGGAGCTTCTCCCGGGCGTCGGCGCAGCGGGGGTGCGGCGGCTGGGCGGGACGGCGGCGAAGCTGCTCGTGCGCCTGCGCGCCGACCGTGAGGACGCCGACGGCGAGAACGCCCGCGTGATCCGCACGGCGGTCGCCGACTGCGCCGCCCACGACCTGCTGCTCGTCGTCGAGACGCTCGTCTACCGGCTGGACGACGAGGACGAGGGCGCCTTCAGGGCCGCGCGCGCCGGCCTGATCCGGGGCGCGGCCGAGCTGGCCGAGGCCTGCGGGGCCCGCCACCTCAAGCTCGAGTACCCGGGCGACCGGGCGGCCTGCGAGGCGGTCACGGGCGCGCTCGGCGTGCCATGGGCGCTGCTCTCGGCGGGCGTCGACCACGACACCTTCGCGGGCCAGCTGCGCGACGCCCTCGCCGGCGGCGCCTCCGGCTTCATCGCCGGCCGCTCGATCTGGAAGGAGTCGGTCGTCATGGACGCCGGGGCGCGGCGCGCGTTCCTCGCCGGCGAGGCCCGCCGGCGGCTCGCGGAGCTGCTCGCGCTCGTACAGTAGGCACGTGTTCGACCTGCTCGTGGTGGGCGACTGCAACCCCGACCTGCTCCTGCTCGGGAGCGACGTCGTGCCGGAGTTCGGGCAGCGGGAGAAGCTGGTCGACACGGCGCGGCTCCTGATCGGCGGCTCGGCGGCCATCGCGGCGTGCGGCGCGGCCCGGCTGGGACTGGACACGGCGTTCGTCGGGGCGGTCGGCCGCGACCTGCTCGGCACCTTCATGCTCGACGCGCTGGCCGATCGCGGAATCGACGTGTCGGGCTGCGGCGCCGACCCGGAGCGGCCGACCGGCATCACGGTGGCGCTGGTGGGCGGCGCCGATCGCGCCATGCTGACCGCTCCGGGCGCGATCCCGCTCCTCACCGCCGCCGCGATCGACCGCGACCTCCTGCGCGCATCCCGGCACCTGCACGTGGCCTCGTTCCATCTCCTGCACGGCCTGCGGCCGGGGCTCGAGGCGCTCGTCGCCGAGTCCCACGCCGCCGGCCTGACGGTCTCGCTCGACCCGCAGGGCGACCCCGGCGGCGGCGACACCGCGCTCCTGTCGCGCCTGGCGGCACAGGTCGACGTCCTGTTCGTGAACGAGCAGGAGGACGCGGCGCTCGACTCGACCGGCTGTCCGCTCGTGGTCGTCAAGCGGGGGCCGCGCGGCGCCCTTGCCCGCACGCCCGAACGGACGGTGGAGGCGGCCGCGCCGCGGGTGGAGGTGGTCGATGCCACCGGCGCCGGCGACAGCTTCGACGCGGGCTTCCTGGCGGCCCGGCTGGCCGGCGAGGGAGTGGCGGCGGCGCTCGCGCTGGCCTGCGCCTGCGGTGCGCTCTCGACCCGGGCCCTCGGCGGCACGGACGCCCAGGCGACGATGACCGAGGCGCGCGGGGCGATCGTGTGATCCTCTGCGTCGCGGCCAACCCGTCCATCGATCGCCTCTTCGAGGTCGAGCGGTTCGCGCCCGGCGCGATCCACCGTCCGGCCGGGTTTGTCCAGGTCGCCGGCGGCAAGGGCCTGAACGTCGCCCGGGCGGCGGCGCGGCTCGGCGGCGACGTGCGCGCGGCCGCGCTCCTGGGCGGGCATGCCGGCCGCTGGATCGCCGAGCAGCTGGCCGCGGAGGGGGTCGAGCTGCACGCCGCGTGGGCGGCGTCCGAGACGCGCTCGTCGATCTCGGTGGCCGGCGCGCCGGAGGGGCTGACGGAGTTCTACGAGAACGGCTTCCCCGTCTCGGCGGACGAGTGGGCCGCCTTCGCCGGGATGGTGGCGAGGCTGGCCGCGGAGTCGAGCTGGATGACGCTCTCGGGGTCGCTGCCCCCCGGCGCGCCGGGCGACGGCTACGTCGGCCTCATCCCGCGCACGCGCACGGCCCTCGACAGCCGCGCCGACGGCATCGACGCCGGGCCGGCCGTCGTGAAGCTGAACGAGGCCGAGGCGGGCGCCGGGGCGGACGGCGCGCTGGCCGCCGCCCGGGCGATCCGGGAGCGTTCGGGGGGCGCGGCCATCGTCACCCGCGGGCGCGAGGGCGCCGTCCTCGTCACGCCCGAGGGCGAGGGGATGGCGGGGCGGCTCGACGCCCATGGCGCCTACCCCGTCGGGAGCGGCGACGCCTTCCTGGCCGGGCTCGTGGTGGCCCTCGACCGCGGCGCCGGCTGGCCCGGCGCCCTGCGCGAGGCCCTGGGCGCGGGCGCCGCCAACG
>JAICJC010000158.1 GCA_025928655.1 Thermoleophilia bacterium | reverse complement strand
CATGAGGAGCTCGAGCTCGACGGCCGTGGGGCCGAGCTCGGACACCTTGAGCACGTCGACCAGCTTGTAGAGCTGCTTCGTGACCTGTTCGACGGAGTGCTGCGAGCAGTCGACCCGGATCGTGATGCGGCTTGTGCTCGCGTCCTCCGTCGGCCCGACGGCGAGCGACTCGATGTTGAAGCCGCGGCGGGCGAACAGGCCGGCGCAGCGGGTCAGGACGCCGGGCCGGTTCTGCACGAGCACGCTCAGCGTGTGGACCGTCATGTGTGCCTCCAAACGGGGACAGTCCCCGCCGCTGGCGGGGACTGTCCCCACCTCGGATCACCGGCTCTCATACGCCCTCCTCCACCCACTGGTTGTCCTCCTCGGCCCACTCGGCGTCGATGATGTCGGTCGCCGAGCCGCCTGCGGGCACCATCGGGTACACCTTCTCCTCGCGGTCGACCCGGGCGTCGATCACCGCCGGGCCGCCGCACGTGAGCGCCGCCCGGATCGCCTCGTCGACCTCGGCCTCGCTCTCGCACCGGAAGGCCGCGATGCCGAAGCTCTCCGCCAGCCGCACGTAGTCGGGCAGGTCGACGGTGAGGTTGGTCTCGGAGAAGCGCTCCGAGTGGAACAGCTCCTGCCACTGGCGCACCATCCCCAGCCAGCCGTTGTTCACGACGACGTGGATGGCGTTGATGCCGTACATGCGGGCGGTGGCGAGCTCCTGCATCGTCATCTGAAAGCAGCCGTCGCCGTCGATGTTGATCACGATCGCCTCGGGGCAGGCCACCTTGGCGCCGATCGCCGCGGGGACGCCGAAGCCCATCGTGCCCAGGCCGCCCGAGGTGATCCAGCGCCGCGGCCGGTCGATCTGCAGGTACTGGGCGGCCCACATCTGGTGCTGGCCCACGCCGGTCGTCCAGATCACGTCCTCGCCGGTCGTCAGCTCGCGCAGCCGCTCGATCACGTACTCGGGCTTGAGCGCGCCCGCCCGCCGGTAGCGGAACGGGTGCTCGCGCCGCCATCCCTGCACCGTCTCGAGCCACTCGGCCGCCCGCGGCGGGCCGCCGTTCTTCCGCGACTCGAGCGCGTCCGCCAGCTTCGGCACCACCAGGTCGATCGTGCCCACGATGGGCACCTGCGCGGCCCGGTTCTTGTCGATCTCGGCCGGGTCGACGTCGATGTGGATGACCTTCGCGCCGGGCGCGAACGAGTCCAGCTTCCCGGTCACCCGGTCGTCGAAGCGCGCCCCGCACGCGACCAGCAGATCGGCCCGGTTGAGGGCCCAGTTGGCCGCCTTGGAGCCATGCATGCCCGGCAGGCCGAGGCACAGCGGGTGCGAGTCGGGGAAGACGCCCTTCGCCATCAGCGTGGTCACGGCCGGCATCTGCACCGTCTCGGCCACCCGGATCAGCTGGGCCGGGTCGACGCCCGAGGCGATCGCGCCGCCGCCGATGTAGAACACCGGCCGCTCGGCCGCCAGGATCGCCTCGGCGGCGGTGATGATCTGCTTGGGGTGGCCGTGCCGGGACGGCTTGTAGCCCGGCATGTCGGTCTGGCGCGGGTAGGAGAACTCGAACGTCGCCAGCTGGACGTCCTTGGGGATGTCGATCAGCACCGGGCCGGGGCGGCCGGAGCGGGCGATGTGGAACGCCTCCTTGAACGCACGCGGCAGCTCCGTGACGTCCTTCACGAGCCAGGAGTGCTTCACGATCGGCATGGTGATGCCCTGGATGTCGGCCTCCTGGAAGGCGTCGGTGCCGATCAGGTGCGTCGGCACCTGGCCGGTGATGCACACGATCGGCGTCGAGTCCAGGTACGCGTCGGCGATCGGCGTCACCAGGTTCGTCGCGCCGGGGCCGGAGGTCGCGATGGCCACCCCGACCTTGCCGGTCGCGCGGGCATAGCCCTGGGCCATATGGCCCGCGCCCTGCTCGTGGCGCACCAGGTAGTGGCGGATGGTGTGCTCGTGCGCCGCCCAGGCGTCGTACAGCGGCAGGATCGCGCCGCCGGGCAGGCCGAACACGTCGGTCACGCCCTCCGCCTCGAGGCAGCGGATGATCGCCTCGGCGCCGGTCATGCGGGCGCTATCCACGGGTCACCAGCCTGCCCTCAAAAGGGTGCTCGGCGAACTCGGCGCCCGCGGTCGAGCTGTGTCCCAGCGCGTCGCAGACCGCCTGGCCGACCTCCCAGGTGGCGTACACGCGCCCGCCGGAGACCTGGTCGGACGTCGCGATCCCGTCGGCGAGCACGGAGTCGACCGCCGCCGTGATCGCGCGGCCGATGTCGCGCCGGTTGAGGCCGTGCGTGAACATCATGGCCACCGACATGATCATCGCGATCGGGTTGGCCTCGCTCTGGCCGGCGATGTCGGGGGCCGAGCCGTGCACCGGCTCGAAGATCCCGGGCGCTTCCGGGCCCAGCGAGGCCGACGGGGCGATCCCCAGGCCGCCGCCGACAGCCGCGGCTAGGTCGGAGAGGATGTCGCCGAAGAGGTTCTCGGTCAGGATCACGTCGTAGCGCCCCGGCCGCGTGGCCAGGTTCATCGCGAACGAGTCGACCAGCTCGTGCGTGAGCTCGAGGTCGGGGTACTCCGCCTCGTGCAGCTCCGACACGACCTTGCGCCACAGCTTCGAGGTCGCGAGCACGTTCTGCTTGTCGACCGAGACGACCCGGCCGGAGCGGCGCCGGGCCAGCCGGAACGCCCACCGCGCCACCCGCTCGATCTGGGGCCGGTCGTACGTGCACATGTCCATGGCCCGGTCGGGCTCGAGCGTCTTCGCGCCGAAGTAGAGGCCGCCGGTGAGCTCGCGCACGACCATCAGATCGATGTCCATGTGCCGCACGGGGCGCAGGTTGGCGAAGGCGTCGAGCTCCTTGCGCAGGTCGAGCAGGCCCTGCTCCGGCCGGCGTGGGGACGCGTTCCAGCGGGGGCCGCCGACCGCGCCGAGCAGCACGGCGTCGGAGGCCTTGACCGCGGCCCGCACATGGGACGGGAACGGGTCGTTGTGCCGGTCGATGGCCTCGCCGCCGAACGGCAGGTGCACCTGCCGGACGCGGATGCCGAAGAGCTCGGAGACCGTCTCGATGACGCGGCCGGCCTCTGCCATCACCTCCGGGCCGATGCCGTCGCCCGCCAGGCAGGCGACGATGGGAGTGGGGCGGGTTTCGGTCATCAGACTCCGATCAGCTCCTTGTCCTTCCCGGGCTCGATCGCCATCCGGGCGTGGGCGCAGGCCCGCAGGTACGCCTCGGCCGATGCCTCGGTGATGTCGGTTGATACTGCCTGTCCGGCGAACGTCCTGCCGCCGACCTCGACGACGACCCTGACCTCGCCCAGGGCGTCGGCGCCGCCGGTGACCGCGCCGATCGCGTACTCGACGAGCGTCACCGGCAGGTCGAGGAGGCGCGTGACGGCGCTGAAGGCCGCGTCGACGGGCCCGTCGCCGGTGCCCTCGGCCGTCCGCTCGCCCTCGCCGTTTTGGATCGTGACCTCGGCCCGGGCCTCCTCGCCGGTCGCGGTCCGGATCGCCAGCCGCACGAGCTTGTAGGGCTCCTCGCGGTCGCGCAGCGAGTCGGACGCGATCGCCTCCAGGTCGAGCGAGCTGATCTTGCCCTTGCGGTCGGCCAGCTCCTTGAACCGGGCGAACGCCCGCTTCAGGTCGTCGCCCTCGATGGTGAAGCCCAGGTCGGCGAAGGCCTGGCGCAGCGCGTGGCGGCCCGAGTGCTTGCCGAGCACGATGTCGGAGCCCTGCAGGCCGACCGACTCGGCGTCCATGATCTCGTACGTGCGCCGGTTGGCGAGGACGCCGTGCTGGTGGATGCCAGCCTCGTGGGCGAATGCGTTGCGGCCGACGATCGCCTTGTTCGGCTGCACGACGTAGCCCGTCAGGCGGGAGACCAGGCGGGAGGTGCGGGTGATCTCCTCGGTGCGGACGTTGGTCTGAAGGCCGTAGCGGGGGGCGCGGGTCGCGAGCAGCATCACGATCTCCTCGAGCGAGGCGTTCCCGGCCCGCTCGCCGATGCCGTTGATGGTGGCCTCGACCTGGCGCGCGCCGGCCATGACGCCGGCGAGCGAGTTGGCGACGGCCAGGCCCAGGTCGTCGTGGCAGTGCACCGAGAGGACGACGCCGTCCACCTCGGGCACCCGCCGGCGCAAACCGTTCAGGATCTCGATGTACTCCTCGGGAACGGTGTAGCCGACCGTGTCGGGGATGTTGATGGTGGTGGCGCCGGCCGCGATCGCCGTGCGCACGACCTCGGCCATGAACTCGGGGTCGCTGCGGGTCGCGTCCTCGCACGAGAACTCGACGTCGCTGCAGAACGCCCTGGCGCGCCGGACGGCCCGATCGGCGCCCTCGAGCACCTGCGCGCGGGTCATGCGCAGCTTGTGCTCCATGTGGATGTCGGACGTGGCGATGAAGACGTGGATGCGCGGGTTGCGCGCGCCGCGCAGCGACTCGATGGCGGCGTCGACGTCCTCGTCGCTCGTGCGCGCGAGCGAGGCGACGACGCAGTCGACGGCCTCGGCGACGGCGCGGATGCCCTCCCGCTCCCCGGGGGAGGAGATGGCGAACCCGGCCTCGATGATGTCCACGCCGAGGCGGTCGAGCTGGCGTGCGATCTCGATCTTCTCGGGCGCCGACAGCGCGATGCCGGGCGACTGCTCGCCGTCGCGGAGCGTGGTATCGAAGATGCGGACGGTGTCCGTCGGTGAAGCCATCAGGTGGATCCTCCTCGGCTGGGCGAGCGCGGAGCTCTCCCGTCGGTTTCGGGGTTCGTATGCGCCGGGGGGCGGCGCGTAGGCCAAATCGTTCGCCCTAGCGGGCGAGGATGAGAAGGCCGAGGAGGTTGTGCGAGCTCTGGGAGCGCCCGACAGGACGCCCGCTCAACGGGGAGCGGGCAGAGATCCTCTCTGTGCAGGCGTGGCTCGGCATTGGGCACAGGATAGGTGCACGTAGGTTGATCCGTCAAACGGGAACCGTCCGAACCGGGGCCGGGTCCCTCCGACTCAGGGGTGGGGACTGTCCCCGCCCGGTGGGGACAGTCCCCGGTTCACGCGGGTGCGAGGGTGCGCTCGGGCGCGAACCGGCGCGCCATGAGGCCGTCGGCGAGGGCGGGATCGATGTCGGCGACGGCGACGCCAAAAGTTCCGTACGGCACCTGTGCGAGCAGCGCGCCGTCGGGCGAGATCACGCAGCTGGCCGAGCCCTGATCGGGCGCGGCGGAGTTCACGGCCGCGATGTAGACGGTGTTCTCGAGCGCGCGGCACAGGAGCGCCTTCTCGTTGTACGGGTTGTCCGCGTCGCACCAGCGGCGCGCGAGCGAGCCGTCGCCGGTGACGACGAAATGGGGCACGAACACGACCTGGGCGCCGTCGAGGGCCGCCGCGCGGGCGACCTCGGGATAGCGGAAGGCCTCGTGGCAGATCGCGACCGCGAACCGGATGCCGGCGGCGTCGAAGCAGCGGCGGCCGCTGCCGGGGACGTAGTCGCGCTCCTCGGACGGGTCGATCTGGGTCTTCGCCTGCACGCCGAGCCGGCTGCCGTCGGCCCCGGCCACGACCGCCACGATCTCGCGCCCCGCGGCCGCCGGCCGCTCCGCGCCCACGATCGTCACGACGCCCGCCCCGCCGGCCGCCGCGGCGACGGCCTCGACCGCGGCGTCGAGCTCGGCGGCCGTGTAGTCCGGCACCTCCCGGGGCTGCGAGCGGTGCCCGGGCAGGCACGTCTCGGGCAGGCACAGCACGTCCGCGCCGAGCCGCCCGGCCTCCTCGACCGCGGCGACGGCGGCCGGAACAGCCTCGTCCAGCGTCGCCGTGAGCGGCGTCTGGCCGACCGCGATGCGCACGGTCACGCCGCCTGCACCCCCTCGCGCACCTCGACGCCGTATGCCCGCAGGCGCTCGAACAGCGGCCCGAAGGGCACCGACCGCTCGCTGGGGACGACACCGCGGGCGTCGAGCTCGCCGCGGCAGATCATCGCAGCGACCACGGCGGGCGGGCAGGCGGTCGATGCGATGCCGCCGCCGAAGCCGAGGCCCTCGACGGCGCGTGTGACGCACTCGACGACGGCCGTCCCCGACGGGCCGTACGCCTCGATCCGGTGCACCCCGACCGTCCGCCGCGACGGCTCCGCCCGGGGCAGGCGCCGGATCAGCTCCAGCAGCAGCCGGCGCGGCGCCACCGGGCTTCCGTCCACCTCGACCGGGTCGGTCGACGCCAGCCCGATCTCCGCCAGGAGCCGCACCTTGGCCAGGAACGCGGGGTCGAGCGAGAGCTGGAACCCGACGTCGCGGGCGCCGAAGCTGGCCGGGAAGGTGGCCATCTCCGAGTGGATCGTGAAGACGGTCTCCGCCGGGCCGACCGGATCGCCGAACTCGACCACCCCGGCGGGCGTCATCGGCTCGAGCATCCGCACCTCGCCGCCGCGGACGACCGGCGTCGGCATCGTCAGCTCGTCCAGGATCGTCTCGACCGCGTACGGGGCGACGAGCGGCCCCGGCGGCGGCTCGGGGTCGCGCCCCGACGCGGCCACGACGATCCGCTCGACCTCGCCGCCGAGCAGCTCGACGGCCCGCGCCGCCATCACGTTCGTCTTGCCCGGCGTCGAGCCCATCCCCAGCACGGCGAGCAGGCCCGCCTCGCGGAAGCGCGCATCCAGGCCTAGCTGCTCGCGGGTGACGTGGAAGAGGCCGCCCAGGTCGATGTAGTGCGTCCCCGCGTGCAGCGCCGCCTCCATCGCGGCCAGGTTGACGCGGTAGCTGGCCGTGTTCACGAGCACGGCGGCGCCGGCGAGCGCCGTGCCCGACGCGGCGGCGTCGCGGATGTCGAGCGCCCCTCCGGTCGCCTTGCCGCCGCCGCGGGCGGCCGCCACCTCGGCGGCCCGCTCCCCGTCGACGTCGAGGCAGACAATCTCCGAGACCGCGTCCTCGCCGGCGAGGGTCGCGACGATCCCCGGGCCGATGATTCCGGCCGCCCCGACCACGCAGACGCGGCTCACGGCACGGGCTCCAGCTCCCGCCGGCCCTGGAGCTCGCGCGCGCGCAGCGCCAGCCACAGCTCGAGCCGGTCGCGGGCGTCCTGCAGGTCGCGTCCGCTGAGCTCCTGGATGCGGGCGATCCGGTAGCGCAGCGTGTGCCGGTGGACGTCGAGCCGCGCGGCCGCGTCGGCCCAGCGCCCGTTGGCCT
>JAICJC010000004.1 GCA_025928655.1 Thermoleophilia bacterium | reverse complement strand
GCGTGCAGGCGCATTTTTGCCGAGGAGGTCGAGCGACTTTTGTATGAGGTTGGCGACAAGGTCGTGTACCCCCATCATGGGGCTGGGACGATCACAAGCAGGGACATGCGTGTCGTCGGGGACAAGGATCGGGAGTATCTGACGATCCAGATCCTGCACAACGACATGACCGTCACGATTCCGCTGGACAGCGCGGAGCGGGTCGGTCTGCGCAAGGTGATCGGTGAGGAGACCGTCGAGGAGGTCCTCACCGTCCTCCAGGGCGACGGCACCAAGATGCCGAAGAACTGGAACCGCCGCTTCAAGCACAACCGCGACAAGATGAAGACCGGTGACATCTTCGAGATGGCCGAGGTCGTTCGCAACCTCGCGCAGCGCGACCAGGAGAAGGGACTCTCCACCGGTGAGAAGCAGATGTTCTCGAAGGCCAAGCGCATCCTCGCCAGCGAGCTGATGTACGCGAAGAACATGGACGAGGACGAGGCGCGCGAGTTCCTGGAGGAGGTGCTCGAGGAGATCGGCGAGGCCCGCAAGGCGCGGGCGTAGCCAGGATCGTGCAAGCACCCAGGCCGGGCGGCTGACCGCCTATCCGGCGCCGGGTGCGACGGTTGTAGAGAGGAGCAGACGATGGTGGTCTCAACCCGGATCGTCTTGTCCCTCTTGGGCATCCTGGGTGCCATCCAGGCGGGGTTGTCTCTTAATCTCGAAGATCGTTATCAGGCTTCTTACGCGTACCCCGCCTTCGCCGTCGTCGTCTTCCTCGTCTTCGCCGTCGGGTGGATGGTGGGGGGCCTCGTCGGCAAGGGGCTGGTGCGCGGGTTCAAGAGGGTCGAGCGGGCCGCCCAGACCCGCAGCGCGGGCGAGCTGACAGTTGCCGCGATCGGCCTCCTGGTGGGGCTGCTCGTGTCCGCGCTCCTGTGGTTCCCGGTCCACACGCTGCCGTACATCGGCAAGTGGGTGATCCTGCCGCTGTTCCTGGTGGTGGGCTACCTCTTCGCCTTCACCGCGGCCAAGAAGTACCGCGGCATCCTGCGCCTGGTCGGCGTGCACGCAACCGCTGAGCCGGGCACGGAGGCCGAGCCGCCCGGCTTCGTGACGCTCGTCGACACGAGCGCGATCATCGACGGGCGGATCGCCGACATCGTGCGCACCGGCTTCCTCAAGGACGAGCTGGTCGTGCCCGAGTTCGTGCTGCGCGAGCTCCAGCACGTCGCCGATTCGGGCGATTCGCTGAAGCGGGCCCGCGGCCGCCGCGGGCTCGAGGTGGTGCAGGGGCTGCGGTCCGAGGTGACCGTGACGACGCCCGACGTCGACTTCCCCGAGCTCGACGACGTCGACGCCAAGCTGCTCAAGCTGGCCAAGGATCGCGGGCTCCGCATCCTCACCACCGACTTCAACCTGAACCGGCTGGCCCGGATCCAGGACGTCGTCGTGTTGAACGTGAACGAGCTCGCGAACGCGCTGAAGCCGGCGGTGCTCCCGGGTGAGTCGTTCGACGTCCGCGTGATCCGCGAGGGCAAGGAGCACGACCAGGGCGTCGGCTACCTCGACGACGGCACCATGGTGGTGGTCGAGGGCGGCCGGCGGATGCTGGGCGAGACGGCCGCGGTGGAGGTGACCTCGGTGCTGCAGTCGCCGTCGGGCAAGATGATCTTCACCAAGGTGAACGCGAGCCCGGACGCGGGATGAGCCCGACCTGGGCGATCGTGGTTGCCGGCGGCGAGGGCACGCGCTTGGGCGCCGATGTGCCGAAGGCGTTCGTGCGGCTCGCCGGGCGTCCGCTCCTCGCGCGTTCGATCGACCTCTTCGAGGATCACCCGGCCGTCGACCGGATGGTGCTTGTGGTCCCGGCCGGGTGGGACGAACCGGCCTCGCTGCTCGCCGACGAGCTCGCGGCCGGGAAGGTGGCGGCGGCCGTCCCGGGCGGCGAGACCCGCGCGCTCTCCGTCGCCGCCGGCCTGGCCCAGGTGGCGGCCGACGCGGAGGCGATCCTGGTGCACGATGCCGCCCGGCCCTTCGCCTCGGCGGAGCTGGTCGACCGGGTGCTGGCGGCCCTCGGGGAGCACGACGGCGCGATCCCGGCGCTGCCCGTGACCGACACGGTGAAGCGGGTGCGCGAAGGCGTCGTGGCCGAGACGCTCGACCGGGGCGAGTTGCGCGCGGTGCAGACGCCCCAGGCCTTCCGGGCGGCGGCGCTGCGGCAGGCGTTCTCCGGCTCGTCCGATGCCTTGCGCGGGGCGACGGACTGCGCCTCGCTGGTCGAGGCGGCCGGCTTCGCCGTCGCGGCGGTGAACGGCGAGGCCGGCAACGAGAAGATCACGACACCCGACGATCTGGCCCGGGCGGAGGACCGATTCGAGTGACGCCCGGCGACGACCTGCGGGTGGGCATCGGCTTCGACGCGCACGCGTTCACCGCGGGGCGGCCGCTCGTGCTGGCCGGCGTCACGATCCCCGCCGAGCGGGGGCTCGAGGGCCACTCCGACGCCGACCTGGTCAGCCACGCCGTCACCGACGCGCTCCTCGGCGCGGCCGGGATGGAGGACATCGGCCACCTGTTCCCGTCTGACAATCCCGCGCTTGCGGGCGCGTCCAGCATCGCCCTGCTCGGCCGGGCGTGGGAGCGGGTGCGGGCATCCGGCTGGGCGCTCGTGAACGTCGACGCGATCGTCATCATGCAGGCCCCCCGCCTGGCGCCGCACCGCGACGCGATGCGCGAGTGCCTGGCCGCCGCCCTCGGCGCCGACCGCGCGCGCGTGACCGTGCGGGCGTCCACCACCGACCATCTCGGCTTTGCGGGTCGCGGCGAGGGCGCCGCCTGCCAGGCCGTCGCCCTGCTGCGGAAGGCGGCATGACGGCGGCGGTCGTCTCGTTCGACCTCGACGAGACGCTGTGGGCGTTCATGCCGATGATGGACGGCTCGCTCGCGGCCGCCATCGCCGCGCTCGAGGAGCGCCATCCCGCGGTCGCGGGCCTGATCACGGTGGAGCGGCTGCACGAGGAGCGGCAGCGGGTGGCGGAGGAGCGCGAGGGCACCTACCTCGAGCTGCGGCTCGAGTCCTTCCGCCGGATCCTAGCGACCCATGACCTGGACGATCCCGACCTGCCCGGGTGGATGGTCGAGGCCTGGATGGCGGCCCGGCCGGCGACGGTGCGCCTCCACGACGACGTCGAGCCGGAGCTCGACGCGCTCGTCGCCTCCGGCCGGGTGCTGGGCGCGATCACGAACGGCAACTTCCCGTTCGCCGAGCTGCCGGTGGCGCGCCGGTTCGCGTTCATCGTCCACGCCGAGCAGATCGGCGAGATGAAGCCGGCGGCGGCGCCGTTCCGGCATGCGATTGAGCTGTGCGGCGGCAACCCGGCCCGGTGGGTGCACGTCGGCGACGGCCTCGACACCGACATCGCCGGCGCCCAGGCGGTCGGCATGAAGGCGGTGTGGATCAACCGCGCCGGCATCCCGCTGCCGGAGGGGTACTCGCCCGACGCCGAGCTCCCGTCCCTGGCCGGCCTGGACGCCCTGGTGACGAAGCTCCTCGCTGAATAACCGGTGCCAGGCACCGGGGTATTCACGCCGGCAGCCGGGCGTAGCCGCCCGATACCTCTGCCAGGCCGTCGCGCACGAGCGAGACGAGCGCCTCCGTGTCCGCGTCGGCGTCGGGGAGCGAGCCGGCCGCGGCGATCGCGCGCAGCAGCTCGGCCCGGCGCTGGCGGAACGAGCCCTCGAATCGCGACTGCTTGCGCAGCGGCGCGTACGTGCGGCCGCGCGAGGGGCACCCATCTGCGAGCGGGCAGACCTCGCACCGCGGCCGGCGGGCGATGCAGACCTCGCGGCCGAGGTCGAAGAGGGCCTGGTTCCACTCGTACGCCAGGCCCGGCGGCGGCGCCAGGTCGGCGTCGCCGAAGGCCCGTTCGAGGACGCGCTTTGCGTTCGTGTCAGGGGCCGCCACCTGGGCGTCGAATGCGAAGCAGGCGATCGCCGCCGCCGTGTACGGCCCCACCCCGGGCAGCCGCCGCAGCTCCTCCGGCTCGCGCGGGAAGCCGCCCATCTCCGTCACCGCGATCGCGCAGCGGTGCAGGAACACCGCCCGCCGGTTGTAGCCCATGCCCGCCCACTCGGTGATGACGTCGGCCGGCCGCGCCGCCGCGAGCGCCTCGACCGTCGGCCAGCGCTCGAGCCACGCCAGGTAGCGGGGGACGGCCCGCGAGACCTGGGTCTGCTGCAGCATGACTTCAGACACCAAGATCGCGTACGGATCGTGGGTTTCTCTCCACGGAAGATCCACGCGGTTTCGGCTGTACCACGCCAAAATCAGCTCCTCCATCCGGAAGAGCCTAGCCGCCGGCCCGGCCCCGAAAACCGGCGAATCGGGCCGAGCGAAGGCGGCACATGGATCCCACCGGAATCCAGCTGTCGCGCCATGCCGGAACGTTCATCTCGACCCGCGCGGCGACACGCGCCCGGACGAGGGCCCGGACCCCAGAGCTCGGCTCAGCCGAGCGTCACCGAGACGTCGTCGGCGTAGAAGCAGGTTCCCGGGGCGGCCGCCGAGACGTAGGCGTTCAGGTCGAGGGTCGACGACCCGGGCGCGCCAGGGGTGTAGGCGAGCGTGACCTGCTGCCAGGTCGAGGACAGGGTCAGCTGCGACGTGGCGGTGCCCACGAGCGTGCTGCCCGTGTACTCGCGGAACCGCAGCTTCAGCACCGATCCCGGTGAGTCCGCCCGCACCCACATGGATGCGGTGTATGTCCCGCCCGCCGTCGTCTTCACCCAGTTCGGCGAGTCGTTCAAGAGACACGTGCCGACGCTCGCGGTCGTGGGGTTGGAGACCTGCGCCGCCCATGACCCGCTGTGCCCGCCGCTTGTCCGTGTCAGGGTGACGCCCGTGCTCGATCCGGATGTATTCCAGCCGGTGAGGTCGGTTTCGAATCCCTGGTTGCCGACGAACTGCTGGGAGCCCGGGGAGGAGACCGTGACGACAGCGGTTGCCGTCGAGGATGCCCCGCTGGTGTCGGTCACCGTGACGGTGATGGTGAAGGCCCCCAGCTGGGTGTAGGTGTGCGTGGCGGTCGCCCCGGACTGCGGGCCAATCGGGGCGGAGCCGTCGCCGAAGTCGAAGCTGTACGAGGCGATCGGGTTCGCGCCGCCGGCCGTCGATGCCGACGCGTCGGCCGTGACGGGCCGCGGCGCGACGCCCGAGGAGGGCCGGGCGGTCAGCGCGGCGGACGGTGGCTGGCTCGGGGTCGTACCCTGGAACTCGTACGCGCCGCGGTCATCATAGGTGTTGGGGCCGGCGCCGGTATCGGCGGTACCGGGGTCGTCGACCCGAGGATTCCCCTCGACGTCCGTGCCCGGCTCGCCCGTCACCCCCGAGTCTGCCGAGTCGATGGCCGGCGAGCCCGCCGTCAGATGGAAGTTGCCGGCACCGGGAGCCTCCCAGCGTGGATCCGCGTCGATCCCGTGCGCCTCCTGACCGCTCGCGGCCTGGAAGGCACTGAGCGACTTGTAGCTCACCGAGTCCCAGATCAAGAGCGTGTCGGCCGTCGAAAGGTGGACCAGGTCGTAGTCCATCGTCGTCCCTGCGGTCGACCCGTGCTCGACGCGGATGTCGCTGTGCGTCCGGGGGCTGCCGATGCCGTTGTCGACGCTGATGTTGTCCCCGATGGTCGCGCCCGTCGAGCCGCCTTCGACGTTGATGCCGGCCGTGACGTTGCCGTAGACGGTGTTCCCGACGATCACCTCTCCCGTCGCGGTGAGGTTGTCGATCCCGTGGTCGCCGTTGTCGTACGAGACGTTGTCGTAGATCAGCGTGTTGTTCGCCCCCGGGTAACACTCGATCCCCGAGTCCTGATTGTCGTGGGTGATGTTGCGGTCAACGATGTTGCCTGGAGACTGGTAGATCCGGATCCCGGCGGTCGCCCGCTCGTACACTCGCGAGTTGGCGTAGGTCGTGTTCCCGCGTACCTCGACCCCCGTGGATCCACCGACGACCGTGATGCCGTAGTCGCTGTTGTGATCGGAGTCGTTCCCCGAAACGAGCGAGCTGGTCACACCGCTCAGGTGGATGCCCGCGGCGATCTGGCCCTGGATCGGCTGGCCGGAGAAGGTGACGTGGTTGGCGGAGATGGCGACGTGCGAGCCGCCGGTCACGTTGATGCCGTAGGAGGTCGTCCGCGTGATCTCGAATCCGGTCACCGTGATCCAGCTCGCGTTCGTGAGCGTGAACCCGTCCGCCTTGCCCGTGAGCGTCACGACGGCGCCCGGAGCGGGTTGGAACGTGATCGGCGCGCCCGGGCTGCCAGAAGCCGAGACCTTCACATCCTCCGTGTAGGTGCCGCTCGCGACCTGCACGGTCTGGCCCGCGCCGGCATGTGAAGCTGCGGCGGTGATCGTGCAGAAGGGCTGGGCAGCCGTTCCCGGCCCGGAATCCGCGCAGGATGCACTCGAGCCGTCCACGTACAGGATCGACCCGGCGCCGAAGGCGGGCATCGATGTCGCCCCGAGCAGGGTCGCCAGCCCCACTCCCACAACCGCGACGCGGCGGCCGAACGAACGGACGGAGGCGTGCGGTCGACGCGCCTGTCGTCCACCGCAGCCCGCTCCCGCACCGCCGACGTCCCGCCGAACCCTCACTCGGTATCCCCGTGACGAGACCGGAGTATGCGCCCACCTCCGGTCGAGTTGCCGTCCTTCAGGCTACGGCGCAGACCCGCCGCCGGCAACCGGCCACACGGTCAGGTTCTGCGAGCCCCCGGACCTGGCCAAAAGTCGGGGGTACGGCCCGTGACACCGCGATGGGTCCAGTGTTCCATGCAGTAGCTTGACGAGTTCACCCTGGTCTGGATATGGTTGCCACGGGATTTCCGGAAGGAAACCGTCCTACACCATCGGGGGATGTCGTGGGGACACTCCGCCAAGATCGCGACGGGCACGGAGAGGGGCGCGCGTCAGCGGTCGTGATCGATGCCTATCCGCTCTGGCTCGACGCCGTCGAGGCGGTTCTCCGCGGACTTGGCCTGCCCACCCTCGGCAAGGCGACCTCGCCTGCGGAGGGTCTCGCGCTGATCGTCGAGCACCGCCCTGACATCGTCGTCACCGACATCGATTTCGGACCCGGCCAGATCGGCGGCACCTCCTATCTGCGAGATGTCATCGAGGCCCGCACCGACATCAAGGTGATCGTCCTCTCGACCCAGGTCGAGGCGTCCGTCGTGAGCGACGTGCTCAGCGCCGGCGCCACGGCGTACGCGATGAAGCACGTCCGGCCCGACGACCTCGCCTCGGCGATCCGGCAGATCTTCGAGCATTCGATCGTCTTCGCGCCGCCCTCCTCGGTCCCCGCCGCGCCCGGGCTCGTCGTGGGCTCCGAGGGGCACGGGCCCGCACCGGCCGAACCGCCCAGAAGGGACGATCGGGCAGCCCTGGGAGCGCACCTGACCCGCCGCGAGCGGGAGATCCTCACGCATGTCTCCGAAGGTATGGCGAACGCCGAGATCGCGCGACAGCTCTGGGTCAGCGAGCAGACCGTGAAGTTCCACCTGTCCAACATCTACCGGAAGCTCAACGTCACGAACCGGACGCAGGCCAGCCGCTGGGCCCGGATCGGCCGGGTCGACGAAGAGCGCTCGCACCACGCCGTCGGCTCCTAGCGGCTCGCCGGCCGCCGACCCCTAGCCCGTAGGTCCGGTCAGGCGGCGAAAAAGGTCCAGGTGCAAGCGCCCGAACGCCGGGTCGTCGGTACGGGCGGCGACGTCGGCGACCCCCGCCAGCACGGCGTCACGCCACAGGGCGGGGGATGCCCCGAGGCGCCGTAACCCGTCTCTGAGAAAGCCCCGGAAGAGGTCAGGGAACCACCCGGTGCCGTTCACCGCGAACTCGATCCCGTCGCCCCAGGGTCGCGAGCGCTTCGCGTCGCGCCCATGCCACCGGCCGGGCACGCCCGTACCCTCGTCGAGGTAGAGGGCGTACATGATCGCGAACCGGGCCAGGTCCCGGACCGGCTCGCCGCCCACGCACGCCGCCTCCCAGTCGACGACGCCGGTGACTCCTCCCGGCCCCACCAGCACGTTCCCGAACCACAGATCTCCGTGCACAACGGCTCGCGTGGCGTGGTCGCTCCCCAGCCTGGCGTGGATCGCAGCAAGCCGGCCGAGGTCATCCCCCAGGCGCCGGTCATCCCCGAACCGCGTCTCGAGCTCCGACTTCACCCCCATGTCCATGTCGATCGGAGCGGACCCCGCGCCGGTGACGGAGTGGAGGGACGCGAGCCATTCCGATACGGCGCTCAGGTGCGCCTCCGTCCGCCCGCGCCGCGAGCGGCGCCGACACACGTACCCACGGGTCATCGGCGTCCCCGGTACCGCCGTCATCACGACCCCCCGCAGACCGTCGACCTCGACCATGCGGACCACGCGCGGGATCGTTCGGATGGCGGCGCCGGAGTAGCGGGCGTGCAGCTCGACGAGCGCGGCCGTCTCGGACTCGACCGCCGCAGCGGCGATCGGCGTCGTCGGCACCTTCACCGCCATCACGGGCATCCCATCCCGCTCCGAGACGAGCAGCACCGTCACCTTGGCGTTCGGGTCCTTGGACACACCGATGACGACCGAACGCACCCCCGGGGTGCCGCGGACGACCTCCGCCATCGAGGGCGCCGGGGCATCGACTGCGGGCACGGTCCGGCCGTCCACGGGAAGCAGGTCGGTCACCGCCGCGTCCCCACCACCGTGCGCGGCGCGACCGATCGCAGGACCAGCCCGGGGTTCGGAAGCCACGAGACGACGGACACGCACAGACGGAGAGGCGCGGTCCAGATCCTCCCGGGCGGCGGCACGAGGATCGAGCGCACGAAGTACGCGGTCGCGGCCGGAGCGTCCTCGACGAGGTAGGCGGGTGCCCCAGGCCTCGGGAGGGCGAGGTACTCGCGGTCGATGTCGATCCCCGCGGCCGATGCGAACCGCCGGCAGCGATACCGGGCGAAGGGGGGCGGCGAGCACACGACCACCGGGCTGCCCGCGGCGAGTGCTCCCACCCGCCGGATCAGCGCGCCGTTCCTCCTCCGGAACGGCGCCACCTCGGCGACGAGGGCGTCGGCGGGCGCGATCACCCGTCGGTTGCGCCGCCAGCGCTCGACCGCGTACGCGCCGTCGCTCACGTCAGCCCCGCGAAAGGCCGCAGCCGCACGACGGGCCGGATGATGCCGCTGTCGCGGAGCAGATCGACCACGGCGTCGATGCCGGCGTCGTCGATATGGGGCACGCGGGCGGGCGGGGCGGTCCCGTACGTGAAGCGGAGCGTACTGCCGCAGCCCGCCCGGCTCGTCGGCATCGCCCGGCGGGAGAGATCCGCGACCACCGACCCGGCCCCGTGGCAGACGCTGTGCAGCGACCGCTCGGGATGCTCGCCCGGGATGCAGACGTACGAGGACGTCCTGCCCGTTCCGGGCAGGAGGAGCGGCTGGCCCGTGCGCGCGAACACGGGGTGACCTGCGAGCTCGGAGGCCGGGAAGATCCGGCAGGCGTTGTGCCGATGCACGATCGCGGGCTCGCCGTCCACCTCCTCCTCATAGATCGAGTTGTGGGAGGTGTCGACGAGGAGGCGCACACTGCGAGCCCCCAGGTGCTTGTGCAGAAGCACGCGGAGCCTCGCGTAGGTGGAGAGCCGGAAGGCGAAGCCGTAGTTCATGGCCATCGCGTTCGCCAGGGAGAGCTGCTCGCCCTCGGCGGTGCTGCGGTCGACCGGTGGAGGGTCGTCCGAGAAGAAGAGCGCGCGCCTGCGCCGGAGCTCCGCGATCGAGCGCGCCCTGCCGAAGTGGTAGAGCGGCTTCTGGACGGCCATCTGCATCCCGACCGCGCGCGGCCGGCGCTTCCGTCGCCCGAACAGCAGGCCCAGCTCGCCGGGGAGCGAGCCGCCGCCGCCGTGGTACTGGAGGGTGACCTGCCCGAGTGCGAGCCCGAGCGCGGCGGCCGCGGCCGGGTCGAACACCTCGGCGACCTCCTGAAGCTCGAGGAAGTGGTTGCTCGGGCCGATGGTCCCGAACCTGATCCGGCCGAGCTGCCTTACAGACCACGGGAGCTCGCGCCGGACGCGGCCGGCGCCGCCGAGATGCGCGACGTCGACCCGGCCGCCGAGCTCGACCCGGCTCACCTCCTCCCGGTGCACCCCGAACTGCTCGGCCGCGAAGTCCGCGCCCTCGGCGGCGCACCGGACCACGTCCCACCCCGTCAGGTCGCGGCGGTATGACGGCGGATAGGGGTAGCTCTCGCGAAAGCGGCGGTAGAACTCGGCGACGGCGGCATCGCCCGGGAGATCGATATCCGTGGTCACGAGCGCCATGCCGCAGTTGAGCGACGCGCTCGTATAGGTCGGTTGGATCGTCGACCTCGTGGCGACGACGATGCTGGAAGGCATCTCCTTGTCGCCCTTGTGATGGAAGTCGGGAAGGGCGACGGCCGGGGCCGCCAGGTCCGCGTGCCGTACCCCCGCCCGGAGTACGCGCAGCGCCGCGCGGTCGGCCGGCAGGGCCGCGTTCTCGATCAAGCGGACGCGCGATCCCGCCTCCGGCACGAGACCGGTTGGCTCCCGGGCTACGACACCCATGTCTCGACCTCCGCCCGCGAAAGGAGATCGTCCAGTCGCGCCCCCGGCTCCCGCCCGAGCGCGACCGTCCAGCAGGGCAGGCGGGTCGTCAGACGCGACGCCGTGTCGGCGACCGCAGGATGCGCCGGACCTCGGCCGGTGGCCGCCGCGAGAACCGCCGCGAATACCCAGTACCGCCGCAGCTCGCCGGCCATGTAGGTGCTCGTCACCAGCGCCCGTGCAGCCGTCTCGGGCGCACACGGCAGCAGGACCGGCCGCTCGCCGTCACCGCGCTCGAGCGTCACGACGCACGACGGCGTCAGCGCCGCGGCGCGGCCGGAGATCCTGATCTCTCGCCGGCCATGCGGCATCCGTCGCCCTGCGCCGCCGACCACACGTGCCGGCTCCAGCAGGCCCCACACCGATTCGCCGTCGCTCACGCCCAGGTTGTCGCCCGTCGTTCGGTGGCCCCGCTCCACCTCCGCGACCAGCAGCGTCGACCTGCCGACCCCGCTCGCCGCGCAGACGAGCGGGGTGGCATGAGGCTCCGCCACCGCGGACGCGTGGAGCGGTGCGCGCCCGTGCGCCCCCGCCCACCACAGGGCGGGGTACTGGAGGAGGGCCGCCCGGGCGAGCAGGTGAAACCGCGACCGCAGCGCGACGGCCGCCGTGCGGCTCCTGGGGCGGGGCCGCCACCGGTACGTGAAGGTCGCCCCATCCCCGAGCACCCGGGCGTAAAGATCGAACCCGGTCGTGCAGACGTCCTCGACGACCACCCCGTCGCGGCGCTGCCACACCCCGCGGCTCATGTACCGCCAGCCGTGCGCGCTGAACGGACGATGGTCGCTCTCGACCTGCACCCGAAGCGACGCCGAACGGCCGGCGGGCGGACACAGCTCGCCGGCGGTCCCCTCCGAGATGAGGTCGCCGACCCATGGAAGCTGGCAGTCGACGTCCACTTGCACCCCGGCGCTTTCGAAGGACGCCCGCATCACGCCGCCCCGGGAATGTGCCGGCGCCGGGCCGCCAGCTCGAGCGCCGATTCGTACGCCACGACCAGGTCACGCGCGTGCACGTCGGGCCGGAACCCGGTCCCGATCCGGGACCGCGCTGCGGCCGCCATCTCGGCCGCAGCGGCGGGATGGTCGAGCATCGAGCGCAGGGCATCTGCCATGGACGACGGATCGGCCGGCCGGGCCAGCAGCCCCGTTCTTCCCGCGATGACGATCTCCGGCACCGAGTTCACCGCCGTCGCAACGACCGGGATGCCGCACGTCATCGCCTCGACGAGCGCGCACGGCAGCCCCTCGTACAGGCTCGGGAGCGCGAACACGTCGAACGCCGGCAGAAGCGCCGGCACATCCGAGCGCTCGCCGAGGAGCAGGAACCGGCTCCCGAGCCCTGAGCGGCAGATCTCCCGCTCGGTGCGTGAGCGGAGCTCACCGTCTCCGATCCACACGACGGTGACGTCCGGTCGTCCGAGGCGGGCGAGCGCCCGGACCATGTCGAGCGGCGCCTTCTGGTGACTGAGACGGGCGGCCGTCCCGACGACCGTGGCATCCTCGGGAAGCCCGAGCAGCATCCTCGCGCGGCGGCGGGTCTCGGCCGTCGCGGCCGCGATTCCGTCGTCCACCGGGCTGGCGATCGCGCGGATCGTCCCGGATGCGGCCAGCCGGAGCCGCACCGCCTCCGCGGCGACCATGGTGCCGTCGGCCAGGAAGTAGTCGGTGATCCGCGACAGACCCCGTTCGGCGGCGAGCAGGGAGCGGCGGACGACCGCCGGCTGGAACTCGTGAAACGGGAAGCCGTGAAACGAGTGCACGATCGCCCGCGCGCCCGCCCGCCGTGCCGCCAGACGGCCGATGGCCCCTGCCTTGGCGCTGTGGGTGTGGACCACGTCGAAGCCGCCTGCGCGCAGATGATCCACGAGCTCTCGCATCCCCCGCACGTCGGTTGACGGGTACAGCCCCCGTCCCCGGGCCATGTGCTGGAGCCGGATCACCTCCAGCCCGGCGGCCTCTGCCGGAGCGATCAGCGAGCTCTCGCCGGCGGTGAGGATGGTCGTCCGGTACTCCCGCGGATCGAGCGCCGCCGCGCCACGCAGCGTGATGCCGCCGGCGCCGGCCGTGAGCTTGGTGACGATCTGGGCGACCCGGAGCGGCCGCGTCCGGGCCGCGGCACCGCGGGCGGCGGCAGCGGCTCCCGCCGGCGCCCGCGGATCGAGCTCCATTACCATCCCCGCGCGAGGAGCGCCGGCGCGGTTCACGAGGGCTCGGTCATCCAGCGGCTCCCGGATCCGTATGAAATCAGGCCCAGGACGGGCACCGGCATCACGCTCAGCAGGTGCTTCACCTCGAGCACGCGCGACCTGCGAAGCGATTGCGGTGCGACCAGGACCACGCCGCTGGGAGCGCCGTTTCGGCTCGCCGGGAAATCGATCCCGAACGTGCGTACGCGCAGGGGAAGCGGCGAAGCCTCCGGCGGCTCGTACCGCTCCCGCTTCCTCGGACGGTACGGCTGGGTGCCGCCGGCGGCCACGGGGGCGGAGGGATCGGCGTCCGGCCCGGAGATCCCGTTGACGGCCGCTTCCAGGTTCGCGGCCGCAGCGGTCAGGCCCGGATCCCGCACCGCGGCGAGGAGATTCACGCTCCGGACCCCGGCCCCTTCCGCCGCCAGGCGCAGCACGAGGGTGATCGGCTCCGTACCCAGGTCCGCCTCCTCCTCGCCGGCGGTCGCCGGGATCGTGCCGAGGTACGACGTCCCGAACTCGCGGGCGAGCATCTCGGCGCCGTGAAGCGTCGGCTTGAACGTCTCGATCAGGGCTGCCGCCCCGATACCGAGGATGAGCCCCAGCAGCAGTCCCAGCATGAGGTCCGGCACGCGCCGGCTGGCATCGGCGTCCCGTGGGAGCGTCGCCCGGCTGATCACCGAGGCCTGCGGACGGAGTGCGTCCGTCGAGAGCAGACCGAGCCGCTCCGACACCAGGACACCGCGCTGCTCGGCGTCGAAGTCACGCAGCCGCGACTCCGAGTCGATCTGCGAGCGTAGGCGGGCCGCGGCCGTGCCCGTCTGGCCCGCCGCGAGCTGACGGTTGAACTGATCGACGGCCGCATCCGCACCGGCGATCCGCTGGTTGAGGACGCGGATCCGGCCGTCGAGGTCGGCCGAGATCTGGTCGATCCGGCGGGTGTTCACCGTGCTGCGAGTCCGGATGACCTGCTCGGCGAGGGCGTTCGCGAGGGCGCGAGCGTATGCCGGCTTGCTGTCGGTGACGGACAGCTGGAGCACCCCGGAGGTTCCGAGGGGGCTGACCGACACGTGCTTCGCGACTTCCGTCGGGTTCCGGTCCGCGATGTGTGCCTGGGACAGCGCCGCGCTAACCTCGACCGGGCTCGTGGCGATCGCCTTTGCAGTGTCGCCGATGACCGTCGATCCCGTGCTGGACTGCGGATCCTGGGTGTCGAGCACGAGCCGGGTCGACGCCGTGTACGACGGCTTCTCACCGAGACCGAGGACGGCCGCGCCGGTCACGCACACCGCCACCATGAGGAGGATGACCAGCAGGTGCTGCCGGAAGATCCGGTGGAAGGCGTCGTTCAGCTCCATGGGTGGATGCCACTCCTCTCGCTCGCGCGGACCTGTACGGGTCGACGCCTCACCGGACCGCCTCGGACACGGCGTCGACCACCGCGAGGACGGCTGCGTCGTCCATGTGGGGGTAGAGCGGCAACGTCAGGAGCCGCTCGCTCACGGCCTCCGTGCGGGGGAGGGGCCGGCCTCGCCCGCGTGCCTGGTACCACGAGAAGCGGTGCGTGGGTGGGTAGTGCACGCTGCTCTGGATCCCGGACGCTGCCAGCGCGGCACGGACTTCGGCCCGGCGCGTGCCCGGCGGAAGCAGGATGACGGCGAGGTGATGGGCAGGGACCGTGCCGCTCCGCGGGGCGAACGGCATGCGGATGCCGCGGAAGCCGTGGAGCGCCTCCCGGTACTTCGCGACGATGCGCCCGCGGGCGGTGTTGGCATCACGGAGGCCCGGTAGCTGCGCCAGCCCCATCGCGGCCCGCAGGTCGTCCATCCGGTAGTTGAACCCCTCCAGCAGCACGTCGTAGCTGTTCGCGTGCCCGCGATGCCGCTCCCACGAGAGCGTCGTCATCCCATGTGACCGGAGGAGGCGCACTCGCCGCTCGAGCTCGTCGTCGTCCGTGACGACCATGCCGCCCTCCCCCATGGGAAGGTTCTTGTTGGAGAAGAAGCTGAAACAGCCCATCGCGCCCATCGCACCGCACGCGCGACCAGCCAGCGCGGCCCCGGGCGCGTGCGCGGCGTCCTCGATCACCGCGACGCCGCGGCGGGCGGCGATGTCGAGCAGATCGTCCATCCGACAGGGGTGGCCGCCGTAGTGCATGACGACGATCGCCCTCGTCGCCGGGCCGATCGCGGCTTCCACGTCACGAGGGTCGACGGTGAGGTCGTCATCGTCGCAGATGTCGCAGAACACCGCAGTTGCGCCGAGATGGCCGATCGAATTCGCACCCGCCACGAAGTTGAGGGACGGGATGACGACCTCGTCGCCCGGCCCGCACCTGATCGCGAGGAGTGCCAGGTGGAGGGCGGCGGTGCCGTTGGCGACGGCGACCGCGTGCTTGGTCCGGCACAGGCCGGCGAACGCGCGCTCGAACTCGGCGACCCGGGGCCCGGCGCTCCACCAACCCGAGCGCACGGCGGCCGCCACCGCCTCCTGGAGCTCCTCGCTGGGATCGACGTCCGAGAGCGGAACGACCCATGAAGGCGTCGCGCTCGCGTCGAGGGTCCCCCGAGCCCCCGTGCCCTGGTGATCCCCGGCGACCTGGGTCACCGCATTCCGCCGGCCAGCTTGAGCGCCTCGGAGCTCGCCGTCGCCGCCGGGAGCCAGGCCTCGACGGCGCGCTCGTAGTCCTCCCTGCGGCCGATGTCGAACCACAGCCCGGTGTACGGATACACCCCGATCGGCTCTCCCGCCTCCAGCAGCACATGCACCAGTTGGGGGAAATCGAAGTATCCGCCGGCGGGGATGAACTCAAGCGCGCGCGGCTCGAAGACGTAGATCCCCATACTGACGGTGGATGTCATCTCGGGCTTCTCCTGGAAGCCGACGACGCGTCCCGCCGACCCGTTGCGGCCGACACGAAGCACGCCGTAGTCGATCTTGATCGGGCGCTCGTGCGTCGCGATTGTGATCAGGTTCTTCATTTCGCGATGATGGTTGACGAGCGCGGTGAAGTCGAGCGTGGTCAGGATGTCGCCGTTCATCGCGATGAAGGTGCCGTCGAGGTCGGGGACCAGCAGCAGCGGCGCGGCCGTCCCGAGCGCCTCCTGCTCGTGGACGTACCTGATCTGCAATCCGTTAGGACACCGGTTGCCGATCACTGCTTCGATCAGATGAGCGAGGTATCCGACACATAACGTCACTTTCTCGATTCCCGAGTCGGTGAGCTGACCGAGGACGAGTTCGAGTATCGAACGCTCGCCGATCGGCATCAGCGGCTTGGGGAGGACCGAGGTGTAGGGCGCGAGCCGAGTGCCCCTTCCGCCGGCGAGCACCACCGCCTGTACAGGAGTGCGCTTGCCGCCGCCGCCGGCGGCGAGCGGGGAAGGCGGCGTGGCTGTGATGTCAGTGCCGGCGACCGTCATCGTTCTCCGCTCATAGCTCGGCGCCGACCGCCTGCGGCCGCGCGACGCCGAGCAGGCGGCGCAGGCCGTCCTCGAGCTCGATCTGCGGTGACCACCCGAGCAGCCTCGTCGCGCGGTCGATGTCCGGGCGGCGAACGCGCGGATCGTCGACCGGCAGCGCTTCATGCACGATCTCGCTCGCCGAACCGGTCACCCGGATCACGGCCTCCGCGAGCTCGAGAACGGTGAACTCCGCGGGGTTGCCGAGGTTCACGGGGAGGTGCTCCCCGCTCGTCGCGAGCAGGTGGAGGCCGCGCACGAGGTCGTCGACGTAACAGAAGCTTCTCGTCTGGGAGCCGTCTCCGAAGACGGTGATCGGCTTGTCCTCGAGCGCCTGGCGGACGAACGTCGGAATCGCCCGCCCGTCGCGGGGCCGCATCCGGGGACCGTAGGTGTTGAAGATCCGCGCGATGGCGGTGTCGACGCCCTGCTGGCGATGGTACGCCATCGTCATCGCCTCCGCGTACCGCTTCGCCTCGTCGTAGACGCCTCTCGGCCCGATCGGGTTCACGTTGCCCCAGTAGCTCTCCGGCTGGGGATGGATGTGGGGATCGCCGTACACCTCACTCGTCGAGGTGAGCAGGAACCGGGCGCGCTTCGCCTTGGCGAGGCCAAGCGCGTTGTGCGTCCCGTACGAGCCCACCTTGAGCGTCTGCAGCGGAAGCCGGGCATAGTCGATGGGGCTCGCCGGGCTGGCGAGGTGATAGACGACGTCCACGGGCTCGTCGATCGCGATGAACCGGGTGACGTCATGCTGGACGAAGGTGAAGTCGTCCCGCCCCAGATGGGAGATGTTCTTGAGCGATCCGGTATCGAGATTGTCGATGCAGATCACACGCTGGCCGCGTGCCAGGAGGTAATCACAGAGGTGGGATCCCAGGAATCCCGCCCCGCCCGTGACGACTGCCGTGCCTGCGTTCCGATTCATGAGAGCGATCGTAAGATCCCGGTACGTGATGGACAACTGGCCGATGGTCTAGTGTGCGGGCTCGGCCTGGCCCGCGTCTGCCTGGGGCACCGCCGTCGGGGCCCTCGGCGCAGATGGTGACTGCACCATCCGGAAGCAGGCGACGAGTGCGAGCGAGCTCACGAGGTAGGCGGATGCGGACGCCACTGCGGCGCCGGTCGAGCCGAACGGCGGGATGAGCAGAAGGTCGAGGACGACGGTCACCAGGAGACCCGCCCCCATCGCCCACGAGTTCAGGCCCGGCCGTCCGATGCCGTAGAGGAACCCCGTCAGGACCCCGGCCACTCCCTCCAGGACGAGTCCCACGAGGATGATCCGCGCCGGGACGACGGCGGGGTGGAACGCGGCCCCGTAGAGGGCGGGGATCAGCCACCCCGCGGCGAACCAGAGCGGCACGATCGCCGCCCCCAGCGACACCCCGGCCCGGGGCAGCAGACGGCGTGCGTCCGCGGCCGCCGCCGTGCCTCCCTCGCGCGAGTAGCGCGGGTACAGCACGTAGGTGAGGGCCATCGCCGGAACCTTCACGAGCTCCGCGAACTTGGACGCGATCGCATACACGCCGAGCACCGCCGGCCCGGCCATGACGCTCAGCAGGATGAAGTCGAGCCGGAGGTTGAGCAGCGTCATGATCCCTCCCACCTGTGCGCGGAGGCCGTACGCCGCGATCCGCCGCGCCAGCGCGGGCGACGGTGCCTGCGCGCCCCGGAAGAACCCCCGTCGGCGAAGGCGCGCGAGCGCCCACACGAAGGTGAGGACGTCGGCCGCGATCAGCGCGGCGACGAGCGCGGTGTCGCCGGTCACGCCGGCCGCCCAGAGCAGCCCGTACGCGGGCAGGAACATGAGCTCCTCGTTCACGATCACGAGGTTCGCCCCGCGCATATCGCCGCTGCCCTGGGCGCACGACTTGACCGTCGCGACGATCAGCTGGGTGAGGACAGCGGCGCCGGCCCACGCGACCAGCACGGTCCCGACGCCCTCGAACAGTCGATCGCCGGCGACCGGGGCAAGCGCCAGCCAGCACAGCGCGCCGGCACATCCGCCCGCCAGGGTCATCGCCGCGACGGTCGCCGCGAGCCGGCGGTCGTCGCGGGTCGGGCCGGCCAGGAAGTAGGCCACGGCGCCGGGCAGACCGCACGAGATCACGACACCGGCCAACCCCGGCAGGACGCGGAGCAGCGCGTAGATACCGACGCCCGCGGACCCGTCGGCCCGCGCGATCAGCAGGGTGCAGACGCCCACACTGGCGAGTGCCACGACGCGCGCGCCGACGTTGGCGAGGAGGGTGGAGAACGACCCGGAGACGAGGCGTCGAGCGCTCCGGCGCGCCGCCGTCACCGTCGCTCCCACGCTGCGGCGACCGCGATGATGGCGAACAGGCCCCAGACGTGCCGGACGTGCAGGAGCTCGTAGACGGCCATCGTCGTCATCGTGCCGGCCACGCCCGCGGCGAGCGCCTGCGGATTGCGGAGCACGCCGCCGAGCGGCTCCGCTCCCCGGCGCAGAAGGGAGCCGGTGCGGACCAGCATGCCGGAGATCAGGATCACGAGTCCCAGTGCCCCGACGATGCCGCGCTCGAGCAGGGCCGCGAAGTAATCGTCATGAGCCTCCTTCGGGTAGGGATCCATCGCGGCCTCCATCCGCGGCTTGGTGGACACGGGGCCCTCGCCGAGCGGGCCGCCCTCCGTGTAGAGCTTGAGGCTCTCGCTCAGGACCCTGCTGCGCTCGGTGACGCTGGCCTGGCCGCGTCCGATCCCGTCCCGCAGGACGGCGTAGCCGCTCGTGTAGGCCCGCCGCTGGATGGAGTGCAGGCTGACCGTCGACAGGCCCACGCCCGCGACGACCACGATGCAGGCGGTCGCCGCCAGTGCCGGGATCAGGCCCGACCGCCGGTATGTCGCGAAGACGAGGCTGGCGGACAGGCCGACCGCGAGCGAGACGAGCCCGCTGTTCGACCCGGTCGTGACCATCGCCGCGATCATCGCCCCGGACACCAGTGTCCGAACCACGCGATTCCGGGGCCGGCCCGTCGCCCAGATGATCGCAAGGGACACGAAGAAGTAGTTCGCGCACACGTTGGGGTCGCCGAAGGTCAGCGCCGTGCGGCTCCCCTCGGTGGGGATTCGACCTGTCAGCGCGGCCGCGCCGGTGGCCAGCCCGACGAAGAGCAGGAGGACCCACACGATGGAGCCGTACACCCAGGTGTTGAGCACGACGCCGGCCCTCTCCGGGCTCCGGCACACGTTGACCAGGGTCCAGCACCAGGCGAGCAGCAGGAGATCCTGCACCAGGGCGAGCAGCGCCGCGTCGGGGAGCGGGCCCGCGAGGCCACCGATCGCCCCGCCGGCCATGAGCAGCCCCATCCCGAGCGCGTACGGGAACCGGATCTTCTCCCCGCCCGCCGCGGCCGAAAACAGCCAGGCTGCAATCGCCATGACAATGAAGAGGTCGGCGGGGCCGAGGTTCCCGGGCCCGCGGGGAACGGTCACCGGAAGCATGAAGACCACCGCCGCCGTCAGGGCCAGCGGCAGCCTCCGCGATCCGGCGCGCTCGTCCACCCCGAGGCGCGGCGGACGAGCGGCGCCTTGCCGCGTTCCCCAGCGCGGCGGGGCGGTCGTCACGTCGGCAAGCGTCATCCGGGCCCCAGCGCGCGCGGCCGTCCGCCCACGCCGCGGCCACGTCGGCGGCCCATGGTCATCGCGGCGCGTGCGCCCGCGCGGGGGCGGGGCGCCCCACCGGCGCCATGGCCGGCCGCGGCCGGCGGCGCAGGCTCGTGCGGCCCGTGCCGCGATGCACTGCCACGTCGCGTCTGAAGACGACCGCAACCACTGTCCAGAACAGGATCCGGATGTCCATCGCCAGGCTCCGCCTGCAGGCATAGAAGCCGTCCAGCTCCATCTTCTGCGGCAGGATGCGGTCGAGGTAGTCCCGCACGCGGTCGTCCGCGTCGAGGATCGCGCTCTCGTCCGCGAACGCGAGCTGGGAGAGGCCCGTGATCCCGGGCCTCACGGATTGGACCGGCGCAAAGTCGTCCGGACGCGTGGCCACGAAGGACGGATCCTCCGGGCGGGGCCCCACCAGGCTCATCTCGCCGCGCAGCACGTTCCAGAGCTGCGGCAGCTCGTCGAGCTTCGACCGTGCCAGCACGCGTCCCACCCGCGTGAACCGGCCGTCCTCGGTCGCGGTGAGGCCCGGCCCCCGCGCGCCGTCGTACATCTTGCGAAACTTCAGCATGCCGAACGGCCGCCCTTGAAGGCCGACGCGGCGGCAGCGGTAGAACACCGGCCCGGGGCTGTCCATCTTGACGACGATGGCGACCACGAGCGCGACGGGGATCGAGATGACGGCCAGGACCAGCGCCAGCGTGACGTCCAGCAGCCGCGTCGCCGCGGCATCGATCGGCCCGGCACGGCGCTCCATCGGACTCGTCGCCATCCTCCTCCTCCTCCTCCTCCTCCTCACGGTTCGCGGTGAGGGGTCGAAGGCCGGCGGCGATGCCGCGGCTCCCGCCTCCTCTGGACTGCCTACGACATTACGAACCCGGCCGCCGCGGCTCAAGACCAGCCGGGGAGAACCCCTCAAACGGCTAGGCCGGCGTTCGCGGCTACCAGACGCGATGGCCCGCCGCATGAAAGCGGCGAACGGCGGCGCGGTCCGGCCACGAGTAATACGAGCCGCGGCCGGCCTCGAGCGGCTGACGCGCGGTCGTCCCGGCCTCGATGTCGTCGAGCACCTCCAGGACGAGATCGGCGGCGACGGCCTTCGATCGCCGCAACAGGCTGTCGAGGGACTCGCCGGGGCGGATCTCGAAGGCCCGCTGCCCGCACAGGTCTCCCCCGTCGATGGTGTCGTTGACGAAGAACACCGAGACGCCCGCGCGAGCCTCGCCGTTCGCCAGCATCCAGAAGCTGGGGAGCACGCCGCGGTACTCCGGCAGGATGGCGCCGTGCACGTTCAGGCACCCTCGCGCCGGTAGCTCGATCAGCGGGCGGTGAAAGATCTGCGGGCAGCTGACGGAGACGAGGACGTCAGTGCCGAGCTCGCCGAGCCGGTCGAGCACGTCCGTGTCGTTGACGTCGTCGACCGCGAAGCACGCGACGCCGTGTTCGTCGCAGGTCGCCCGGATCGAACGGCGCCGTGCCCTGGCCGCGAATGTCCGCGCCGCGAGCTCGTAGGTCGCTCGGAGCCCGAACGTGCGGAGATAGCGCAGGGCGGCGGCGATCGGCGTCTGGTCGCGGTACAGGGGCGGGACGACGAACACGGCCGCAGTGTCGGGCCGCGCGGTCAGGACGCGGTCGAAGAACGCCGGCAGGTACAGCGGGTCGTCCGTGGTCAGGTAGACGAGCGTCACCGGACGCCCCATGCCGCGAGCACCTCGTCGAGGCGCCCGAAGCGCAAGCGTCGAAGCAGCGCCGTCATCCGCCCTTCAAACGCCCGCCGGCCCATCTCCTGCGTCACGCGCAGCTTCCACGGGAGCCCGGGATGGCCGGCGAGCTCGCCGGGCGCGAACTCGTAGGGATGGCAGTAGATCACCGCGGGCCGCCCGTCGGCACCGATCGCCCGGATGGCCCGCTCGAGCATGCGCTCCGGCAGCAGCCGGAAATAGCCTCCGCCGGCCACCGGAATCCGGAGCCGCCCGAGTCCGCACACGGCCACGGGAACCTCGAGCATGGAGCCGACGCCCAGGATGAGACGGTGGGGCTCGAGCGGCCATCCCGAGATCCCGTAGCGCGAAACGCGCATCGGAAAGATCGACGAGTCGGTCGTGAATCCGGCCTCGGCCAGCGCCTCGAGCGCCCACAGATTCCCGGCAAGCACAGAGAAGTCCTGCGCCCGGAAGGCGGTCACCTCCGCGCCGGCCGCGTCCTCGACGGTCGCCTTCGCCCGCGCCAGCTCGTCCCGGAGCGCGGCGGGGGCCATGCGGTCGAGGGGCCGGTGGCTGTATCCGTGCGACTGCACCTCGTGCCCGGCCGCGACGAGCTCCGCCACCATCCCGGGGAAGGTTTCGGCCACTCGTCCCTGGACGAAGAACGTGCCCCGCACCGAGCACCCGTCGAGCACCTCCAGGATGGTGCCGGTGTTCCTGAGCACGCGCGCGGTGATGGGGGCGTCGTAGTCGATGCAGGACTGGTACCAGTCCTCGACGTCCACGGTGAATGCGTGCATCGGTGCAGCCGGATCGGACGGCGTCTCGAGCGGCACGGGCACCAAGGCGATTCCGGCGTGGAGGAGGGGTGGCGGGGTGGTGACGGACATGCGGGCAACCGGCGCGCCGAGGATACCCCCGGGCCGGGCGATGTCCAGACCGGCCTCGCGTCCCCCGCCAAAGGCTCCCCAAACGACCAGCCGCGGGCGGGGAACCTGGCCGGGTTGGGGGGCGACCCTCGGATCGCACGCCCCGGTCCGACCCACGCGGACCGGCCGTTCGGAGCGTAGGCGCGCGGCCGCTGCAATGGAACAATCACCCGATGAGCGCACGACCGTGGACACTGGTGACCGGGGGCGCCGGCTACGTCGGCTCACTCGTGGTGGACGAGCTCCTTGCCCGCGGCACGCGGGTGCGGGTCCTGGACGCCCTGCTGCACGGCGGCGTCCCTTCACTGCTGGGAGCGTGGGGGCGGCCCGGCTTCGAATTCGTGCGCGGCGATGTCCTCTACCCGCACATCAGGCGGGCCGCCCTGGCCGGCGTGGACTCGGTCGTCCATCTCGCGGCGATCGTCGGCGATCCCGCCTGCGCGCGCCGGCCGGAGCTTGCGCAGGAGGTCAACCTCGACGCCACGCGGGCGCTCCTGGCCGACTGCGAGGAGCTGGGTGTCAGGCGGCTGGTGTTCGCGTCAACCTGCAGCAACTACGGCAAGATGCCCGGCGACCTCCTCGCGACGGAGGAGTTCGAGCTGCGGCCGGTCTCGCTCTACGCGCGGACCAAGGTGGCGGCCGAGCTCGACGTGCTGGCGAAGGGTCGCAACGGGCTCGAGACGTGCTGTCTGCGGTTCGCGACCGTGTACGGCTCGTCGCCGCGCATGCGGTTCGACCTCACGGTGAACGAGTTCACCCGCGACCTCGTGCTCGGCGAGGAGCTCGTGGTCTTCGGCGAGCAGTTCTGGCGGCCGTACGTCCATGTCCGTGATGCCGCCCGCGCCGTGGGCGCGGTGCTCGACGCACCGCGGGATGCGGTGGACGGGGAGGTCTTCAACGTGGGATCCACGGAGGAGAACTACCGCAAGGTCGACATCGTCGAGCTGTTGCAGCAGCGTCTCCCCGATGCCCGGGTGCGGTACGTGCACAAGGACGAGGACCCGCGCGACTACCGCGTCGCGTTCGAGAAGATCGACCTCACCCTCGGCTACCGCCCGCGGTACACGGTGGGGGACGGCATCGACGAGATCATGGCGCTGCTCCGGAGCGGCATCGTCGACGACCCCGCCGCCGGGGTCTACCGGAACTGAGGCACACGACGCCGCGGGCGGTCGGGGCCGGCGAGACCGCCATGTCCAGGCGAGGCAGGGTTCGGCCGGCCGGAGGGCGCCGGGCGGTCGCCGCCCGGGCTCTCGCAGCCATGCTCTTCGCCGCCCTCGCCATCCTGGCAGCCGCCGTGCGCCAGGGTCGCCTTGAGGGGCTCGACCACTTCGCATCCATGCACCTCCAGCCGCTGCGGAGGGGGGATTGGAGTCTTCTGACCGCGCCCGCCGGGCCGGTCGCGGCGCCGCTCCTGCTGCTCGTCGGCGCGATGGCCATGCGCCGCCCGGCGAGGGTCCGGGCGGCATGGATCCTCGTCTTCGCCGCCGGCGTCGCGATCGAGGTCGTCGGCAAACGCCTGGTGGTGCGTGCCCACGTCGATGCCGACCGCCTGCCCTGGCACGCTCACGACGGCTTCCCGTCCGGTCACACCATGCGTGGCGTAATCGTGGCCGGGGCCCTCGCAGCCGCCTGGCCGGCCGCCCGTGTCCCGCTCGTCGTCTGGGCGGTCTCGAACGCGGCGCTCGTGGAGACGACGGGGATGCACCCGCTCTCGGAGGTCGTGGGCGGACTCCTGGCCGGGGCGGCTCTCGTCGCCTGCGTGTGGACGTCGCGCTGACGCGCACCCGGCGTGAGGGTTTGTAGACGGCGACGGCGTCCGCGGAGAACCTCGTGCCGGCCGTCGCGCGTCTTGCACCATGTCGCCGCGCACCGTCCTCATGGGCGCACGCTACCGGGCCGGGCGGCCCCAGCGCATACCTAATGGCCCCATGCCTCGACCGTCCTGGAGCCGTACTCCTCCGGAGCGACGTCGGCGATCGACTCGGTGAATGTCCAGCGATGGCCCGCGAGATCCGTTGCGCTGTACTGCCGCTCGCCGTACACGTGATCGGCCGGCTCGTCGACGACGGCGGCACCGGCGGCGCGGGCACGCGCGCAGTGGCCCCGCACATCCTCGACGCGAACCATGATGGAGATGGAGACCTGCTGGGAGCAGTCCGGCGGATGCCTCGTGGGAGTCGGCTCGGCGACGACGAACGCCCCGTCGCCGATGCTCATCTGGGCGCGATGGCCCTCGCCGATCCGCACACGCTCGATCGCCCCGAATGCCGCGGCCAGCCAGTCGACCGCGGCCCGCACGTCGGGATAGGTGAGCACCGGAACGACGGTGTGCGGCGGGATCGAGCGGTTGGCTTTCACGGCTGACGTTCCTCGGGTTTCGGTTCGTGGAAGTGCCTCAGAAACCGAGGTTCGCCCGGAGGGTAGACTCGCTCTATGGACATCTGCCGCCGCAACAACGTCGTGGTGACGGGGCGGGAAGATGGTCGCCCGATCGTGTTCGCGCACGGATTCGGGTGCGATCAGACGATGTGGCGGTTCGTCGCCCCGCGCTTCGCCGACACCCACAGGGTCGTGACCTTCGACTTCGTCGGATTTGGAGGGGCGGACATCTCGGCCCACGATCCCGACCGGTACGCGTCGCTGGACGGATACACGCTCGACGTCCTCGAGATCCTCGAGGAGCTCGACCTGAACGACGCGATCTTCGTCGGGCATTCCGTCGCGGCCATGATCGGGGTTCTGGCTGCGATCCGGGCCCCAGACCGGATCGGCGCGCTCGTGCTCGTCGGCCCGTCGCCGCGCTACATCGATGACGACGGCTACGTGGGCGGGTTCAGCGCCGAGGACATCGACGGCCTGCTCGCGTCGCTCGAGAGCAACTACCTTGGCTGGTCGGGCGCGATGGCGCCCGTGATCATGGGCAACCCTGACCGACCCGAGCTGGGGGAGGAGCTCACGAACAGCTTTTGTCGCACGGACCCTGCCATCGCCCGGAACTTCGCCCGCGTGACGTTCCTCTCGGACAGCCGCGGCGACCTGCCACGGGTGAGCGCGCCGACCCTGGTGCTCCAGTGCTCGGATGACGTGATCGCTCAGGACGCCGTCGGCGCGTACGTCCACGAGCACATCGCCGGCAGCACCCTTGTCCATCTGGACGCGGTGGGGCACTGTCCCCATCTCAGCTCACCCGACGAGACTGCTGCGGCGATCCGGGACTTCGTCTCCGCGCTGCCTCAATGACTGAGCACGGTCCGGGCGGCGACGAGCGCGGTCTCGAGTCCGCCGCCGACCTGTACGAAAACGCGCCGTGCGGGTACCTCTCGACGCTGCCGGAGGGCACCATCGTCCGCGTCAACCAGACGTTTCTGAACTGGACCGGCTTTCGCCGCGAGGACCTCGTTGGACGGCGACGATTCCAGGATCTCCTGAGCGTCGGCGGACGCATCTACCACGAGACGCACTTCGCCCCGCTGCTTCGGATGCAGGGGCAGGTGCGCGAGATCGCCGCCGAGATCGCATGTCCCGATGGGCGCCGCCTGCCCGTGCTCATCAACTCGTCGATCCGGTTCGCGGCCGACGGCACGCCACAGTCCGTCCGCACGACGGTCTTCGATGCCACAGACCGGCGCCGGTACGAGCAGGAGCTCCTGCGCGTGCAGAACCAGGCCACGACATCGGAGCGCCGGGTTCGGCTGCTGCGAAGCGCGGCCGAGCGAATGGCGTCGGCGTCCACCGTCGCCGAGGTCGTGAGCGCGCTTGAAGCGGTCGTCCTCGAGGGGCTTCCGGCAGCCGCTCGCGCGACGGTGATCGGCCTCGACGGTGAGGAGCCGCCCGACGGCGCGCGGGGGGAGCATCCGCCGCCCGGCCGGGCCGGCGCGATCGAAGTGCCGCTCGTCGTCGCCGACCGCGCGGTGGGCCTCCTCACCGTCGCGCTGTCACCTGCCGGCGCCCTCGACGACGATGACATGGATCTGTTGGGGGCCCTCGTCCTCCAGGCCGCGCCCGCGGTCGAGCGGGCACGACTGTACGAGGACGCCGTCGAGCAGGGACGACGTGCGGCACTTTCCGCACGGATCATCTCCGCACTGATCCAGGTGCCGACGGTGCGCGAGCGAGCGCGGCTCCTCGAGCAGCTGGGCATCCCCGAGCTCGCCGACGCCGTTGATGTGGTCCTGGTGGATGACCGCGCGCCTGGGCCCGAGGAGATCGCCTCCCTGGCCCGCCTGGCGATGGTCGATGGCGCGGCCGCCGGCCCGCCGCGGCGGCTCGAAGGAGGGATCGATCGAGTCGCGCTGCGGCTGAGCGTCGGCCCCGACCCGCTCGGCGCGATCGTCCTGTCGCGGATCGTCCCTCGCCGGTTTGCCGCCGACGAGCTGGGGTTCCTGGGCGAGCTCGCAGAACGGGCTGCGTTCGCGCTCGGCAACGCGCGCCTCCTCGAGCGCGAGCGGTCGATCGCGCACACCCTGCAGGCTGCGCTCCTGGCGGGTGAACGCCCTCGGGATCCGCGGTTCGACGTCGCCACGCTGTACCAGCCCGCCGACCGCCACCTCGACGTTGGAGGCGATTGGTCAGACGTCTTTGCGCTCGGCCGCAACCGCGTGGGGCTCGTGGTCGGCGACGTGGTCGGGCGCGGCATCGACGCGGCCAGCGCCATGGGCCAGCTGCGCAGCGCGACCAGGGCCGTCGCCGGGTTCCAGGTCGGCCCCGCAAGGGTCATCGAGCGACTCGACGGCTTCGTGGAGAGCCTGCCGAGCGCGCGGATGGCCACGGTCGTCTACGCCGAGATCGACCTCGACGCGCGAACGGTGACGTATGCTTGCGCGGGCCACCTGCCCCCGGCGCTCCTGACCTCCGACGGCGACGCCCGTCTTCTGTGGGACGGACGGTCGACCCCCCTTGGCCTGCCTCCGGACGCGGGCCCGCGGTCGGAGGGACACGCGACCACAGCGCGGGGCGATTCGCTGATCCTGTACACGGACGGGCTCGTCGAGCGCCGCGGCGAGGTGATCGACGCAGGGCTCGACCGTCTGCTCGCCGCGCTGATCCGCTGCCGGGACGAGCCGCCTCCCCGGCTGCTCGAGATCGTCACCGGCGAGCTGCGGGCCGATCTGCCCGACAACGACGACATCTGTGCGCTCTGCCTCCGGTTGGAAACGGGCTGAGTACACGGGGTCAGACCCCGTTGATTCAGCCGGGCGTGGCCGGCGCCGAAGCCCGCCGTCGCAGGAGGCGGCATGCGAGCTTCTTCGCCTCGTCGGCCCAGAGCACGACGCTGGCGAGGCCGAGGCAGATCAGCCACTCGCCGGCTCCGAGCGGCGTCGTATCGAAGGCGCTGTTGAGGAACGACACCTGCACGACGGCGACCTGGAGCAGCGCCGAGAGCGCGATCGCGCCCCACAGGTAGCGGTTTGTGAACAGGCGGTGGAACGCGCTCGTGTGGTCGGATCGGGCGTTGAAGCAGTTGAAGAGCTGCGCCAGAACGAGTGTGGTGAACGCCATCGTCCGCGCCTCCACGACGGAGCCTGAGTCGCCGACGACGCCGCCCGGCAGGCGCAGGTCGAGCGCGATCAGGGTCACGGTCGCCATGACGGCGCCGATCCAGACGATGCCGATCCACATCTCGGTGTCGATGACCCGGTCGGTCAGGCGGCGCGGCCGCCGATCCATCACGTCGTCCGGCGGTGGATCCAGACCCAGGGCGAGCGCCGGCGCGCCGTCGGTGAGGAGGTTGATCCACAGGATCTGCGTGGCGAGCAGCGGCGCGGCCACCGCTGCGCCGGTGGCCTCCAGCCCGATCACGCCGGCGAGCACGACGCCGAAGAACATCGTGAACACCTCGCCGATGTTGGACGAGAGCAGGAAGCGCAGGAACTTGCGAATGTTGGCGAAGATGCCGCGCCCCTCGCGGATGGCGCTGACGATCGTCGCGAAGTTGTCGTCGGCGAGGATCATGTCGGCGGCCTCCTTGGCGACGTCGGTGCCGGCGACTCCCATCGCGACGCCGATGTCGGCCGCCTTGAGCGCCGGCGCGTCGTTGACGCCGTCACCGGTCATCGCGACGATGCGTCCGTCCGCGTGCAGGGCGTCGACGATCCGCAGCTTGTGCTCCGGCGCCACCCGCGCGTAGACGGAGACGTCCCGGACGGCGGCTGCGCCGGCGTCGTCGTCGAGGGCCTCGAGCTCGCCGCCGGTGAGGACGCGCGGGTCGCCCGAGACGATGCCGAGATCGGTCGCGATCCTGGCGGCGGTGTGGGGGTGGTCGCCGGTGATCATCACGACGCGCAGACCGGCCCCGTGCGCGGCGGCGATCGCCTCCAGGGCCTCCGGCCGGGGCGGGTCGATGATCCCGACCATGCCCAGGTAGACCAGGTCGCGTTCGATCGACTCGTCCTCCGCCGGCTCCTCGCCGTCAGGAAGCGGCCGGTACGCGACGGCGAGCGTCCGCAGGGCGCGATCCGCGAGCCGCTCGACCGTGGCCAGGATCTCGCCGCGGCGGACGGCGGTCAGCGGCAGCACCTCCCCGTGGAGCCGCTCCGCGCTGCAGCGGTCGAGCAGGACGTCCGGCGCACCCTTCGTCACGACCGCCAGCCCCAGCTCCCCGGCCGAGTCGGACTGAAGGGTGCTCATGAGCTTCCGCTCGGAGGTGAACGGCACCTCGCCGACACGCTCGAAGCGCGAACGGCGCTCCTCGGCCAGCCCGTCGACCTTTGCCTCGGCGACCAGGAACGCCGCCTCGGTGGGATCGCCCTGGATCGCCCACTCGCCCGCCTCCTCGCGCAGGACGGCGTCGTTCGCCAGGCTGCCGGCTGTGAGCACGCGCCGGACCTCGTCCAGCAGGCTCGGGTCGTCGAGCGGCCGGCCGCCCGCGTGCAGCTCGCCCTCGGGCCGGTAGCCGCTGCCGGTGACGTCGACCTCGCCCGAGGGCGTCACGATCGTCTGGATCGTCATCTCGCTCTTCGTCAGCGTGCCGGTCTTGTCGGAACAGATCACCGAGGCAGAGCCGAGCGTCTCGACCGAGGAGAGCCGCTTCACGATCGCGCGCCGACCGGCCATCCGCTGCACGCCGAGCGCGAGCACCACCGACAGCACCGCCGGGAGCCCCTCCGGCACCGCGGCGACGGCGAGCGCGACACCGATCAGAAGCACGGTGACGAGGTCGGAAGCCGTCCGGACGTCGGCGGTGACCAGGATCGCGCCGACCACCACGACGGCGATGGCGACCACCGTGATCCCGAGCAGGCGTCCGATCCGGTCGACCTCGCGTTGCAGCGGCGTGCGCTGCTCGGCCGTACGGCCCAGCAGCGCCGCGATGTTTCCAGTCTCGGTCGCCATGCCGGTCGCGGTCACGACCGCTCGGCCTCGCCCGCGCGTGACCGCGGTGCCGCCGAAGACCATATTGACGCGGTCGCCGAGGTCGACCGGCCCGGCGATCGGCGCGACCCTCTTCAGCACCGGCTCGCTCTCCCCGGTGAGCGACGCCTCGGCCACCGTCAGCGACGCCGCCTCCACGAGCCGGCCGTCCGCCGCCACCGCGTCCCCCTCGGAGAGCAGCAGGACATCGCCGGGCACGACGTCCTCGGCCGGAACCCGCATCTCGCGGCCGTCGCGCAGGACCGCCGCCGTCGCCGCCGCCATCCGCTGCAGCGCAGCCACGGCCTGCTCCGCCCGGGCCTCCTGCACATAGCCGAGGGCCGCGTTCGCGACCAGGATCGCGGCGATCACGATCGCGTCGAACGGCGCCTCCTCGCCGCCTTCGAGCGCCCACGCGACCAGCGAGACAACGACCGCCGCCAGGAGCAGGTAGACGAGCGGATCGGCAAACTGGCCCAGGAGCTTGCGCCATGCGGGCACCGGTTGCGCGGCCTCGAGCCGGTTCGGCCCGAACTGCGCCAGGCGTCCACCGGCCTCGTCCTCGCGCAGCCCCCGCCTCACGTCGGTGCCCAGGCTGCCGGCGACCTCGGCCGCTTCGCGGCTCCACGGACTTCCCGGGCTTGGGCCGGCCCCCGTGGCGCCGGCGGCGTCAGACACCTCGACCGCCTCGCTCGAGCGACGTATCGGCGAACGATTCGGGATCCTCGATCGGCTCGAGGTGCGTGAAGACGGTCGCACCCGGAACGGCCTGGCGGAGATCCCGTTCGAGCCGCTCCACCAGGATGTGACCGGCGTGCACGCTCCACGCACCGGGCACGAGCACGTGCAGCGAGATGAACGACCGCCGGCCGGCGCGGCGTGTCCGCAGCGCATGAAACTCGACCCCGCCGGCGGCATATCCGTCGATCACGGCGTCGATCGCAGCCTGCGCTTCCGACGGAAGCGCGCGATCCATGAGGCCGTCGATCGACCGCCGGATCAAGCCCGTACCCGTGAAGACGATGTTGCCCGCGACCGCCAGAGCGACGATCGGATCCAGACGCTCGACCCCGGTCGCCGCGACGAGCCCCACCCCCAGGATGACGCCGCCGGACGTCCACACGTCCGTCAGCAGATGACGACCATCCGCTTCGAGCACGATGCTCCGGTGCCTCCGACCCGCACGTACGAGCTGGGCGCCCACCCCGAGGTTGACCAGCGACGCGACCGCCGACACCGCAAGGCCAACGCCGACGTCCCGGATTGCGGCCGGGTGAAGCAGCCGCTCGAGCGCGAACCAGGCGATGCTGACGGCCGCCAGGAGGACCATCCCGCCCTCCAGGCCGGCCGAAAAGTACTCCGCCTTCTCGTGACCGTAGGGGTGGTGTGGGTCGGGCGGCTGGCTGGCCCAGTGCACCGTCGCCAGCGCAAAGGTGGCGGCGACCAGGTTGACGATGGACTCGGCGGCGTCGGACAGCAGACCCACGGAGTCGGTCAGGAGCCACGCAGCCGTCTTCAAGCCGATCGTCAGGAACGCGGCGGCGATCGAGAGCCAGAGCAGCCGCGTCAACCCTCCCTGAAGGCTCGAAGGGCGCTCACTCACGGCTGGCTTTCGCGCACTGATCCTCCTCTCGCGGCGATTGTCGGCGCCGGCGCACCTCGGCGCATCGGTGGATCCTCTCACCCGCCACAGGGCGTGGTTTCCCCGCATGCAGGTTCGGTGCGGATCCTGATGCGGGCCGGGCCGCATCGCCGGCTATCGGCCACCCCGCTCCAGGGCGTCGCCGGGGCGCTGCGCACGGTCGGCGATCCGGGACGGCCACCACACCCGGTCGCCGATGTCGAGCAGGAGCGCGGGGACGAGGATGCTGCGCACGATGAACGTGTCGACGAGGACGCCGAGCGCGACGACGACGCCGATCTCGGTCAGCGCGACGAGCGGGAGCACGCCGAGGACGAGGAACGTCCCGGCAAGCACGACGCCGGCGCTCGTGATCACGCCGCCCGTCACGGCCAGCCCGCGCGGGGTCGCCTCGTGCGTCCCGCGGGCGGGCGCGTCCTCGCGGATCCGCGCGGTCAGGAAGATGTTGTAGTCGACCCCGAGCGCGACCAGGAAGAGGAAGGCGAGCAGCGGGAAGGACGGGTCGCTGCCCGGGAAGCCGAACGCGAGGTCGAACAGGAGCGCGCTGAGACCGAGGGCGGCCAGGTAGCTGGCCACGACCGTCGCGATCAGCAGCGCCGGCAGGACCAGGGCCCGCAGCAGGACGACCAGGATCAGGAACACCACGGCCATGATGAGCGGCACCAGCAGGTGCGTGTCACGGTTCGACGCGACCCGCAGGTCATGTTCCTCGGCGGTCGGCCCGCCGACGGTGACCGCGCCGCCGCCGGCGGCCGAGACCGCCCGCCGCAACGGCGGAATGGCGTCGAGCGCGGCGCTGGAATAGGGGTCGGCGGCGAGCGTGACGGAGATTTTCGTCCCCGGGGGACCGTGTTCCGTCCGCGGTGACACGGCCGCGACGCCGGAGACCCGGGCGGCTGCCCGGGCCACCGCGGCGGCGCGGGCGCTGGGCGCGATCACCACGGTGGGCCCGTTGGCGCCCGCCGGGAACGAGTCGGAGATGAGCCGCTGGCCGCGGACCGACTCGGGGGTGCCGCGGAAGGAGTCGGTGGTGGTGAGATTCGTGGAGAAGGTGACGAGCCCCGCGGCTGCGCATGCGAGCAGGGCGAGGGTGACGATCCAGACCCGGCGGGGGGAACGGGCGATGCGGCCGCCCAGCCGCCGCCACCACCCGTGGGTGGCGTCCGCCCCACCGTCGCCCGCGCGCGGGACGAACGGCCAGAACGCGCGGCGCCCGCCGATCAGCAGGAGCGCCGGCAGCAGGGTCAGGGACGAGATCATCGCGAGCCCCACGCCCAGCGCGGAGAGCGGCCCGAGCCCGGCGGTGGAGTTGACCTCGGCCAGCGTCACGACGAGCAGGGCGAGGATCACCGTCGCCGCCGAGGCCAGGATCGCGGGCGCCGCGCCGGCGAGGGCCAGCCGCATCGACTCGTACGGGCTCTCGTGCCGCCGCAGCTCCTCCCGGTAGCGGGCGACCAGCAGCAGGGCGTAGTCGGTGCCGGCGCCGAAGACGAGGATCAGGGCGATGCCCGCCGTCTGCCCGTTCACGGTCACGCCGATCTGCGTCAGGGCGTAGCCCGCGCCCCGCAGCACCTGCTCGGCGGCGACCACCGAGAGCACCGGGATGAGCCAGAAGACGGGGCTGCGGTAGATGAGCACGAGCAGGATCAGGACGAGGGTGAGCGCGGCGGCGAAAAGGGTGGTGTTGATGCCGGCGAAGACCTTGATCGCGTCGGCCGAGTAGCCCGCCGGGCCGGACACGTCCGCCTGGAGCCCTTCGTGGCGCAGCGCATGTGCGCGCCCGCGGATGGCGTCCACGGCGTTGGTCAGGGCGGTCGCGTCGTTCGACACCGCGAGCGGTGTCACGACGAGGGCGGCGGTACCGTCCCGCGAGCGCAGCGGCGGCGATGAGCGCAGGGAGCCGGCGACCCGATCGCGGTTGAGGCCGCTCCGAAACGCGGCGATCGCGCGGGCGTCGGCGGGGCTCAGCCCGCCGGCTCTGCGCACGACCGTGACGGCGGGAGTCTGCGCGCCCGACGGGAATCGGCGCTGCTGCTCGAGCGACCGCACCGACTCCGCGCCGCCGGGCAGGAAGGACGCGGGATCGTTCTTCTGGGCGGCGTCGAACCGGGTGCCGAGCGGCGCCGCCGCCCCGACCAGGAGGATCGCGGCGGCGACCACCAGCCAACGGCGCCGGCGGCCGACCGACATGCGACAGAGCCAGCCGGTCATCGCGAGCTCATCTACCCATCACGTCCGGTCGGCGATCGAGCGCAGCATGCGCCGGAAGATGGCGAGGTGGATCGGCAGGAGGCCGTACCAGTAGAGCCGTCCGGCGACGCCGCTGGGATAGAACCGGGCCGTCTGGCGGATGCGGGTGCCGCCACGTTCCGGGGTGGTCTCGAACTCGAGCCAGGCGCGGCCGGGGAGGCGCATCTCGGCCTGCAGGCGGAGCAGGCGATCCGGCTCGTAGCGCTCGACCCGCCAGAAATCGAGCGTGTCGCCCGCAGCCAGGTGTTCCGGGTCGCGCCGGCCGCGGCGAAGCCCGACGCCGCCCGCGAGCTGGTCGATCAGGCCGCGCGCGTGCCAGAGGCCGTTCAGCGCGTACCAGCCCGTCGCGCCGCCGATGCGGCGGATGGGGGCGAAGGCGCGGTCGGGTGGCGCCGGCACCCAGGCGCTGCGGGAGTCGACCAGGCTCGCCCGCGCGTCTCCCGGCGCGTCCGCGGCCCCCGCCGCGGCGTCCGACCACCGGGTCGGCGCGAACGTGCGGTCCTCGCACGCGATGGCGCGGGCGACCGCGTCGCGCACGCCCCGCGGCCGGATCGGAAAGTCATGGAGAGCCGCGTCATCGCGGACGATCGTCTCGTTCTGGACGCCGTCGATGAGCTTGCGGCCGACCCGGGCGTAGAGCGGGGTCACCAGCGAGAGCCACAGACCGGAGAGCCTCGGCGTCAGCACCGGCACGGAGATCATCCGCCGGCGCAGTCCGCGCTGCGCCGCATATTCGTGCATCAGGTCGCCGTAGGTCACGACGTCCGCACCCCCGATCTCATAGACGCGGGATCCGGCGGCCGGGAGGTCGAGCGCCGCCGTGAGGTAGTCGAGCACGTCGTCGATCGCGATGGGCTGCGCGGCGGTGCGAACCCAGCGCGGCGTGATCATCACGGGGAGGCGGTCGACCAGCGCGCGCACCATCTCGAACGACAGGCTGCCCGAGCCGATGATGACGGACGCGCGGAACTCGATGGTCTCCACGGGGCCGCGGCGCAAGATGGCGCCGACCTCGTGCCGGCTGACCAGATGGTCCGACAGCCGTCCCTCGTGCCCGAGCCCGCCCAGGTAGACGATCCGCCTTACCCCGGCCCGGGCGGCGGCGGTCGCGAACGAGGACGCGGCCCGGCGGTCGATGTCGGCGAACGATCCGGGAGATCCCATCGAGTGCACGAGGTAGTAGGCCACGTCGGCGCCCTCGAGGGCGCCCGCGAGGGCCTCCGTGTCGAGCACGTCGGCGGCGACCACGACGGTGCCGGGGGCGGCGCGGCCGGACACCCGCCCCGGGCTGCGCGTCAGGCAGCGGACGGGCTGCTCGAGCTCCTGGAGCCGCTCGAGCAGCCGTCCGCCCACGTATCCCGTGGCCCCGGTGAGCGCGATGTCGCGTTGGTTGGGCATGCGAGTGGCGGCTGCTGTGGGGGAGCCCGCGACGGGGCTCCCCCACACGCACATCAGCCGATGTGGGCCTTCACCTGGGCGGTGCCGAGCGTGATGCCCTTCGAGAAGAACGAGACGCCGAGCGCGTCGTTCAGCGCAGAGGCGGCGGTCCGGGTCAGCGTCGCCTTCACGTTCGACACTCGCACCATCGGCGGGTGCATGGCGATCCTGGCGTGACCCAGGTCGAGGTTGAGGATGCGCATGCGCACCGACGGGTCGCGGTTGACCTCGGCGGTCAGCCCCGGATGGTCGGAGATGCGGATGCGGAACGCGGTCAGGGTGAGCGTGTGCCCGTTCGCGACGTTCAGGAACCGCAGCCCGCCGGAGTGGTTGATATGGCCGGCCAGGGTGGAGGAGTTGACCCGCCCGCCCGTGATCGGGAAGCCGTAGCGCAGGGACAGGCCCTCCGAGCCGAAGCGCGGCGCGACCGTGGCCGGGCCGACCGGCAGCGGCAGGACGCCGTTCCGCACGAGCACGCCGGTGGTCGCCGGGTCGGTCGTGAGGGCCGTGCGGACGCCGTTCAGATGGACGTTCGCCGGGCCGGCGGTGGCCGTCGCGGCCGCGGGGACGACCAGCATGGCGGCCAGGAGCGCCGCGACGAGGCGGCGGGTGCGGATCTTCATGTGATTCTCCTTTCGGATGTGGTCTCGGTGTGACGGTCGCGATCCGGCGGTCATGCGTGGGCCAGCCGCTGGTCGCGGCTCCAGCGGCGCCGGATCGCCGCCTGCTGGACGATCTGGTAGATCGCCGCCAGCCCCACCAGGCCGTAGACGACGCGGCTGGCCGCGTTGGTCTGGCCGAAGCTGAGGCCGGCGATCCACGCCACCAGGTCGAACTTGGCAACGGCCACGAGGCCCCAGTTCAGGCCGCCGATCACGACGAGCGCGGCGGCGGCGATATCGAGCTTCTTCATTTTGGAACCGATCCCTTCTGTCTAGGTTTTGTTCATTGTTTGTAGCACCTCTACGCGGCGATGTCAAGATTCTGTACAAAGTGTGTTCGACGCGCTAGGCTGGGCGCGATGTCCGAGGAAGGAACACTGCGCATCGGCGAGCTGAGCCGCCGGGTCGGCGTCAGCCCGGAGGTGCTGCGTGCCTGGGAGCGCCGCTACGGCGTCCTGCGCCCCACCCGTTCCGAGGGCGGGTTCCGGCTGTACTCGGCCGGCGACGAGGAGCGCGTTCGGCGCATGCTCGCGCTGCAGCAGGAGGGCCTTTCGCCGTCGGTCGCCGCCCGGGCGGCCGCGGCCGCCGACGGCGCTGCCCCCGCCGCCGTGTCGGCGGAGGGGCTCCGGCGGGCGCTGGCCGACGCACTCGACCGCTTCGACGAAGCCGCGGCCAACCGCGCGTTCGACCACGCGCTCGCGGCGGTCACCCTGGACACCCTCCTGCAGGATGTCTTGCTCGAGTATCTCGCCGATCTGGGAGACCGCTGGAGCGCCGGCCTGGCGAGCGTCGCCCAGGAGCACTTCGCAAGCAACGTCATCCGCGGTCGGCTGCTCGGTCTCGCCCGTGACTGGGGCCAGGGCGGCGGCCCGCTGGCGGTGCTCGCCTGCGCCCCCGGCGAGCTTCACGATCTGGGGCTGATCTGCTTCGGGCTCGCGCTGCGGGCCCGCGCCTGGCGGGTCGCGTTCCTCGGCGCCGACACGCCCGTCGACACGCTGCTGCGGACGGCGGACGGGCTGCGCCCCGGGCTCGTCGTCGTCACCGCCACCACCCCCGAGCGGCTCTCGCGCGTCCGGTCAGAGCTGGGTGAGCTCGCCGGCGCGACGCGGCTCGCTCTCGCCGGGGCGGGCGCGACCGAGCGGCTCGCGGCGGCGATCGGCGCCGAGCTGCTCGACGGCGACCCGGTGAACCAGGCGGCGCAGATCCTCAGACCGCGCTGACGGCGCCGGCGGATCGCGGCTGAATCCCACATCTGTTCGGGTCGCCGCACCCGCACATGTACCGCGCCTACTACGGGCCGGTTCGTCGTTCACTGAGGCGCGAGCGGGATCCGCACCTCGACGGCCGTGCCCTGGCCGGCCGTGCTGGACACGGCGATCGAGCCGTCCAGGGCGTCGATCCGGTCGCGCAGCCCACGCAGCCCGGAACCGCCCCCGGGATCGGCGCCGCCGACCCCGTCGTCGGCCACCTGCACGACCAGCGTCTCGCCGGAGCGTGAGAGCCGCACCCGCGCACGCGTCGCCCGGGCGTGCCGGGCGATGTTCGTGAGCGACTCGGAGACGACGTAGTAGGCGGCGATCTCGACCGCCGGCGGGAGCCGCTCGGCCAGGGTGGAATCCACGTCCACCGGGAGCGGCGCCCGGGCAGCGAGCGCCCCCACCGCCGTCGGCAGGCCGTGCTCGGTCAGCACGGGCGGGTGGATGCCGCGCGCGAGCTCGCGCAGCTCCGCGGTGGCGCCGGCCAGCTCGGCGATCGCCTCGTCCGCCCGGGCGGACGCCGCCTCGGGGTCCCCGGCCAGCTTCCCCTTGATCGACCGCAACGTCAACGCGACGGTCATCAGCCGCTGCTGCGCGCCGTCGTGGAGATCACGCCCGATCTGGCGGCGCGTCTCGTCCTGCGCGGCGATGATCCGCGCCCGCTGGGCCCGGAGCTCCTTGCGCTCGGTGACGTCGAAGATGACGCCGTGGAGGCACGCGCCGCCGGCCCCGTCCACCTGCCGGCCGCGCTCGAGCACCCACGCCGTCTTCCCATCCGCGCGGACGATGCGGTACTCGAGCGCGAACGGCCGGTCGGCGGAGGTGGCGTCCCGAACCGCGCGGTCGACCTCTCCGCGATCTGCGGGATGGATGATGCTCCCGTAGGTGCGGCGCGCGCTGCCGATGAAGTCGGCCGCCGGGTAGCCGGAGATCCGCTCGATCTCGTCGCTGATCACCGCCATCGTCCAGTCCGGGTCGAGCGCGCACTGGTAGATGGCCCCGGGGACGTTGGCGACGATCGCCGCCAGCGCGCGGTCGCGTTCGTCCTCCATCGCCTCGGTATAGCGCGGAGGTACGGATATCCCCACCTCGGCCACCGGCCACCCCCACTGCGTCCCGGCTCCGCATCGCGCACCCTATGAGCCTCTGCTCTCGCAGACGCCTGTTTTCGATTCCTGAAGGAGGGGCCATGTCATCCTTCGACTCAGATACCAACGCGGGCCGGCGCGTCGCGCACACCGGCAGCCTCGCCCGCATGTACGGCCGCTTCGCCCGCCATCCGTGGCGGGTGATCGCGGCCTGGCTCGCGATCTTCGTCGTGCTCGGCGGCCTGAACGGCGCCTTCCACGGCAAGCTCGTGGACGAGTTCAAGCTCCCCGGGTCGGACGTCCAGAAGGCGACCGACCTGGTCAACGCCAAGTTCGGCGGCCAGAAGGGCGCCGCGCTGCGGGTCGTGGTCGCGGCACCGCACGGCCAGAGCCTGGACTCGCCCGACCGCTCGGCGGCCGTGAACCGGATGCTCGCCGCCGGCACCGCCTCGCAGCACTCGATCGACCAGACGGCGAAGGACATCAGCGCCATCACCGACCCGCTCAAGGGGAGCTCGCATCAGCTCTCGAAGGACGGGCGGATCGCGTTCTTCGACGTGCAGTACGACCAGGAGAGCTTCAAGATCCACCGCTCCGACATCGTCGACGTCGAGAACCAGATGCGGACGATCGGCGAGAAGGCCGGCATCGACGTCCAGTTCACCGGCGAGGCCGAGCAGGGCGACGTCTCGAGCAGCGGCAGCGAGATCATCGGCCTGATCGCCGCGTTCATCGTCCTGATGATCCTGTTCCGGGCGCTCGTCCCGACCGCGATCCCGCTGCTCTTCGCGATAACCGCGGTGGCCGGGGCGTTCATGCTCCTGTACCTGGCGGCGCGGTTCACCAACTTCAACACCGTGACCGAGATCCTGGTGCCGATGATCGGCCTCGGGGTCGGCATCGACTACACGCTCTTCATCGTGACCAGGTTCCGGCAGTACCTGCACGACGGGCTGTCGCCCCAGGATGCCGCCGCCGCGGCGGGTGCGACCGCCGGCCGTGCCGTCCTGTTCGCAGGCACGACGGTGGCGATCTCGATCACGGGCCTCGCGTTCATCGGCATCGACTTCATCACGAAGCTCGGTCTCGGAAGCGCGCTCGGCGTGCTGACGGCCGTGCTCCTGGCGCAGTCGCTGCTGCCGGCGGTGCTGGCGCTGCTCGGCCACAGGATCGACCGTGGCCGGCTCGGCATGCGCGGCTCCGACGACTCCCGCGCCGGCCAGGCGAAGACCCCGGTCGCCGCATGGGGCCGGTTCGTCTCCGGCCGGGCGAAGTACGTCCTCCCGGTCGCCGTCGTGATCCTGCTGGCCGTCGCCTCACCGGTGGTGAAGGCCCGGCTCGGCCTGGCCGACGCCGGCACCGCGCCGAAGAGCCAGACCACCCGGCAGGCGTACGACCTCCTGTCGGCCGGCTTCGGCCCCGGGTTCACCGAGCCGATCCCGGTGGTGGTCGACCTGCAATCCGACCATGACGCGGCGGCGAAGCTCGACGCGGCCTTCAAGCGCGTGCCGGGCATCGCCGAGGTGGTGCCCCCGATCTACAACGCCAAGTCGCCCGACAAGGCGTCCGTGGCGATCGTCGACACCTACTCGAAGTACAAGCCGCAGGACTCGCACACCGACGACATCGTCTCGACGCTGCGCAGCACCGTGATCCCGAACGCCCTCGAGGGCTCGTCGGCGCACGCCTACGTGTCGGGGTCGAACGCGGCGTTCACGGACATCGGCAACCGGATCGTCGACCGGGCGCCGTGGTTCCTGCTCTACATCGTCGGCATCACCTTCATCGTGATGGCGATGGCGTTCCGTTCGCTCGTGGTCGCCGTCAAGGCCGCCGTCACGACCCTCGCCTCGGCGGTGGTCGGGTTCGCGGTGCTGACGTTCGTGATCCAGCTGGGTCACGGCATGGGCGTCATCGGCCTGGATCGCACCGGCCCGATCGAGAGCTTCGTGCCCCCGATCGCGTTCGCGATCCTGTTCGGCCTGTCGATGGACTACGAGGTGTTCCTCATGAGCCGCATCCGCGAGGAGCGCGTCCACGGCAGCAGCACGTTCCAGTCCGTGCGGGACGGCATGGCCGGCGTCGGCCGCGTGATCGTGGCCGCGGCGCTGATCATGTCGGCGGTGTTCTTCGCCTTCCTGCTCAACCCTGACCGGGTCTCGAAGGAGTTCGGTCTGCTGCTGGGCGTCGCGATCCTGACCGACGCCCTGATCATCCGGCTGACGCTCGTGCCCGCGCTGCTGTCGCTGCTCGGCGACCGCTCGTGGACGATCCCGCGCTGGCTCGATCGGGCTCTGCCCAACATCACGATCGAGCCGCCCGAGGAGCGCCGGCCCGATCGCCCGCCGGTCACGACCGGCGAGCCGGTACCCGTCGCCGACTGACGACGGAGCCCGCCCGGTGGGCGGCCGCCCTACCCCTCAGCGGCCGCCCACCTGCGGCGTGCGTGTACGATCGGCGCATGGCCACGGAACTCGGTTCCCGGCTCGACCGGGGAATCACCCTCCCGTTCGACTGGTTCTGCGACCCCGGGGTCTTCCGGCTCGAGCAGCGGCGGGTGTTCGCCGACAGCTGGCTCTACGCCGGCGTGCTCGACTGGGTCAGCGAGCCGGGCCAGTTCTTCACCACCCGGGCCGGCCTGGTGCCGATCGTGGTCGTCCGTGACGAGGACGGGAACCTGAACGCCTTCGTCAACATCTGCCGGCACCGCGCCACCGAGGTGGCCGAGGGCCGGGGGAGGCGGATGTCGCTCCAGTGCCCCTACCACGCCTGGACGTACGGGCTGGACGGCTGCCTGCGCTCGGCGCCGCGCAGCGAGCTCGAGCCGGGGTTCGACCGGGCGGAGTTCGGCCTCGTGCCCGTCGCCGTCGACACGTGGGGCCCGTTCGTCTTCGTCAACCGGAACCTCGACGCCCAGCCGCTGGCCCGCTACCTCGGCGGGCTGCCGCAGATCGTGGCCGACGCCGGCGTCGACCTCGGCAGGATGCGGTTCCGCGATCACGCGGAGAGCGAGATCGCGGCGAACTGGAAGGCGGTCGTCGAGAACTATCTCGAGTGCTACCACTGCCCGACCGCCCATCCGAGCTTCTCGCGGGTGATCGACGTCAGCCCGGAGACCTACGCGCTGACGGCCGACGAGTGGTTCTCGAGCCAGGTGTCGCGCACGCGGGTGGGCGCCGAGAGCGAGAACGGCGGCCTGCCGTACAACCCGGTCGGTCCCGTCGCCGAGGCGCACTTCCACTGGCTCTGGCCCACGTTCACGATCAACGTGTTCCCCGGTGCCCCCAACCTGTCGGCCTTCTACTTCATCCCGCTCGCCCCCGACCGGACGCTCGCCGTGTCCGACAGCTTTTACGGCGACGAGGTGTCCGAGGAGGAGATCGCCGCCCTGGACGAGTTCGGGGGCCAGGTGTTCGACGAGGACCAGGCGCTGGTCGAGTCCATCCAGCGGGCGGCCACGTCCGGCGGCCTGGCGGAGGGCCGCCTCATGCTCGCGAGCGAGCACCTCATCCAGCATTTCCAGCGGCTCGTCGAGCGGTCGCTGGCGTAGCCTGCGGACACTTACGCTACGAATTCACCAAAGCGGGTTGTACTTTGCCGCGTCACGCGCTATGGTAGTAACGATGATCAGTCAGATCACAACCGTGTGGATGCCCGAACCCGGCCTCGTACCGGCCGCGTCGACGCATGCACCGTACCCGATGCAGCTCGATCGGAAGGATCGGATCGTCCTCAGCTAGACCGCTCAACATACGGTTCTGGCCGAGGGCGACCCGGGAATACCGGGCCGCCCTTCGTCGTTTCAGGAGTACCGTACGTGAAACAGATCGAAACCGAGTACATACAGGCGAGGCTGCGCCTCGCCGGTGCTGAATCGTTGTGTAACGACGTGCAGCCGCATGCCGTCGATACACCACGCCGTCGGCGATGCCTGCCGACGGACGCTTCCCTCAACCCGGCTCCGCGGGCTCGCTGACGTAACGACACCGGCGACGACACCGAACTGTTCGAGTTGAGGGCGGCCCAGCGGGACGCCCTTTTTCGTGGCCCGCCGCACGACCCGCCCTCCAGAGCCCCGTTCGTTCAATGGCAGGACACCTCGTTGTCTGCGAGGAGACGACGGTTCGACTTCCGTCACGGGGCGCTCGGGAGTCGCGGGCGACCTTCGCGGCTCCATCGGCTAACGGCAGGCCGCCAGGCTCTCAACCTGGAAACCGGAGTTCGACTCTCCGTGGAGCTATCACTCCATCCACACCCAGAGAGATGACGACATGACCCGATTCCCCGACGACGCAACGACGGTTCGCGAGAGCGAGCCTTACCGTGAGTTCGACGGCGGCCGGATCCGGGTGTTCGGCTACAGCTACGACGTCATGGCCGTCTCCCAGATCAGGACGGTGGCGGGCCACGGCTGGGTCAGCGACGCGGCGCTCATGGCCGACAACCACGTCGGCTACTCGATGCCTATCGGCGGCGTCGCCGCCTACCGCGACATGGTGTCGCCGAGCGGCGTCGGCTACGACATCGGCTGCGGGGTGATGGCGGTGCGCACGCGTCTCTCCCTCGAAGACATCCGTCCCGACCTGGGCCGGCTGGCGGACGAGATCGGTACCCGGATCAGCTTCGGCATCGGCCGCAAGAACGAGACGCCCGTCGACCACGAGCTGTTCGACTCGCCGATCTGGGGCGAGGTCCCCGAGCTGACCCAGACCGTCGCGGGCCGGAAGCGCAGCTGGTCGCTGCGCGCCCGCGCCGAGGCGCAGCTGGGGACGGTCGGGAGCGGCAACCACTACGTCGACCTGCTGGTCGAGCCCGACGACGGGTCCGTCTGGGCGGCATGCCACTTCGGCAGCCGGGGCTTCGGGCACGGCGTCGCGACGGGGTTCCTGAACCTGGCCGCGCACCGGGCGTTCTTCTCGCGGATGCCCGGCGGCGAGTCGATGCACGCGGCGCCGTCGCTGCTCCCGCTGACGACGGACGCGGCGCAGGAGCTGGGCGCGCGGCCGCAGGACGCCGAGGCCCGGGCGGAGATCGGCCGTCGCTACGAGCGGGCGATGCAGCTCGCCGGCGAGTACGCCTACGCCGGGCGCGAGCACGTGATCGCCGAGGTGCTCTCGCTGCTCGGCACCACCGCCCTCGAGACGGTCCACAACCATCACAACTACTCGTTCACCGAGACCCACGGCGACGAGCTCGTGCGCGTCGTGCGCAAGGGGGCGACGCCCGCGTTCCCCGGCCAGACCGGGTTCATCGGCGGCTCGATGGGCGACTGGGCCGTCGTCGTCGAGGGCGTCGACTCCGAGCTCGCCCGGCGCTCGCTCCGCTCGACGGTGCACGGCGCCGGCCGGGTGATGAGCCGCTCGAAGGCGAAGGGCAACCGGAAGGGGACTCGCAAGGGCCTGATCACGCGCCAGATGATGGCGGAGCGCCTGAACGAGTTCCGCGCCCAGACCGGCTACCCGCTCGAGGTGCGGGGCGGCGACGTCGACGAGTCGCCGTTCGTCTACCGCAAGCTCGACGACGTCGTCCGTGCCCACGAGGCGACGGGCACGATCAAGGTCGCGCATCGCCTGCTTCCCGTCGTCGTCCTGATGGCGGGCGCGAACATCGTCGACCCGTTCAAGGACTAGGCGGGGACGGTCACCACACCGCCGTCGCTAGGCTGCCACCGGTGTACAGCGGGCCGATCGTCGATTGCGATATCCACCACGACTGGCCGTCGCAGGACGTCCTCCTCCCGTATCTGTCGGCGGGCTGGCGCGAGTACGCGACCCGCTCGGGCGGGCGACAGCCCATGCCGGTCATCCCGAGCGAGGTCCACCCCAACCCCGGCGGGGTGTTCCGCGACGACGCCTGGCCGCAGGAGGGCGGGCCGCCCGGCTCGAGCCACGCGCTGATGGAGGAGCAGCTGCTCGGTCCCTACCGGGTCGAGCGCGGTCTGCTGACGTTCGGGGCGGGCACGTACCTGGCCGCGAACGCGAACCCGTACTGGGCGGCGGAGCTGGCCCGCGCGGCGAACGACTGGTCGATCGAGCACTGGCTCGACGGCAGCGACGCGCGCCTGTACGGGACGGCGATCCTGGCGAACCAGCTGCCCGAGGAGGCTGCCCGGGAGCTGCGCCGGATCGGGGGCCACCCCCGGGTCGCGGCCGGCCTGCTGGCGACGAACGGGATCGGGAAGCCGTTCGGGCATCCGCTCTTCCATCCGATCTACGAGGCGGCCGAGGAGCTCGGGCTGCCCATCGCGATCCACGCGGCCGGGGAGTCGTTCGCCTCGATGCGCCTGTCGCCGGTTGGAAGCGGCGTGCCGAGCCTCTACCTCGAGCACCACACCCTGATCCCGCAGGGGATCATGACCCACCTCGTCAGCATGATCGTGCACGGCGTCTTCGAGAAGTTCCCGCGACTGCGGGTGCTCCTGATGGAGGCGGGCGTCGCCTGGATCCCGGCCGTGCTGTGGCGGTTCGACATGGACTTCCGCGGCCTGCGGCGGGAGGCGCCGTGGCTCAAGCGTGCGCCGAGCGAGTATTTCTACGAGCACGTCCGGGTGACGACCCAGCCGCTCGAGATCGCGCCCAGCCGGCGGCACATGCTGGGACTGCTCGAGCTGATCGGCGCCGAGGACATCCTCTGCTTCTCCTCCGACTACCCGCACTGGGACACGGACGACATCGCCGACATCGGCCGCAACATCCCGGAGGCCTGGCACCGCAAGGTCTTCCACGACAACGCGATGGAGCTCTTCGGCTGGAACGGGGCCTGACACCGGTCGGCGAGCTCGCGCGGTTCCCGTACCGGAGCATGACCGTGGTGCGGGCCGGGCGGGTCGAGGTCGGGATCGTCCGCTGGGACGGCGATCAGCTCTACGCGCTGCGCAACGTCTGCCCGCACGCCGGGGGCCCGGTGTGCCGGGGCCGGCTCGGCCCGCGCATCGTTGCGTCGGCCGCCGATCCGCTCGCGCTGGACGTCGACGACGCCTGCCCGACCGTGACGTGCGCGTGGCACGGCTGGGAGTTCGACGCGCGCGACGGGCGGGCGGTCGCGCCCGGCTCCCGCCTGCGGGTGCGCACGTACCCCGTCCGGGTCGAGGAAGGCACCGTGCTGGTCGACCTCGGCCGGGCGCGTGCATAACCGTTGCCAGGCACCGGTCATGCGGGGGACCCGCCAGAAGGGGTCAGACCCCTCTTGGCGGGTCGAGGACGGCACCGTGCTCGTCGATCTTGGCCGGGCGCCTGAATAGCGGGTGCCTGGCACCGGTTATGCGTTTCGGGGTGGGGACCCGCCAGAAGGGGTCAGACCGCTCTTGGCGGGTCGAGGACGGCATCGTGCGTGAATAGCCGGTGCCTGGCAACGGTTATGCGTCTCGGGGCGGGGGACCCGCCAGAAGGGGTCTGACCCCTCTTGGCGGGTCGGTCGTCAGGTCTTGATCTCCGGCGCGATGAGCGCCGCCGCTCCCAGGATCGCGAACCCGAAGAGCGCCGCGACGCCGACCGCGTGCGCCCAGGCGGCATCGGCGACCGTGAGGAAGCCGAGGGCGACCACCAGGCAGGCGACCGCGCCCCGCGCGGCCCTCCCCCCGCCGGTCGCCGGCGGCCGTCCCTCGCCGGGAGCGTCGGACGCCGCCTCGCCCGGCGAGAGCTGGCCTGCCAGTGTGAGCCGGAAGAGCACTGCGAGCGACGGGAAGAGGATGATGCCGCCGGCGATCACGGCGACGATGAGCGCGATCATCGTGTTGTCGGGCGCCGCCGCGCGCTCGATCGTGTAGCCGGGGAGCAGATCGGGCGCCTGCGCCAGCGCCCATCCCGCGATCACGGCGGCGACGGCGAGCGCGGCGGTGTACCGGGCCGGCTCGTACCGGCGGCGGCGCACGAGGCCGACCGTCGCCATGCCGGCGGCCGCCGACACGATCAGCGCGGGGCGCGCGCGGCCGAATACGAGCTCGTGGTAGAGGTCGTGCGCGTCGCGCCGCAGCGCGATCACGCCCGCGACGGCGGCGACCCCGGCGACGACGCCCGAGGCGAGCGCCCGCGCCCGGAAGCGCTCGGCCAGGCCGGCCTCGCCGCGGCGGACGGCGTCGCCGCTCAGGAACACGGCCGCCAGATACGCGCTGAACGCGACCGAGATCAGCCCGATCGTGATCGAGAGCGGGTTCAGCCAGCTCGTCACCAGGTCGCCGGCGGCGTTCCCGACCGGGACGCGGCCGCCCGCGATCGCCCCCACCGTCATCCCGAGCGCGAGCGGCGCCATGATGGAGGAGACCGAGAGCACCGTCTCGAGCGTCCGCTGCTCCCGGGCGGTGCGCGTGCCCGGCCGCAGGGCGTACGCGCCGCCGCGCAGGATGATCCCGATCGCCGCCACGAAGAACGGGATCGAGAGCGTCGAGGCGATCGAGGCGAACACGCGCGGATACCCGGTCCACAGGACGGTGATCACGAAGATCAGCCAGACGTGGTTCGCCTCCCAGACGGGCCCCATGGCGTGGTGGGCGTGGTCGCGGATCCGCTGCGCCGGCGCGCCCCGGCCCGCCAGGAGCTGCCACAGGCCGGCGCCGAAGTCGGCGCCACCGAGCACGACGTAGAAGGCGAGCCCGGCGAGCACGAAGACGATCGGGAGCGTGTCGAGCACCATCACGCGCCCTCCATCGGGATGCGAGAGAGGCGCACGAGCACCCAGCCGACGCCGATCGCAAGCGCCAGGTAGACCGCGGCGAGCGTCCCGTACCCGACCGGGATGCCGCTCGCGCCCGTCACGGCCTGCGATGTGCGCATGACGTGGTAGACCACCCACGGCTGGCGGCCGACCTCGGTCGTCACCCAGCCCGCGATCAGCGCGACGACCGACAACGGCCCGGCCAGCGCGAGCGCGCGGTAGAACCAGGGCGAGTCGGGCAGCCGCCGGCGGCGCACGCGCACATAGACGACGGCGAGCGAGAGCAGGAAGAGCAGCGTGCCGATGCCGACCATGGTCTGGAAGGCGAACCGCACCACGTTCACGGGCGGCCGGTCGCCGGCCGGCACCGTGTCGAGGCCGCGGACGACGGCGTTCGGGTCGTGGTAGGCGAGCAGCGAGAGCATGTCGGGGATCGGAATGCCGTACTTCACCTCGCCGTCCTCGTAGTAGCCGAGCAGGTGCTCGTCGGCGCCCTGCTCCGTGTGGCCGACGCCCTCGAATGCCGCCAGCTTGATGGGCTGGTTCTCGGCCACGACCCGGCCCGCCCAGTCGCCGACCGGCGCCTGCACGATCGAGGCGACGACGGCGAGCGAGAGCGGGATGACGAGCGCCGTCCGCTCGTACCGGCCGAAGCTGCCGCGCAGCCGCTGGACGGCGTAGGCGGCCGCGACGAGGAAGCCCGTGACCATGTACCCGGCGACGTACATGTGCACGAGCTCGTGCCAGAAGTTCGAGTTCACGAAGAGGGCGCGCACCGGGTCGACGTCGACGGCGCGGCCGTGCACGAGCCGGAAGCCCTCGGGGTGGTTCATCCAGCCGTTCACGGAGATCACCATCAGCGATCCCGTGACGCCGGCGATCACGATCGGGATGCCGCTCGCGAGATGCAGCCGCGGCGGCAGCCGGTCCCACCCGTAGGCGTAGATCCCGATGAAGATCGCCTCGAGGAAGAACGAGAACCCCTCGACCGCGAAGCCGAGCCCGAACACGCTCCCGAATACGGCGGTGAACTGCGGCCACAAGAGGCCCATCTCGAACGAGAGCACCGTCCCCGTGACCACGCCCGCGGCGAACAGGGCCAGCATCACCCGCGTCCACCGGCGGGCCAGCGTCCGGTAGACGGCGTCGCCGGTGCGCATGTGCAGCCACTCGGCGATCAGCACCATCGTCGGGAAGGCGATCCCGAAGCAGACGAGCGGGATGTGCACGGCGAACGAGAGCGCCTGCATCTGCCGGGCCTCCAGCAGGTAGCGCTGCGCCTCCGCGCCTGTGGCGAGCTCGATCACGCCTGCAAGGAGTTCTACATGCCGGAGATGGGGACTGCCGGAGATGGGGACTGTCCCCGATGGATCGGGGACAGTCCCCGGTTGTGGGCGACGGTCGCGGCTCAGGTAGACCAATTACAGGCTCACATCGAAAAGTCTTGACTTCAGCTTGGGAAAGGTCTATTCCTCTCCGCACATGCCGCCCGACGACGGACACGGCCGGCGGGACTACGACGTCGTCGTCGTGGGCGGCGGCGTGGTCGGGTGTGCGATCGCCTGGCGGCTGTCCTTCACGACGGCGCGGGTCGCGCTCGTCGAGGCGGCCCACGACGTGGGCGAGGGCGCCTCGAAGGGCAACACGGGCATCGCGACGTCCGGCGCCGACTGCGCGCCGGGCACGCTCGAGGCCGACCTCGTCACCCGCTCGAGCCCGCGCTGGGAGGAGCTGTGCGCCTCGCTCGACACGCCCTGGCGCCGCATCGGCACGCTCGCCGTCGCGATGTCGGCGCAGGAGGAGCGCGGCCTGCAGCACCTGCGCGAGCAGGCAGTGCGCAACGGATGCCGATCCGAGCTCCTGTCCGGATCGGAGGCGCGCGCCCTCGAGCCGCTCGTCTCCCCCCGGGCCCTGGCGGCGGTGCACATCCCCGACGACGGCATCGTCGACTCGCTGCGCCTCGTGATCGGCTACGCCGAGCTCGCGGCCCGAAACGGCGTCGACGTGCTCACGGGGGCGCCGGTCACGGGATTCGACCGCGACGGCGGCAGGATCGCCGGCGTGCGGACGGCCCGGGGACGGCTGGCGGCGCGGTTCGTCGTGAACGCGGCCGGGATCGAGGCCGGGCGCATCTCCGCCCTGGCCGGCGGCGACGAGTTCGAGATGTGGCCGCGGCAGGGCCAGTACCTGCTGCTCGATCGCGAGCTGGGCGGGCGGTTCGCGAAGATCGTCGGCGGCGTCCCGACCGAGCTGACCCGCGGCATCTACTGCGTCCCCACCACGAACGGCTCCCTCCTCCTGGGGCCGACCGCCGTCGACTCGAGCTACCCGGGTGAGAAGGCCGTCGACAGCGACACGCTCGACGCGGTGTTCGCGGCCGCGCAGCGGCTCGTGCCCGCCGTGCGCCGCGACCAGGCGATCAAGCTCTTCGCCGCCAACCGGCCGGCCTCCGATCCCGTCTACCGGGTCGGACCGGACTCGCGCGTCGGAAACCTCGTCCACGCCGCCGGGATCCGCTCCACGGGCGTCTCGTCGTCCCCGGCGACGGCCGACCTGGTGCACTCGCTGCTCGCCGACGCGGGCGCGCCGGTCGAGGCCGAGGACGCCTCCGCGCAGACCGCGCTGGCGCCGCTGCCGCGGCTCCTCGGCCATCCCGACCCCGAGCGGCTGCTCCACCTCGATCCCCGCTACGGCCAGGTCGTGTGCGCCTGCGAGCAGGTGACGGCGGCGGAGATCGCGGCCGCCTGCGCGATGCGGGTGCCGCCCCGCTCGCTCGACGCCCTGCGCAAGCGCACCCGGGCCGCGGGCGGCCGCTGTCAGGGGACGGTGTGCCTCGCCGGCGTGTCCTTCCTGCTCAGCCTGCACATGGGGATGCAGCCGTGGGAGATCCCGGTCGGCGAGCCCGAGGCGACGCTGGGGGTGGCGTCGTGACGGTCGCGATCGTCGGCGCCGGCATCACCGGGCTCGCGTGCGCGGCCGAGCTCGCGCCGGGCGAGCGGGTCGAGGTGTTCGACCGCATCCCTGTCGCCGGCGGCGTGCACGGCTGGCGGGCGCCGGAGACGGTCGCCCTCCACCGGGCAGTGCTGCGCGCCGGCGTCGCGATGCGCCTCGGCGCGACCGCCGTTCGCTGGGACGGCGAGGCGCTCCTTGCGGTCGGCCCCGGCGGGGTGCAGCGCCTGCCCGCCGCGGCGCTCGTCGTGGCGACGGGGGCGCGGCCGCTCACGCGGGCCGAGCTGGGCATCGCCGGCGGCCGGCCGGCCGGCGTCGTACCGGCGCCGGTCGCCTGTCACCTGGCCGAGAACGGGCTCCTCGTCGGCCGCCGCCCGTGCGTCGTTGGGGGCGGCGACTGGGCCGCCCGCGCCTGCCACGAGCTGCTGGCCGCGGGCGCCGAGGCCGTCACACTGCTCGCCCCTGACGGCCCGTCCCGCCCGCTGCCCGGCGGCGTCCGCGTCGTCGAGGGGGTGACGCCGGCCGCGGTCGAGGGCGGGCCGCGCGTGACTGCCCTGCTCGCGGGCGACGAGCGGATCGCGTGCGACGCCGTCGTCCTCGCCCACGGCCTCGCGCCGCTCCGCAACGTCGACGGCGCCGTGTGGGAGGGGCCCGGGGTCGTGTACGCGGGATCCCTGGCCGACCCGGCCACCGTCGCCGGCGCCCGCGAGGCCGGCGCCCGGGCCGCGGCCGAGGTGCGCGGCCTGCTCGGGACGGAGGCGGCGGCGTGAGGGTCAGCTCCCCCATCGGCGACCTGCCGTTCGAGGTCGAGGCCGTCCGGCTCGAGGGCCGCGAGCTCGTCGTCGAGGGCCGCCTCGGGGCGTGGGGGTCGCGCATCCACGTCGGCCCCGAGGACGTGCCCATGCTCGCCCGCGCGCTGCGGGTGCCGCTCGCGGCCGTCGCCGCCGCCGGGCTTGCCGCCTACCTCGCGGGGAGGCGCCGGTGAGCCGTCCCGCCCGCTACCTGCAGGTGCGCGACACGATCGAGCGCCGGATCGAGGACACCGGCCTGCAGGCGGGCGACCGGCTGCCGACGGAGCGCGAGCTGGCCGGGGAGCTCGGCGTCGCCCGCCCGACCCTGCGGCGGTCGATGCAGCTGCTCGAGTCGGCCGGCGTGATCGAGCGCCGCCAGGGCTCGGGCACCTACGTCGCCCAGCCGCGGGTGTCGATGGACATGCGCGTCCTCATGTCCTTCTCGCGCGGGATGCTGTCGGCCGGCCTGCGGCCGGGCGCGCGCATCCTCGTCTCCGAGCACGCGCCGGCCGACCGCGACCTGGCCCGGCTGTTCGAGCTGCGCACCGGCGAGTCGGTCTACCACCTCGAGCGGCTGCGCACGGCGAACGGGATGCCGGTCGCGCTCGAGCGCTCGTGGTTCCCCGACATCGTCGCGCCCGCGCTCGACCACAAGGATCTCGAGACCCGCTCGATCTACGCCATCCTGGCCGAGGACTACGGCATCCGCCTGCGCCGGGCCGAGCAGGAGCTCGAGCCGGTCCGGGCCGAGGCGGACGCCGTGCGGCTGCTCGGCTGTCACATCGGAGAGCCGCTCATGCTGGTGCGCCGGCGGGCGTTCGACGAGACCGGCAAGCCGGTCGAGTACGCCGAGGACCGGTTCCTGGCCGGGCGGTCGCGGTTCCACTCGGAGGCATTCGTCCCGTGAGTCCACGAAGAGGGAGAGGGGAGAGCACATGAGCCAAGACCACGACGTCAGCCTGTTCGGCTACCGGCAGGAGTTCGAGCGGACAATCCGCTCGTTCACCTCGTTCGCCGTGGCGTTCTCGTTCATCTCGATCACGACCGGCATCTTCACGACGATGGCGTTCGCGCTGCAGAGCGGCGGCCCGGACTCGATCTGGACGTGGCCGATCGTGATCGTCGGCCAGCTCTGCGTGGCCCTCGTCTTCGGCGCGCTCGCCGCGAAGATCCCGCTGTCGGGGTTCTCGTACCAGTGGGCGTCCCGCCTCACGAACCCGGTCGTCGGCCTCTTCATCGGCTGGCTCTCGTACTCGTTCCTCGCGATCGTCGTGATCTCGGTCGACTACGGCGGATTCGTCCTGACGGCGTTCGACCCGCTCTTCAACATCACGAACGGCGCCCACACCATGTTCTCGCTCCCCGGGGCGGACGTCTCGCAGGACGTGCTCGTGACGCTCGGCGTCGTGATCGTGCAGGCGCTCATGATCATCTTCTCGACGAAGCTCGTCGAGATCGTCAACAACGCGGCCGTCGCGACGGAGATCATCGGCATCGTCGGCCTCACGGTCGCGCTCATCGTCGCCGTGCTCGTCGGCTCCGACGGCTCGTTCTCGAACCTGTCCTCCACCGGCATCGTCACCGGCCCGTGGTTCAAGTGGCTCGGCCCGATCATGCTCTCGACCCTGCTCGGCGCGTACACGATCGTCGGCTTCGAGACGGCGGCGAACCTGGCCGAGGAGACCCACGAGCCGCGCCGGATCGTGCCGCGGGCGATGTGGACCGCCGTCCTCTACTCGGGCATCATCGGCATGGTGTTCCTGATCGCCGTCGTGGTCGCGATGCCCACCGGGAAGATCCCCGAGCTGAGCGCGTCGTCGACGGTCGTCGCCGACATCATCAAGATCCAGCTCGGCAACGTCATCGAGAAGCTGTTCCTGATCTTCGTGTGCATCTCGATCTTCGCCTGCGGCCTGATCATCTACGTGTCGCAGGGGCGGCTGATCTGGTCGATGTCGCGCGACGAGCGCTTCCCCGGCTACCAGCTGTTCCGCCGGATCAACCAGACGACGCGCACGCCCGTGAACGCGGTCGTGCTGGGCTGGGTGGTCGCCGCGATCCTGCTGATCTGGTTCTCGGATCGCGTGTTCGACCTCTTCACGGCCTCGACCCAGCTGCCGGCCATGTACTACCTGGCGACGGTGCTGCTCTACATCTACACCCGCAACCGCCTCAAGGTCGAGGAGGGCTACTTCTCGCTCGGGAAGTGGGAGCCGCTCGTGGTCGGGGTGGCGCTTGCCTGGCTCATCTACGAGCTGCTCGTCGTGTTCGGCCCGGACGTCTTCCACAAGGCGGCCAAGTACACGATCGGCATGACGGTCGCCGGCATCGTCTGGATCGGGCTCCTGTGGATCTTCCACCGGCGCTCGCTCGAGCGCATGCCGGCGCTTCCCGACGACCCGGCCGCCGCGGAGACCGCCGTCTGACGGTCGTCGTCGGCATCGACCAGGGCACCACCGGTACCCGCACGGTCGCCTTCGACGAGCGCTTCTCCGTGCTCGCGCAGGCGTACCGGCGGGTGCCGGTGGAGCATCCGCGGCCGGGCTGGGTGGAGAAGGACGCCGAGGCGGTGATCGCGTCGGTCTCCGAGACGCTGGCCGAGGTGGCGGCGGCCGTCGGCTCCGACCGGATCACCGCCGTCGGGCTGGACAACGAGGGCGAGAGCGTCGTCGCCTGGGACGCCGAGACGCTGCGGCCACTGGCGCCGGCGATCGTGTGGTCGTGCCGGCGGTCGGAGGGGATCGTCGAGGAGCTGGCCGCGGCCGGGGCCGGCGATCGCGTGCACGACCTGGCGGGGACGCGGCTCGACCCCTACTTCTCGTCGACGAAGATCACCTGGCTGCTGCGGGAGAGCGAGGCGGTGCGCGACGCGGCCGCCGCTGGACGGGCCCGGTTCGGGACGTTCGACGCCTACGTGTGCGCCCGGCTCGGGGACGCGCCCCGCACCGAGCCGTCCACCGCCGCCCGCACCCAACTGCAGGAGCTGGTGCGCCCGGGCAGCTGGAGCCGGGAGCTCTGCGACGTGTTCGGCGTCGACCCGGCGACGCTCCCCGAGATCGGGCCGTCGATCGGCGACGCGGGCAGCCTGCGGGTCGAGGGGGTCGAGCGGCCGCTGCCGCTGCGGGCGCTCCTCGTCGACCAGACCGCCGCGCTCGCCGGCCACGGCGCGGTGGCGGCCGGGACGGCCAAGGCCACCTACGGCACCGGGATCTTCCTGCTCGCGCACGCGGGCGAGGAGCCGCCGACCGATGCATCCGGCCTTCTGCCGACGGTCGCATGGCAGGTGGCCGGGCGCAGCGACTACGCGCTCGACGGCGGCGTCTTCTCGGCCGGGTCGGCCATCGACTGGCTCGTGTCGCTCGGCCTCGCCGGCGCGCCGCAGGACACCGGCGATCTGGCGGCATCGGTGCCCGACTCGGGCGGGGTGCGGTTCCTGCCCGCGCTGACCGGCCTGGGAGCGCCGTGGTGGCGGCCGGACGCGCGCGCCACCTGGGCGGGGATGACCGCGCACACGACGCCCGCGCACCTGGTGCGGGCGGCGCTCGAGTCGCTCTGCTTCCGCGTGCGTGACATCGTCGAGGCGCTGCGGGCGGCCGGGCTGGCGCCGGCGGCGCTCGGGGTCGACGGCGGCATGACCGCAAACCCCTGGCTGATGCAGCGCCAGGCCGACGTGCTGGGGATCCCCGTGCGGATCGCCGCCACGGCCGAGGCGACCGCGCTCGGCGCGGCGGCGGCGGCGGGGGTGGGGGCGGGGTGCTGGACGCTCGCCGACCTCGCGTCGCTCGGGGAGGGCGGGCGCACGGTCGATCCCGGCCCGGGGTCCGAGCCCGCCCGCGAGGACGAGTACGCGGCCTGGCGGGCATTCGTCGCCGAACAGCAGTAGGCTCTCTCGCGTGACGGGGTATGCGATCGTCAACGCCTCGGTGCGGACGCTCGACGAGGCCAGGCCGGAGGCGTCCGCCGTCGCGGTCCGCGACGGCCTGATCGTCGCCGTCGGCTCGGAGGCGGAGGCGCGCGCGGCGGCCGGCTCGGCGGAGGTCGTGGACGCGGGCGGCGCGACGGTCGTGCCGGGGCTCGTCGACGCGCACATCCACCCGTTCGCGCCCGACATGGTGATGGGCGCCGATCTGACGGGCTGTGCCAGCCTCGCCGAGATCCTGTCGGCGCTCGAGGCGGAGCGGCGCCGGGCCGGGCCGGACGACTGGGTGCTCGGCTGGGGCGTGAGCTACGAGGCCTTCGGAGGCAGCCCGATCGGCTCGGAGCTGATCGAGGACGCGGTCGGCGGAGCCCCGGCCATGATCCGGTTCATGGACCAGCACACGGCGCTCGCGAGCGGCCGCGCGCTGGCGCTCGCGGGCGTGACCGGCCCGGTGGAGTTCACCGAGGGCGCCGAGGTGGTGGTGCGCGACGGCGCTCCGACCGGCGAGCTGCGCGAGCCCGGGGCGATGGCGCTCGTCGAGGCCGTCGTCCCGGCGGCGACGGAGCGCGAGCTCTACACGCGCATGGTGGGGACGCTGCGCACGCTGAACGCCGGCGGCGTCACCGGCGTCCACGTGATGGACGGCTCGCCGGCGACGTTCGACCTGATGCGCGAGCTGGAGGCGGCCGGCGACCTCACCGTCCGCGCGATCGTGCCGCTCTGGCAGAAGCCCGAGACGTCGTTCGACGAGATGCGCGACCAGCTCCGCTTCATCGGCGAGCACGGCCGCCTGTGGCGGGGCGGTGTGGCCAAGTTCTTCATCGACGGCGTGATCGACACCGGCACGGGGTGGCTGTACGAGCCCGACACCCTCGGCGACGGGCTGGCCCCGTTCTGGCCCGACCCCGACCGCTACGCCGAGGCGGTGCGGATCTTCGCCCAGGCCGGCTTCCAGTGCGTGACGCACGCGACCGGGGAGCGGGGCGTGCGGGCCGCCCTCGACGCGTACCTGGCCGCCGGCGCAGCCGAGGGCGTGCGGCATCGCGTCGAGCATATCGAGACGACGACCGACGCCGATCTGGCCCGCTTCCCGCGCGAGCAGGTGATCGCCTCGATGCAGCCGCTGCACATGCAGTGGCGGGAGGAGGACGACTCGGACTCCTGGGCCACGCGGCTCGGGCCGGAGCGGGCGGGCCGGGCCTGGCGGGCGGGCGACCTGCTGCGGGCCGGGGCGACGCTGGCGCTCGGCTCGGACTGGCCCGTCGCCCAGAACGACCCCCGGATCGGGATGGCGTGGGCGCGGCTGCGGCGACAGCCGGGCGCGCCCGGCCGGCGCACGTTCGAGCCCGACCAGCGGCTGTCGGGGCTCGAAGCCCTGGAGGGGTATACGACGGGCGCCGTGGCCACGGTCGGCGAGTCGGCGCTCGGCGGGAGGATCGCCCCCGGCCTGCGCGCCGACCTGACGATCCTGGCCGAGGACCCGGTGGTCGTCGACGCCGACGATCTGCCTGACGTTCCCATCCGTATGACGATCGTGGATGGGACGATCGTGCACACCGCCGACGGCTGATGCACCAGAAGGGGTCTGACCCCGTTTGGTGCGGAGGCCTGCTCGAGCGGGGTGCGGAGCTGGCGGCGCTCGAGGAGGCGCTCGCCGCCGTGCGGGGCGCGCGGGAGGGACGGCTGGCGCTGATCGCGGGCGAGGCCGGCATCGGCAAGACCTCGCTCCTGCGCGCCTTCCACGACGCGCACGCGGATGCGCCCACGTTCCGGGGCGGCTGCGATCCGTTGTTCACGCCCAGGCCGCTGGCGCCGTTCCTCGAGCTGGCGGACGCCTCGGGCGGGCCCCTGGCCGCGCGGCTCGCCCGCGCCGGGACGCCGGCGGACGTGCTGGCGGTGCTGTCGGAGGAGCTGCCCCGGCGCGGGCCGGCGCTGCTCGTCGTCGAGGACATGCACTGGGCCGACGAGGCCACCCTCGACGTCGTGCGGCTGCTCGGCCGGCGGCTGGAGGCGCTGCCGCTGCTCGTCGTCCTGACCTACCGCGACGACCACCTCGACCGCGTCCATCCCCTGCGCGTCGTGCTCGGCGAGCTGTCGTCGCCGGCCGTCCGGCGGCTCTCGCTCGGCCCGCTCTCGCCCACCGCGATCGCGGCGCTCGCCGGCGACGCGTCCGTCGACGCCGACGCCCTGGCGCGGCGCACGGGCGGCAACCCGTTCTTCGTCACCGAGGTGCTCGCGGCCGGCGGCGCCGAGATGCCCGAGACGGTGCGCGACGCCGTGCTCGGCCGCGCCGCCCGGCTCGGCGCGGCCGCCCGCCGGATCCTGGACGCCGTCTCCATCTTCCCGCCCCGGGCCGAGCTCTCGCTGCTCGAGGCGTGTGTCCCGGGCTACCCGGACGGGCTGGAGGAGTGCCTCGCCTCCGGCATGCTGCATCCCGAGGGGGCGGCGGTCGCGTTCCGGCACGAGATCGCCCGGGTCGCGCTCGACGGCGCGCTGCGGCTGCACGACCGGGTGGAGCTGCACCGGGCCGCCCTGCGCGCGCTCGGGCGGGCGCTGCCGCCCGATCCGGGCCGGCTCGCCTCCCACGCCGAGGGCGCCGGCGACCGCGATGCCGTCCTGCGCTGGGCGCCGGTCGCCGCCGAGCGGGCCGCGCACGTGGGATCGCACCGCGAGGCCGCGAAGCAGTACGCGCGGGCGCTGCGCGAGGCGGACGGCCTCCCGCCGGAGCAGCGGGCGGCGCTGTACGAGCGCCGCTCCTATGAGTGCTACCTGACCGACCAGATGCCGGAGGCGCTCGAGGCGCGGCTGCGCGCGCTGGCCGCGCACCGGCTCCGCGGCGACCGCCTGCGCGAGGGCGACGCCCACCGCTGGGCCTCGCGGCTGCGCTGGTTCCTGGGCGAGAACGAGGCGGCGGAGCGGGAGGCGCGGGCCGCCCTCGATCTGCTCGAGGGCCTCCCGCCCGGCCCCGAGCTGGCGATGGGCTACAGCAACATGTCGCAGCTGCGGATGCTGGCCCGCGACGCCGGCGATGCGATCGTCTGGGGCGAGCGCGCGATCGCGCTGGCCGAGCGGCTCGGCGAGCACGAGATCCTCGTCCACGCCCTCAACAACGTCGGCACCGCCAGGTTCCAGGCCGGCGACCCGGAGGGGCGGGCGACGCTCGAGCGCAGCCTCGACCTCGCCCTCGTGGGCGGCCTCGAGGAGCACGCCGCCCGCGCCTACACGAACCTCGCCGCGCAGGCCGTCGAGGTGCGCAACTACCCGCGCGCCGACGACTACCTCGGCCGCGGGATCGACTACTGCCGAGAGCACGACGTCGACTCGTGGCGGCTCTACATGACCGGCTGGCTGGCTCGCTCCCACCTCGACCAGGGTCGCTGGGACGAGGCGGCGGAGGCCGCGGCGACGGTGCTCCGCTACCCCAACCCGGCCGCCCCCAGCCGGATCAAGCCGCTCACCGTCATCGGTCGGCTCCGCACCCGCCGCGGCGACCCGGAGGCCTGGGATCCCCTCGACGAGGCGCTGCGCCTGGCCGAGGGGATGGCCGAGCTGCAGCGGCTGGCGCCGGTCGCCGCCGCCCGGGCCGAGGCGCGCTGGCTCGCGGGGGAGGTCGACCTGGTCGCAGGCGAGACCGAGGAGACGCTCGACCTTGCCCTGCGCGGCGGCGACCCGTGGGCGGCGGGCGAGCTGGCGGTCTGGCGCCGGCGGGTCGGCCTGCGAGACGAGCTTGCCGCCGCCGACCTGGCAGAGCCGTGGGCGCTCGAGCTCGCCGGCGACGCCGAGGGCGCCGCGGCCCGGTGGGACGCGATCGGCTGTCCGTACGAGGCGGCGCTCGCGCTCACCTCCGCGGAGGCCGAGGAGCCGCTGCGGCGGAGCCTGGCGGTGCTCGAGAGGCTGGGCGCGGCCCGCACGGCCGCCGCGGTGGCGCACCGGCTGCGCAGCCGCCACGGCGTGCGCGGGATCGCGGTCGGCCCGCGGGCCGCGACGCGCGCGAACCCCGGCGGGCTCACCGGGCGCGAGCTGGACGTCCTGGCGCTCGTGAGCGAGGGCCTGCGCAATCGCGAGATCGCGGCCCGGCTGTACGTGTCGGAGAAGACCGTCGGCCACCACGTGTCGGCGATCCTGCGCAAGCTCGCCGTGCCCACCCGCGGCCAGGCCGCCGCCGAGGCGGCCCGGTTCGGCATCGGCAAAAGATAGGCAGACCTCCCGATGTGGGGCCCGCAGGCCACGCATAGCGTGATGTCCAGCGAGATCACCACCAACGGAGGAGGCTCCATGAACCTGTACGCGATCCTGCGCCGCAGCGGCTGGTCCTCGGCGGCGGAGCTGGGGGAGGCGGCGGAACGCTCGACCCGCGTCGGCGAGCAGATGCCCGACGACGTCCGCTGGATCCGCAGCTACGTCCTCGACGAGGGCGCCGGGTCGGTCGGCACCGTGTGCGTCTACGAGGCGGAGAGCCCGGAGGCGATCCGCCAGCACGCGAGCCGCGCCCACCTGCCGGTCGACGAGATCATCCCGGTGGCCGACACGGTGATCGTGCGGCCCGATCCGCAGCCCGCCGCGACGGCGTAACCCTCACGTACCGGGTTCGCGCGGGGCCGGCTGCGGCCGGTCCCGCGTGCGGCCCGGGAACCGTTCGGGCCGCCGGGCCGTCCAATGCGCATGTGGCTTCGCTGCTCGCCCTTCGTGATCGCCCTGGCGCTCGCCGCCGGCTGCGGGAGCGGGGCCGGGTCATCGCCCGGCTCCGGGCCGGCGTCGCCCGCCTATGACCCCGCGGGGTCGCCCGGCGCGAGCGTGCTGCGCCTGCGGCCGGGGCCCTACACGTTCCACGTCGGCCGCGACGTCCGCGTCGGCCAGCGGATCCGGTGCTTCACGGACGCGGGCCGCCCGGCGGGCGGCGGGAGCGTCGCGCCGCGCGGGCACGGCGTCGGGTCGTCCACCGGCTTCGAGGCGATCACGTCGGCGACCGGCCGGGTGCGGGTCGCCTGCCCCGCGAACCCCGGGAGCGCCTGATCTTCTCGTACGCGTCCAGCGCCCGCCGCCGCGCCAGCGCGTGGTCGACGATCGGCTCGGGCCGGGGTCCCTCGCCCAGCCAGCGGGCGGCGTAGGCGCCGTCGGGATCGAACCGGCTCGCCTGCGTGTCGGGGTTGAAGATGCGGTGGTACGGCGCCGCGTCGGCCCCGCTGCCCGCGACCCACTGCCACTCGAGCGTGTTGTTCGCGAGGTCGGCGTCGACGAGCGTGTCCCAGTACCAGCGCGCGCCCTCCCGCCAGTCGACGAGCAGGTCCTTCGTCAGGAAGGACGCGGTCACCATCCGCGCCCGGTTGTGCAGCCATCCCCGCTGCCACAGCTCGCGCATCCCGGCGTCGACGAGCGGGAAGCCGGTCTCGCCCCGCTGCCACGTCTCGAGCCCGCTGCGGTCGTTTCGCCACGGCATGTGCCAGTACTCGATCTGCAGGGGCTCCTATGCCGTGTGCGGGAAGTGGTAGAGCAGGTGGTGCGCGAAGTCGCGCCAGCCGAGCTGGTGCAGGTACGGCTCGGCGGCGCGGCCGGCCGCGTCGCGCACCGCCGTCCACACCTGGCGCGGCGAGAGCTCGCCGAAGTGCAGGTGTGGGGAGAGCTGGGAGCTGGGCAGCGCCGGCCGGTCGCGATCGCCCTCGTACCGGCCGGCGCGGCGCAGGAAGTCGTCCAACCGTTCCCGCCCGCCGGCCTCGCCCGGCGTCCACTCCTCGGCCAGGCCGCTGTCCCACGGGATCCGCGGCAGCAGCTCGAGGTCGGCGAGCGCGAGCGACTCGGGCCACGCCTCCGGGGCCGGCAGGGCCGGCTCGGGGAGCGGCTCGTCCGGCTCGCCCATCGCGCGCAGCGCCCCTCAGAACGGCGTGAACACCCGGTACGGCTCGCCCCCCCCCGGTCGCGAGCGTCCACGGCTCGCGCAGCACCGACCCGCCGAAGCTGCGGCACGTACCCAGCTCGCGCTTGACGGCGCTGTCGCGATCGACCGCGGCGGGCTCGTACCGGCGGTTCCAGGCGACCGCACCGGCGCCGGTCTCCGCCGCGAGGGCGCGGAGCGTCTCGAGCGCCGGCCCGCGCCGGATCACGAGCCGCGACCGGTGGCGGCGAAGCCCGGCGTCGAGCGCGTCCAGCGAGCGGTGCAGCCACCACCGCGACGCGGCCCCCGGCGGCCAGTCCCCCTCCTCCTCCGGCGCCCAGATGTAGACGGGCACCACCGGCCCGCGGGCGGCGGCATCCGCGAGCGCCGGGTTGTCCGCCAGGCGCAGGTCGTTCCGCGGCCACACGATCGTCGTCACGGGCTCACGCTACCCGGCGCGATTGCGCACGGTCGCGGGCGGCCGGTACGATCGGCGCCCCCAAGGGAGGCCCTTTGTCCTCACTGCCCACCGGCACAGTCACGCTGCTCTTCACGGATCTCGAGGGATCGACCGGCCTGATCCGGCAGCTCGGCGACCGCTATGGCGCTGTCCTTGGCGACCACCGCCGGCTGCTCCGCGACGTGGTCGCGCGGCACGGCGGCTCGGAGGTGGACACGGCCGGAGACGGGAGCTTCATCGCCTTCCCTACGCCGCGCGACGGCGTCACCGCCGCGGTGGACGTGCAGCGGGCGATGGCGGGCCACCCCTGGCCGGCCGAGGCGATGGTGCGGGTGCGGATGGCCCTCCACACCGGTGAGCCGCGGCTGGCCGAGCAGGGCTATCACGGCCTCGGCGTCCATCTCGCGGCGCGCCTGTGCCAGTCGGGCCGGGGCGGGCAGATCCTGCTCTCGGAGGCCACCCGGGCCGTGATCGCCGACGACATGCCCGCGGGCGTGTCGGTCGTCAGCCTGGGCGAGTGGGCGCTCAAGGACTTCGAGCGGCCGCAGCCGGTCTTCGAGGTGGTCGCGGCCGGCGTGCCCGAGGCGCCCTCGGGGCCGGCGGCGCTGCGCGTGGTGCTGGCGGAGGACTCGGTGCTCCTGCGCGAGGGCATCGCCCGGCTGCTCGAGAGCGAGGGCTTCGAGGTGGTGGGCCAGGTGGACAACGCCGACGATCTCGTGCGCCGGGTCGGGTTCACAAAGCCGGACGTCGCCATCGTCGACATCCGCATGCCGCCGACCCACACCGACGAGGGCCTGCAGGCGGCCCGCCGCATCCGGGAGCGCCACTCCGGGGTCGGCGTGCTCGTGCTGTCGCAATACGTCGAGGCGGAGTACGCGACCGGCCTTCTGAGCGAGCAGGCGGAGGGCACCGGCTACCTGCTCAAGGACCGGGTCGCCAACGTGGGCGAGTTCACCGACGCGGTGCGGCGGGTCGCCGGCGGCGGCTCGGCCCTCGACCCGGCGGTCGTCGCCCAGCTCGTCGGCCGCCGCCGGGCCGACGACCCGCTGGCCGACCTGACCGGGCGCGAGCGGGAGGTGCTCGAGCGGATGGCGGAGGGCCTCTCGAACCGCGGCATCGCAACGCGCCTGGTGGTGACGGAGCGGGCGGTCGAGAAGCACGTCACGAACATCTTCGCCAAGCTGGGCCTGGCCGCGACCGCCGACGATCACCGCCGCGTGCGGGCGGTGCTGACGCGTCCCCAGGCCCGGAGACTCAGTCGCCGGACGCCTCCAGGGAGGGCTCGGCGCCGATCCGGGGGAGCCACCGCAGCGGCTGGGGCAGGTACCAGTTCCAGTCGCCCAGCAGCTTCATGGTCGCGGGGAGCAGGACGCCGCG
>JAICJC010000182.1 GCA_025928655.1 Thermoleophilia bacterium | reverse complement strand
TCGTGGGCCTTTCTCTCGAGGGGAGCGATAAGGACCATGTCCAACGTTGGGCGCGCCCGCATCGCCGCGGGCGGAGTAGCAGTAGCCGTGATGGCTGCATTGATCGCCGGATGCAGTTCCAGTTCGTCGTCCAGCTCGTCGTCGTCGGCCGGCGCCTCGTCGGCCGCTTCAGCCCCCGCCTCGTCGTCAAGTTCGGCGGCAGCGGGCGGGTCGGGCACCCGGATGGCGATCTTCTATTACAACCCAAGCCCCTACGGGATCGCGTCGCTGAACGGCGCGAAGACGGAGGCCGCGAAGCTGGGCATCCAGCTCGACGCCTTCGACGGCAACAACGACCCGCAGGCGCAGTCCACCCAGATCCAGGACGCGATCACGACCGGCAAGTACAAGGCTTTCTGGGTCTGGGGTCTCAATGACGTCGCCCTGACGCCAATCATCAATAATGCGATCAGCGCCGGCATCAAGGTCGCCTGCGCCGACTACACCTGGGGCTCGCTGCAGGACCAGGACACCCTGAAGGCCACCTCGACCTGCCTTTCCACCATCGGCCAGTCAATCGGCGATGAGGCAACGAACCTGGAGGCCGCGATGAACAAGGCCTGCACGAAGGCGGTGGGCACCGCGAAGTGCAACATCGCCTTCCTCCCGGGGCTGGCCAACTACCCGACCGACACGGTTCGCATCAACTCGATGACGGCCTACTACAAGGGGAAGTCGAACTACTCGTTCACCGTGATGCCGCCGGGCAACTACGACCAGACCGCCTCGCAGGGCATCGCGCAGACGTTCTTCACCTCGCACAAGGACATCAACGTGTTCGCGACGTTCGGTGACCAGATGGCGCAGGGGGCGATAACGGCGCTGAAGCTGGTCGGCGGCTACACGCCCGGCAAGAACATCCAGATCATTGGGTACGGCGGCGCGAAGGAGATCGTCGACGAGGTCAAGGCGGGAACGATCTACGCCACCCTCGGCCTGTACCCGAGCTCGGAGTCGGTGCTCGGCATCCAGTACCTGAACGACGCCCTCAACGGCAAGTCGGTGCCGAACCTGGTAAACATCATCAACCCGGACACCCACCCGGCGATCATCGACCAGGCCTACCTGAGCTCGCATCCGGACTTCCAGCCGGACTGGACGCTCGAGGGCTAGGGCACCTAGGTACGCAGGGTAACCAGTGAAGGATCGAGGACGAGCCGGATGAGCACCGCGACGCGTTCGCCTATCCGGCTCGTCTCGATTGGCAAGCGGTACTCCGGGACCAAGGCGCTCGACGACGTCAGCGTCGAGGTCGCCGGAGGCACCGTGCACGCGCTGGTCGGGGCGAATGGCGCCGGGAAGTCGACGCTCGGGAAGGTCATCGGCGGCGTGATCCGGCCCGACGACGGGCAGCTGTTCATCGACGGGCGGCCGGTTCGCTACACCAGCCCGCGCGAGGCGCGCATCGACGGGATCGCGACCATCGCGCAGGAGCTGTCCCCGCTGCCGCACATGAGCGTGATCGAGAACGTCTACTTCGGCATCGAGCCGCGCCGCTACGGGCTGGTCCAGTGGCGCCGGCTGCGCGCGCAATACGATGATCTCCTCGCCCAGTGGGGCTTCGAGCTCAACGGGAACGTCAAGGTCGGCGCGCTGCGCACCGCCGACAAGCAGAAGGTCGAGATCTTGCGCGCGGTCGCCAGCGACGCGCGCGTGATCGTGATGGACGAGCCGACCTCATCGCTGACCAGCGTCGAGACCACGACACTGCACCGGATGATCCGCAGCCTGCGCGAAAGCGGCCGGACGATCATCTACGTGAGCCACTTCCTCGATGAGGTGCTCGACCTCGCCGACACGGTGACGGTGCTGCGCAGCGGGCGCCTGGTGCGAACGGCGCCGGTAGCCGAGGAGACCGAGGAGAGCCTGGTCGCCGGGATGTTCGGGGCCGCCGAGGCGGCCGAGCACTTCGAAAAGCCGCAGCGCTCGACGGCACCAGTGGTCCTGGGCGTGTCCGGCCTGAACCGCAAGGGCGTGCTCGCGGACATCTCGCTGCAGATCCGGGCGGGCGAGATCGTCGGGCTAGCCGGGCTGGTGGGCAGCGGCCGCAGCGAGCTCGCCCGCGCCATCGCCGGCGCTGACCCGATCGACAGCGGCACGATCGCCGTGGACGGCAGCACGCGGCGGATCCGGTCGTCGGCGGACGCGATCGCGGCCGGGATGGCGTTCTTGCCCGAGAGCCGCAAGGACGACGGCCTGTTCCTTGAGCTGTCCCTGGCGGCGAACACGACGTTCGCGGACTTGCGCACCGTCGCCTCGCGGATGGGGATACTGCGCCTGTCGGTGGAGCGCGCGAAGACGAGCTCGCTGCTGAAGATGCTGTCGGTCGAGCCGCCGGTCTCGTCGGCGAAGGCGGCCAACCTGTCGGGCGGCAACCAGCAGAAGGTACTGTTCGCCCGCTGGCTGTTCCGCAACCCGCGGCTGCTGATCCTGGACGAGCCGACGCGCGGCGTCGACGTATCGGCCCGGGCGGCGATCCACCGCCTGATCAACAAGCTGGCCGCGGAGGGTACCGCCGTGCTGATGATCTCATCGGAGATCGAGGAGGTGCTGGGGCTCGCCCATCGCGTGCTCGTCATGCGCCGCGGCTCGATCATTCGCGAGTTCAGCGCCGACCCGCCGCTGGAGGCCGTGATGGAGGCCGCGTTCGGCCTCGGAGGAGGAGCGACGGCATGACCTCGCAGTCATCCGACCCGGTGACCGGGGGTCCGGCCGTCGCCGGGGAACCCGTCAGCGCCGACGAGGCCAATGCGGCCGTCGTTGCCCGCAGGCTCTCGCAGCGGCGGATCAGGGCACAGCACGTGCGCGATTACGGCATCGTCGTCTTCGCCATCGCGCTGTTCATCTACTTCTCGGTCGCGTCGCCGGCCTTCGCCACCGGGCAGAACCTGCTCAACCTCGTCAACCAGAACGCGACCGTCGGCATCGCCGGCTGCGCGGTCACCCTGACGATCATCGCCGGCAACTTCGACCTCTCGCTCGGGGCGATCTTCGTGCTGAGCGAGGTGCTGGCCGCCTACGTCGCGGTCCACTGGGGGGTGTGGTGGGCGTTCCCGGTCGCGCTCGCCGCCGGCTCCGTGATGGGCCTCATCAACGGGCTGCTGGTGACCAAGCTGCACGTGAACGCGTTCCTGGCCACGCTGGCGACCGCCTTGTCGTTCGGCGGCATCGCCGCCGGGGTGACCCATGGGGGCCTGCTGATCACGCCGCAAGGCAGCGTGTTCACGTTCATTGGCCAGACCCGGGTCGTCGGCGTCCAGTACCCCGTCATCATCTTCGCCGTCGTCGCGATCATCTTGCAGCTCGTGCTGTCCTACACCGTTTTCGGCCGCCACCTGTACGGGGTCGGCGACAACCGCAACGCGGCGCGGCTGTCGGGCCTGAAGGTCGACCGGACCGTGATCATCACGTTCGTGGTCACCGGGGGCGCCTGCGGCCTGGCCGGCCTGATCGACGCCTCGACGACCGGGTCGGGGTCGAGCCTCACCGCCGGCCTGGCCGGCCAGCTGGCGCTGCTCGCGATCGCCGGCGTGGCGCTCGGCGGCAGCAGCATCTTCGGCGGCGTCGGCTCGGTCTGGCGGACGGTCCTCGGCGTGCTGATGCTGGGCATGATCACCAACGGCTTCAACCTGCTCGCCGTCACTCCCTACTGGCAGGACATCGTCCGCGGGCTCTTGATCATCATCGCCGTCGCGATCAGCCTGGCCGTCGACCGCCGTTAGGGG
>JAICJC010000026.1 GCA_025928655.1 Thermoleophilia bacterium | reverse complement strand
CCAGCCAACCCCTGGTCGATACGCCTGTGCAGTGACGCTTGCCACAGCACCCCGATTCGCTCGACGCGTCTGTCCAGCACCGTCGCCGTGAGGCCGCGCCGAATCGTCTCCACCTCAGGCAGCTCGGGCATCGCACCTCAGCCTCAGGCGCGGGCGGCGGCGGATCCCGGTCACGGTTCTGCGGTGGCCCGGCTGTGCGCGGAGACGTAGTCGCCGACCGGGCTGCGGAACCCCACGGCGAAGCGATTCCAGCCGTTGATGGCCACGATCGCGAGCGTCAGCGCGACGATCTCCTCCTCCGCCAGCTCGGCTCGCACCTGCTCGTAGACGTCGTCGGGGGCGCCGGTCTGCGGCAGCAGCGTCAGGGACTCGCACCAGGCCAGCGCTGCCCGCTCCCGCCGGCTGTAGAAGGGTGCCTCGCGCCAGGCGGCGAGCACGTGCAGCCGCTGCTCGTCCTCGCCACGCGCGCGCGCGTCCTTTGAATGCATGTCGAGGCAATAGGCGCAGCCGTTCAGCTGTGAAGCACGCATCTTCACGAGCTCGAGCAACCCCGGCTCGAGACCGCTCGCCGCCACCGCCTGCTCCAGCCCGACCATGGCGCGGCTCGCGGCGGGGAAGGCCCTGTGATAGTCGATTCGCACCGGATGTTTCCTTTTTAGACTATAGTGACGGCGTAAAACATTAGCATCGAAGATAGGGGGTTTCGCATGTCCCAGCTCTCGAAGGCCTCCGGGCAGGGCGTCCGCCGCTGGGACGTCGACGCCGGTGAGCGCAGGCGCGCGCCGTTCCCCGGCGGACCGGCGGTGCGGGTCGTGGTCGGTACGGCCGTGGACGCGCCGGTGGGCGTGCTCGAGGTGACGATGCCGGCCGGCGGTGCCATGCCCGAGCACGACCATGGCGACTCCGCCGTCCTGCTCGTGCCGCTGGCAGGACGGTTTCGGCTCGTGGAGGCAGGCGGGGGCGATGCGAATACCCTCGAGCCCGGCACGGTCGCGACGATTCCGGTCGGCGTACGCGTGCGCCTCGAGAACGCCGGCGACGCCGAGGCGCGCACGCTCGTCGTGCTCACGCCGCCGGACTTCGCCGAGCGTCTTGAAACCTGGCCCGCAGATGCGCCGGCATTCGCGTAGCGGAGAGGGATCGGGTGAACGGACTCTTGCCTCGGCGCTGGAGCGTGAGCATCGCGAGATCGACCGGGCTGTCGAGGCCTACCTGGCGACCCGGCGCGATGAGCAGGGGCGTGCCGAGCATCTGAGGGAGGCCATGGCGGCCCTCCGCCGCCACATCTTCCTCGAAGAGGAGTTCCTCTTCCCGCCCCTGCGCGCGGCCGGGCTCGTCGCGCCGATCTTCGTGATGCTGCGCGAGCACGGCGAGCTGTGGCGGACGATGGGGTCGATCGAGCGCGGGCTCTTCGGCGAGAAGACCGGGGCGGAAGTGCCCGCGTGCGAACAGCTGCTGGCCCAGCTCGAGCATCACAACTCGAAGGAGGAGCCGATCCTCTACCCGCGCGCCGACGAGGTGCTTGGCGGCCGCGCGAGCGCGGAGCTGAGGGCGTTCATCGAGAGCGGGCGCATGCCGGACGGCTGGACGTGCGCGAACGCGTGAGCGCGGCTGCGCCACGGGGTGGCCGGCCGGCGCCTCCTCGGCGCCCGCCGCGGAGTCTGAGTCGAAAAGCGAAGGAGCGGGGCACGCGACACCGAGCACAACGGCACGGTCGTGCTCGCCGAGCTCCTGACCACGCTCCGCGCCGGCTCATAGTGGCGCACCGGGTGGTCGTCGGCAGCGGCGGCGGCTTCGGCGGTCTGCGCGCCGTGCCGAGGCTCCGCCGCGGATGGTCGAGATCACCCTGGTCGACAGGCGCACCCGCGGCCGGGCGGCGCGGCACGTCCGCTTCGTGCCGGCCGCCGGCCCTCCGCGCCTGCTCTCGTACGACGAACTCCGACAGCTTGCGTGGGAGCCATGCGCCCCGGCACGGTTCGAACGTGCGGCCTCTGCGTACGCTACCGGGGAGTCGGGCGGCCCTCTGGCGAGGTCAATGCCGAGAGCCCGGGCGCGTCTGTGCCACCCAGCAGGTGCTGGAAGCGAACTTCTCGCTTGACGACGCGCCTGCTCATCGTCGGGATCGATTCGCTCCCCGCACGAGGGGTCGGCAGCGACTGCCGTGTCGCGATCGGTGACTACTCGCCTGCAAGTCGATGGATCTCGATCGCACCACCCCGACGGGCGGCAGGGATGCGGGCGGCGAGTTGCAGAGCGCGGTCGGCGTCGCCTGTTGCGAGAAGGTAGAACCCGATGATTCGGAGGCCGCCCGTGGCGACCGGTTCGAGCCGCGGGGGTTCATCGTCGTCGGTGACGGTCAGGATCGTTCCGGGGTCGCCTGGGTCGAGGCGGTGGCCGACCATGTGTGGGATGTCGGCGAGGGTTTGGTATTCCCGGTAGACCGCCTGACGGGTCTCCTCCGAGGCAGCGGCCAGCGAGTCGGGGCGGTCGTAGACGAAGAGGACGTGCGGCATGGTGTGTCCCTTTCTGATCGTCGGGGTGGTCAGAGCGTTTCTGGTCTTGGCTCCGCGGCGGGTGGGAGCGGGGTGTCTCCGCGCGAGTTGATGGTGCCGAGCGCGAGCAGACCTGCCACCCCAAGGAAGGCGCTGGCGGCGCGGAGCGCCACTCCGTAGCCGCCGACCAGAGCGTGCGCGGCGTTCGCGTGGACCGCGAGGAGGTGGTCTGTTCGGGTCGTCGCAACTGCAGAGAAGATCGCGAGACCGACGGCGATCCCGAGTTGGAGGGAGGCGTTGAGGAGTCCGGCTGCGAGTCCGGCCTGACTCGCGGGGACGCCGGCGTTCGCTGCGACGGTGGCGCCGACGAATATCACTCCCAGGCCGAGGGACATGACGATCAGTCCCGGGAGGACGTCGGCGAGATACGTGCCGTTGAGCGGGATCCGCGAGAGGGTGTAGATGCCGGTGGCCGCCAGCATCGCCCCGCCGACGAGGACGGGGCGTGTGCCGAACCGGCCGAACACTCGCGGCGAGATCGACGCGCTGATTCCCAGGCCGACCGTCACAGGGAGGTAGGCAGCTCCTGCCTCGATCGGCGACCAGCCGAGGACGTTCTGCATGTAGAGGGTGAGGAAGAAGAACGTCGCGTAGAACCCGGCGAAGGCGATGAGCTGTGTGACGTCGGCCGCGACCAGGCCGGGCACCCGGAAGATCGAGAACGGGATCAGCGGGGTTCGACAACGCCGCTCGTTGACGACGAACCCGACGAGGAGGAGCGCTGATGCAGCGAACGCTCCGAGTGCGTGGATGCTCTTCCAGCCGTGATCGGGAACCTGGATCAGGGCGTAGACCAGGAGCAGCATGGATCCGGTCGCGAGCACCGCTCCCGCCAGATCGAATGCTCGCCGAGGACGGTGGGACCGGTCTCCGTCGAGCAGCCGGAACGCTGCGACCAGGATGGCGGCGCACACCGGCAGATTGACGAAGAAGACCCAGCGCCAGCCAGGCCCCTGCGAGAGAACCCCGCCGAGGAAGACGCCCGTGGCCGACCCCAGTCCACTGATCGCACCCCAGATGCCCAGCGCTTTGTGGCGGTCGACGCCCTCCCTGAACGAGGTGGTGACGAGGGAGAGCGCAGCCGGTGCCATCAGCGCCGCGCCAACGCCCTGGGCCAGCCGGGCGCCGATCATGGTCGCCTCGGCACGCGCGAGGCCGGCGACGAGCGAGCAGGCGGCAAACACGACCACGCCGGCTACGAGCACTCGTCGCCGGCCGAGGAGGTCGGCGGCCCGTCCGCCGAGGAGCAGGAAGCCCCCGTACGTGAGCACGTACCCGGTCGCGACCCACTGGAGGTTCTGCTGGGAGAAGCGGAGGCTGTGCTCGATCGAGGGGAGCGCGACGTTGACGATCGAGCCGTCGACCACATCGAGGAACTGCACGGCGCACAACAGCAGCAGGGTCAGCACCCCCGTACGGGTCGAGAGAAATGGCGGCTCGGTGAGGCCCGTCGCGGCTTCCCGTGCGGGTGAGTCTGGGATCGTGTCCATTTGGCACCTTTGTCAGTGAGTTGACTGACTTAGTATCACGCCGTGAAGCTCGACGCAAGTGCTAACGTGAGTTAGATGACTCGCTCAGAACCCCGGGGACGAGACAAGCGCCAGCGGCTGGTGGAGGGCACGCGCCAGCTCGTCTACCAGCAGGGTCTGGAGCGAACGACCCTCGCCGAAGTGGCACAGGCGGCCGACGTTCCCCCGGGAAACGTCTACTACTACTTCAAGACCAAAGACGACCTGGTCGACGCGGCGATCGACGCCCACGTCCGCGAGATCGAGGCGATGCTCGCCTCCTTGGAGCGTCACCGAACGCCGCGGACGCGTCTCAAAGCGCTGATTCGCGCGTTCATCGAGCAGCGCGATCTGGCGGCCGAACGGGGTTGCCCGCACGGCAGCCTCTGCCAGGAGCTCGACAAACGCGACGATGCGTTGCAGCAGGCCGCTCGCCGCCTGATCGAAGTGCCGCTCAGGTGGGCGCAGAACCAGTTCAGCCTGATGGGCCGTCGTGACGCCGAAGACCTGGCCGTTGCGCTCATCTCCGCATACCAGGGCGTCTCGCTCCTCGCCAACACCCTGCGTGACCCCGACCTCATGCTCCGCGAAGGCCGCCGCCTTGAACGCTGGATCGATTCCCTCTGAGGAGGACATGGGCGGTTCCTACTGCCTTCGCAGGGGCCGGCTGACCTTCGGACAACGATGGCCGACGACGCGGGCGGGCCGTAGACTCGAGTCGTGAGCATCTGCGCCTCATGCGGCCAGGAGAACCCGCCGATCGCGCAGTTCTGCCTGGCCTGCGGCCGGGCGCTCGCCGGCGCGACGGCGCCGTCACGTGAAGAGCGCCGGATCGTCACGGTCATCTTCGTCGACCTGGTCGGGTTCACCTCGCGTGCCGAGACGCTCGATCCCGAGGATGTTCGTGCCATCCTGGCGCCCTACCACGCGCGCGTGCGCACCGAGATCGACTCGTTCGGCGGCGTTGTCGAGAAGTTCATCGGCGACGCGGTGGTCGGCGTATTCGGCGCGCCCACGGCCTACGGCGACGACCCCGAGCGCGCGGTGCGCGCGGCCCTGTCGGTGCGAGCCGCCCTTGGCACGCAAGTGCGCATCGCGGTCAATACGGGCGAGGCGCTGGTGACAATCGGCTCCCGGCCCGAGATGGGCGAGGCGATGGTCGCGGGCGACGTCATCAACACGGCCGCGCGCCTGCAGTCGGCGGCGCCGGCCGGCGGCGTGCTCGTCGGCCGCGAGACATACCGGTGCACGAACCAGGTGGTCGCCTACGCTCCGGCGGAGCCGGTGATCGCGAAGGGCAAGGAGGAGCCGGTCGACGTGTGGCTGGCCGAACGGCTCAGCTCCGACCACGGCGCACCGCGGACGCCGCTGGTCGGCCGCGACGGCGAGCTTGCGATGCTGAAGGGCATCTGGCAGCGTGCCGCATCCGGTAGCGCCCATCTCGTCACGGTGCTCGGGCCTCCCGGCATCGGCAAGACGCGGCTCGCGTCCGAGTTCGGGCGGCTCGTGGCCGCCGAAGGCGGCCGCAGCGTGCGCGGGCGCTGCCTGCCCTACCGCGAGAGCAGCGCCTACGGCGCCTTCGGCACGCAGGTGAAACAACTCGCGGGGGTCTTCGAGAACGATGAGCCCGCTGCCGTTCTGCAGAAGCTGAGGGCCGAGTGTGTCCGCCTGGAGGTGCATGAGCCCGATGTGGTGGCGGGGCACCTCGGCATCATCCTGGGGGTCGAGTCGGAGATGCTCGCCGAGGACCGCGAGGCGCTGTTCTTCTCCGTGCGATGCTTCATCGAGGCGATCGCCGGCGAGCAGCGGACGATGCTCGTGTTCGAGGACATCCACTGGGCCGACCGCGGCCTGCTCGACCTGATCGAGCAGCTGGCGAGCCGGATGCACGGACCGCCCATTCTGCTCCTGACGCTGGCCAGGCCCGACCTGCTCGACTCGCGGCCGGGCTGGGGCGGCGGACTGCCGGGCTACATCTCGATGCCGTTGCACCCGCTGGCCGGCGAGGAGGCGGAGGCGCTCGCGCTGTACGTCCTGCGCGGCATCGACGAGGGAGAGCGCCGCCAGCGTGCGGCGATGTTCGCCGAGATGGCCGAGGGCAATCCGCTGTTCATCGAGCAGTTGGCCGCGACCCTTGCCGAGCGAGCCGGGAGCCCGGACGCCATGCCGACCACGATCCGCGGCATCGTCACCGCGCGCCTGGACGCGTTGCCCAGGAGCGAGCGAGCCGCCGTACTGGCCGGGGCGGTGATGGGCAAGGTGTTCTGGCGCGGGCCGGTTGAGCGAGTCACCGGCGACGCCGGCGGTCTGGGCGACACGCTCGCCGCGCTGGAGCGGCGCGATCTGATCAAGCGGGAGGCCGTCTCGGCGATCGCGGGCGAGCAGCAGTACACGTTCCGTCACATGCTGATCCGCGACGCTGCCTACGAGATGCTGCCGCGCGCGCGCCGGCAGGGGCTGCACGCCGAACTCGCGCGCTACCTCGAGCAGGAGGCGCCTGCGACCGGCGAGGCGGTCGCGCAGATGGCGCGCCACTGGCGGGAGGCGGGCGAGGGCGACCGCGCGGTGCGGTACTTCATCGAGGCGGCCGAGGAAGCCGAGCGCGGCTGGGCGATGGAACACGCGGAGCGCCTGTACAAGGAGGCGTTCGACCTGGTTCCGGACGAGAACGCGGCAGTGCGGCGCGATCTTCGCCGCAGACTGGCGCTGGTGTGGTGGCGATCGTTCCACCGCGGGGAACCTGTCGATCGCGATCAGGACCCCGAGCAGACCGGCGCGGCGGGCGTCGGCGATTGATTCTCCGACCCGCGCCTGACGGCCTGACGCGGCGCGGGATCACTGGCCCTATTCGTCAGGCAGGTCTTCGGGAGAGACGTCGCCCGCGATCTCGTGGATCACGTCGATGATGTGGTCGCCGAGCTCCCTGGAGTGCTCTCGCACCATCTCCTCGTGAGGAGCCGAGTAGACGCAGAACGTGCGAACCCGTCCGTCGTCGCCGACGACGACGTGACTGTGCTCCCAGGTGATCTCCGGGAACGCCGTGCTCACAATCCGCTTCGACCGTGAGGCGACCGGAGGCATCTCCTCGATCGACCTGGTGAACGTGCGCTCGATCAGGTATCTCGGCATTGGGGGGGACCATAGTGCAGCGGCAGAGGCGGCTGCAAGGACGGGGAAAGGTGCGGAGCGAGCCGGGCGCGATCCGTTCGCGCCAAGCGCGGCCCGCCGACTACGAGAAGATCACCACCAGGGCGCCGATGCCGCCTAACCGGACCCGTCCACGAAACCGGGTCGATCCCACGTTGACCGCGGGGCGGTTTCACATCTCGCCAAGCCGTCGAGGGCTGGGTTCGGCGACGATGTCCGCGTGAGTCTCGACCTCCTCGACCCAGCGCGAGTGGTGGTGTCGCGCCCACTCCCGGTCGACGCCGCCGAGCGTCATGCCCCGTAGCGCGTGCCGGGTCGAGGGGGTTGAGCCGGTGGGCCAGGATGCGAAGCGGGGAGAGCCATGCCCGATCGTCGCGGCGCAGCGACCACAGCTGACGAGCGCTCGTTCGCAGGGCATTGCGGTTTCCGAACAGCAGGAGCGCTGCGAGTCCCACAACCAGGACAACGGCCGCCCCGACCTGGATGTCCAGTGCGAGTGTCGTCCACGTCCAGTGATGGGGGACCTGCCCGCCCGTGAACAGCATGACGGCGAATGCCGCGGCGACGAGCCAGTGCGCCGCGCGCTCGCTCCTGGTGAATCGCTGGATCTCTTCACACCCTGACTATCGGCGGCGATGCTTGGAAGCGGCAGCGAATGTTGGGGTCGGATCGGGCGCCGGGAGACGACGAGGCGGTTGGCCGTCGCCAATCCGCCCCGGATAGGGTCGCCCGCCAATGCCCGCGCCGCGCCACCCACGCCGACGTCGACGCCGCATCGGGCTGCGGCGAGCGGCGGTGGCCGTGGCGGCGGTCGTGTTGCTGGCGCTGGGCATCGGCCTGGCCCAGGGACGGGGCGTGGACGATCCTCACGCCGCGGCACAGACCGCAAGAGGCCCCGCGCCGGCGAACGGCTCAACCGCGGCGCCGTCCGCCACGGATCGCACCCGGACGGTGCGCCGGCGACTCGAGATCAGCGTGATGGACGATCTGCCCCAGGCGGTCCAGGACCCTGCCGTCACGGTGCGCGGCGGACGGGTCTACGCGTTCGGCGGCCTCGACGCGTCGCAGGCATCGTCGGGGTCGGTACTCCGGATCGACCCGGGCGGCGTGCGGACGCTGAAGCCGCTCCCCACCCCGCTGCACGACGCCGCCGCGGTGCTTGTCGGGGGCCGGCTGTACGTGCTCGGCGGTGGCCGGGCCACGAGCTATTCGGGCATCGGCCGATACACCCCGGCGTCCGGTGCGACGGCGCTGGTCGGGGCGCTGCCGACGCCCCTCTCGGACCTCGCGGCGGCGTCGATCGGATCGTCGGCCTACCTCGTCGGCGGCTACACCGGCCGGGTGTTCTCGGATCATGTGCTCGCCTACTCGGGCGGGCCGCGGGCGCGCGTCGTCGGGACGCTCCCGCAGGGGTTGCGCTACGCGGCGGTCGCGCCGCTCGGCGGCCGCGTGCTGATCGCCGGCGGCCGCACCCTCACCGGCCCGACCCGCGACATCCTCGCGTTCGATCCGGCGACCGGTCACGTGACGCGTATCGGTGCGCTGCCGCAGGCGCTGATGCACGCTGAGGCCGGGGTGCTGGACGGCGTCATGTACGTCATCGGCGGGATCACCTCGGGCGGGAGTCCTACCGACCAGGTGGTTGCCGTCACGGCCTCCGGCCGGGCGCACGTCGTGGCGAGGCTCCCGCATCCGCTGTCGGGCGCGGGCGTCGCGGCGACGCCCTCCGGGCTGGTCGTCGTCGGCGGTTCCGACGGCACCGGGCCGGTGTCGTCGGTGCTCCGGCTGCGCTGGACGACGGTCCACAGGCCGGCCCGCCGTCACCACCACTCCGGTGGACGAACCACCCTCCCGGCGATGTTCCGCGGGCCGCTGCCGGGAGACCTCCTGATCGCCGACCGCGGCAACGACCGGATGCTGATCGTGACTCCCGCCCACCAGGTCATCTGGCGGTTCCCGCGCCGCAGATCGGGGGTCAGCCTGCAGTTCGACGACGACACCTTCTTCACGCCGTCGGGACGTCAGATCATCGCGAACGAGGAGGATCACCAGGACATCATCCGGGTCTCGTACCCGCGCGGGAAGCTGGTCTGGCGGTACGGGCATCCCGGCCAGATCGGGTCGGCGCCTGGCTACATGGACTGGCCCGACGACGCGTATGCCCTGCAGCACGGCCTGGTCATCGTGGCCGACGCCTACAACTGCAGGGTGCTCGAGATCCGCGGCCAGCGGATCGTGCGCATCCTCGGTACCACCGGCGTGTGCGTCCACAACCCGCCGGCCAGCTTCGGCGACATCAACGGCGACACGCCGCTTCGAAACGGCCACGTGCTGATCAGCGAGATCAACGGCGGCTACATCGACGACATGACCCTGACGGGACAGCTCGTCCACGTCTACAGGGCGCCGGTGAGCTACGCCTCCGACCCGCAGCTGACCCGCAACGGCAACATCATCGTCGCCGACTACGCGCGTCCCGGCGGCGTGGTCATCCTGAACCGCCGCACCGGGGCGGTGATGTGGACGTACCACCCGCCATCCGGACCCGGGATGCTCGACCACCCCAGCCTGGCGGCCATGCTCCCCAACGGCGACGTGATCGTGGGCGACGACTTCAACGACCGCGTGGTCGTGATCGACCCGCGCACGAAGCGGATCGTGTGGCAGTACGGCCACACCGCGGTCGGCGGCACGGCCCCGGGGTACCTGCACATCCCCGACGGGTTCGAGTTCATTCCAGTCACGCCGGACGGCAGCCCCGACCCGGCGATGATCTGGAAGACGCGGAACTAGCGAAGGTCGACGCGGCGGTCACCTCACCGTCGCGGGTGATCCCGGGCGGCCGAAGGCCGGGCGTCCGGACCTGAGCAGACAGATGCACGGAGGTACAGGCGTTCCTCGGGGCTGCGGCCCCGCAACTCCCGCCCCCGACCTTCAGCCATTTTGTCATGTCACGCACCGGCGGTTGAGGCCCTCCTCGCCGCACATCACCGTCTCCGCGGCATGCCCCTGGGCCGTGAGCGCATGCCCGGGGAAACGCCGGGATCAGCGGCTCGTCCACCATGACGAGGATCTTCATCGATCCTCAGCCTTGGCGGTGCATGTGAGGAGCCCCTCACCCATGCCCTCTCCCGATGCTCGCAGACAGCGCCGAACCGCGGATCCGCTACTGAGGGTCGCCAGGTAGGCGATGAGCGCCCGCACGTCTCCGGCGGGGAGGATCCCGCCCCAGTGCGGCATGCTCACGATCGGCGCGCGGCCGATGACGCTGCCCGACCGGATGACGTCAGCGATCTTCGCGGGCGTGTTGAACTCGTGCCGGAAGTCCGGGCCGGAAAGTGGCGGGATCGTCTTGTCCGGCGACTGCGGGTTGGGCACGCCGCCGAGGCCGTTCGGGCCGTGGCAGTTGATGCAGCCGTCGCGTACGTAGAGCGCGGATCCTTCGACCGCGAGGCCCTGGTCGGTCGGAACCTGAACGGGCGTGGCGCCGGCCACGGCCGGAAGATCGGCGCGGATGTAGGCGGCGAGCTCGGACACCTGCCGCGGTGACACGACCCCGTGCCAGACGGGCATGTACGGCTTGGTCGGGTTCGCGCTCGCACCGAGGCCGTGCTCGATGACCTGCCGCAGCTGCGCGACGGTGAACGCCGTGCCCAGCTTGTTCAGCGCCGGGACGTCGGCCGACACGCCGCCGACACCGCCGATGCCGTGGCACTGGGCGCAGGCGAACTGGTTGTAGTCGTGGGCACCGGCGGCGACCGTGGTGCTCACGCTCGACGGCGCGGGCGTCGTCGCGCCGCCGGACGCGGTCGTGTGGACGACGGTCGTCGTGCGCCCCGAGGCGCTCTAGCGGCCGCCGATCCACGCCGTGACGGCTACCGCGACGATCACGAGCACGATCCCGGCCATGGCGAAGACGAAGGCCGCCCCCCGCATCGTGGGGAAGTACTGATCGGGTCTGCGGTCGGTGCTCGCCTCCCGTGATTGCGGCTTTACCGCCGCGTCCACCGCGACGGCAACCCGCGCCAACGCGAGCGAGTCGCCGGGTCACGCTCCATTTGGTCTGGAGGCAGTCGCGAGGGCGCCCGCCTCCGTCAGGCATGGCTGGGGGCTCTGAGCGCACGCGTCAGACGGCTGTGCCGACTGCCCGCCCGACCAGCATTGTGAGCAGCATCGCCGCGATACCCCAGACGACGACGCGGGCGGCCCCGCGGAGTGGCGGCGCGCCGCCCAGGGAGGCGCCCGCCCAGCCGGTGGCCACGAGTGCGAGGGCCGTCGCGCACATGGTGAGGAGGATCCGCGTCGAGCTCGGCGACACGATCACGGCGAGCAGAGGAAGCGCCGCGCCAACGGTGAACGAGGTCGCGGACGCGCCGGCTGCCTGGAACGGCCGGGCGTGGGAGAGCTCGGTCATACCGAGCTCGTCGCGGGCATGCACCTCGAGCAGGTCGTCGCGCTGGCTAAGCTCGGCTGCAAACCTCGTCTGCCAGGTCAGGCGAGAGGCCACGGCGACGGTAGGTCGAGGCGAGCTCCCGGCGCTCACCCGCCGGATCGGCGCGCAACTCGGCGTTCTCGAGGGCGAGGTCGGCCTGCTCGGCGTCCGCCTGCGAGCTGACCGAGACGTACTCGCCGGCGGCCATCGATGCGGCGCCGGCGACAAGGCCGGCGACACCCGCGGTCACGATTGCGGCCCGGGTTGAGTTTGCAGCGGCGACGCCCACGATGATGGACGCAGTGGAAACGATGCCGTCGTTCGCCCCGAGGACCGCGGCTCGCAACCACCCGGTGCGGTGGCTGCGGTGGCGTTCTCGGTGCTGCGACCCGAACACGAGCCGATCGTAGCGGTCACTCGGGCGCTCGCCCTCGGCGCCGAGTCGAGGCCGGGACTGCCGGTGGGCCCTGAGCACCGGGCACGAGACTCAATAGATCGGCGTGCAGCCTGGCGAGCAGGTCTCCAGCACGCGGTCGGTCGAGCGAATCGACCAGGGCGAGGTGGCCGCGCCTGGGTGCCTGCGGGAGCGGCTTGTGGGGGCGATGCTCGCCCTTGATCCAGGAGCGCGAGGCCCGGGAGATGCTCGTCAGCCCAGCCGGATCAGAGCTTGACGATGGTGGCGCCGTTGATGCTGGTGATGGGTGGCAGGTTGAGCCCGTCCGGCTTGGTGTCTGTGCCGATGCCGAGTACGGCGAGGGTGGGCCAGGAGACGGTGTAGCCGAGCGTCTTGGCGTGCCAGCGACCGTTCTGGCCGAGTGCTGCGGTGGCGAGGTCGTGGCAGTGGTCGCAGCGGAACTGGCCGGATAGGACGATGTAGGCCTCTGACTTCGTGAGGCGCACTCCGCCGGTCGCTTGCACCGTCTGGGGGCCGAAGATCACGGTCGCGTGGGCGAGTCCGGGGTCGCCAAGGATGCGCGCCTGGCTCCGCGCGAACCGGGCCACGCGAGCCATCCGGGAGGGAGCGTGCAGGGTCTGGCTCGGGTCGTGCTTCGAGTGTGACCTGAGCGCCGCTCCGATGGCCGCGATCGCGATGACGGCTACGACGAGGAGAGCGATGCGATTCGTGCTCCTCGGCGACATAGCCCAAGCCTACGGCGGGTCAGGTAGGAAGGCGACCCGGAGCGCTGGGCGCTCGATTCCGATCGAGCTACACCTCGATGAGGATGTCGCGGATCGGGATCGCCTCAAGCCCGGCCGCGAGGCAGCCAGCGTCTGGGTTAGACCTGGGCACGGCGGCCGAAGGGGACGCGGAGCAGGTCTCCGTCGATGGTGACGCAGCCGTTGTATGGCTCTCGCACATCCTCGCTTATGCCGTCGCTGAACTGGCAAAGCGCCTCGTTGCCGTACTCGGCGATCGCCGCGAGCTCGCGTTCTCCTCGCGCGCGGGAAGTTCCGCATCTCGCTCTTTCTCGGCCCGACTCTTGCGCTGCTCATCCCCCTCCGGAGGAAGAGGCCGAACGCCGAATGCTTGCTTTTTCGCGGTTTCGGCCACCACGAGAACGGCTTGGTTGAGCCATGCGCCCGGCACGATTCGACCGTGCGGCCTCTGCCTCCATCGCACCGGTCGCCGACGCGGGACGGACCCGGCACGCCTGGACTCCTCACTGCCCTCTAAAACATTAGAAAATCTGCGTATTCGATATAGATACAAAGTTTAGAAATACGGCAATTTTTCTCAACTTGTGGTAGAGTCCGGCCATGATGGCGCGCACCGAATCTGAGAAGCTGATCAGAGCGCTCGTCTGCCTCAAGCGGGCGTCTGGCGGCGGACTCGACGAGTCGGGCCTGGCCAACGTTGTGGAAGCTCAGGACATTCTGAGTGAGGTCGTGGGGCAGACACTTCGCCCTGCCCAGGCGGCCCGACTCCTGGGTGTGTCTCAGTCGGCATTCCAGCGCTGGGTGGATTCCGGCGACATACCGACCGTTTTGACCCCGGACGATCGCCTCGAAGTCCCTCTAGGCGCCGTTGTGGATCTGCTCGATGAGGTTGAGCGTTCAGATGCGAAACGGCCGCTATCAGCCGTCATCCGTCAGCGGCGCCACCGTTCCGTGGAAACGGCTGATCTCAACAGGCTTGTCCCCCCCAAAAGGCGTCGAAGGCATGAAGCCGCTCAGCTGCACTCGCTCGCATACCATCGCCTTGTCGCCGAGCGGCTTGATGCCACCATGGTCGCCAGAGCGCAACGCCGACTTAATCGATGGGAGGCCGACAACACGGTCGACCCTCGGTGGATTGCGGAATGGCGCCGTGTTCTCGCGCTGCCCCTTGAGCAGATGAAACGCCGGCTCGGGGCGCAGACAACACAGGCGAGCGAACTTCGCCAGACGTCTCCGTTCGCCGGGCTTCTGACGGAGCAGGAGCGTGCCCGCCTGATTGAGCAGGTCGAAGAGAGGTTCACGCCGTGAATCGAAAAGGCTTCGAGCATGTGATTCGAGCGGCTGCGACCGTGGTCAATGACGACGTCGTCGTCGTCGGTAGTCAGGCTGTGCTGGGTCAATACCCCGACCCGCCAGCGCCGCTTCTCCGATCAATGGAGGTCGACCTCTACCCGCGCAGCGCTCCCGAGCGCGCCGTCGAGATCGACGCCAGCATCGGTGACGGCTCCCAGTTTCATGCCACAAACGACTACTACGGACATGGCGTCGGGCCCGAGACCATCCGCGCGCCCGCCGGTTGGGAGGCGCGTTTGATCCGTGTCGAGGTGGTCGCCATCACGCGGAAACCCGGCGAAGTGGCGACGGCTTGGTGCATGGAGGTCCACGACCTGGTCATGGCAAAGCTCGCGGCAGGTCGAGAACATGACATCCAGTACGCCCGAGACGCGATCGCAGCCGGCTTGGTCGATACACGGCAGTTGATGCTGCTGGTCGACTTGATGCCAGACACCGACCGTGAGAAGACGCGCCGTTGGGTGGATGCGCTGGCGTCGTCGGCCGCAGACGGGGCCGCCTCTTGAGTGCATGCGCCCGGCACGATTCGAACGTGCGTACTGTGCTCGCGCCGTCAGGGGCGGCGCTCAGTTGATGACGTGGTTCCCCGAGCGCATAGAGCGAGGGTGCCGCCAACCATCTGAGAGGTGCCGAGATCTCGCTTGGCTGCACCGGGGTTTGCACTGTCAGCGGCGCAGCGTCGCGCCGTTCGTGGGCGGCAGAGGCTCGACCGCCGGTCTGCCGACGAGCGGCCGTCGGGAGGCTCGTCGCCGGGGAACGGCCACGGCGTGGGCGCGCGTCGTACTCGGTCGGCTCCTGGCCGGCTTCGGATTGGGGCCCTGCGGCATCGCGATCAGAGTTGGCGTTCTCTCCGGTGCCCGCCAACACGAGGCAGGCAAGCTCTCTGGCGCCAGCGCCACCGGCCACGAGATCAGCGGAACCCTCGGGATCGCCAGCGCTGCCAGCCGCCAAGGCGTTCCTGGCCCAGCTACGCCGGAACCCCCAGGCGGTCGCCGCTCACTGAGAACGACGTGCGGGTACCGGCTCACGGGGTGCCGATGCGCGCCGTTGGTACACGTCGGCTGCAGTCTCGACGGCGCGTGTGCTCACCGGGGGGTGAGGAGGACTACATCACGAGGCACGTTCGGGCTCCCGGCGCTTCTCATCACGACTTCGACGAACCGTTCGAGCGGGCGCGACGCGAGAGGGTACCGGTGGTCTGGATCCAGCACTCGGACTACGAACTCGCCCACGGGAGCGACGGCTGGCAGATCGTCTCCGCGCTTGCCCCAGGCGCCGCAGAGCCGCTGGTCGAGAAGAACTATGGCGACGCATTCGAGGACACCACTCTCGTGACCGTGCTTTTCCGGGCTGGGTGTCGGGCGACTGGTGGTGGTCGGCGCGCAGACCGACTGGTGCGTCCGCTCCACGCGCACGGTGCCCTGGCTAGGGGCTACGACGCGACCCTCGTCGGCGATGCGCATACGACGGAAGACCAGACTGATTGGGAGGCGCCGCCGCCGGACAGGGTCATCGCGCACAGGAACCTGTATTGGGCACACCAGACCGCGCCGGGGCGAACCACCGGAACGGTGGACTCGAAGGACGTCGATTTCGGCGGCCCGATCATTCGCAAGAGGGCCGGCGACAGGCGGCGAACGGCGCGGTGCACGGACCACCGCCGGCAGCTACACTGAGTGCAGAGTCTCGCCGCGCGCTTCTCCTGAAGCCTCATCGCGTGCCAGGCCTCCGCCCCGGAAGGGGGCACCCATGTCAAGCACCACTGCACTCGTGCGGCATCGCGTCGCCAACTACGACGCCTGGAAGACCGAGTACGACAGCTTCGCGCCGATTCAGGCCAAAAACGGCGTTCGCGCCCACCAGGTGCTGCGCTCGCAGGACAACCCGAACGAGGTGGTCATCACCCACACGTTCGAAGATCTCGGCAAGGCGAAGGCGTTCTTCGCCATGCCGGAGCTCAAGCAGGCGATGAGCAAAGCGGGCGTGCAGGACGACTCGCTGAAGGTCGCCTTCTATGACGAGGTCGAGGCCGGAACGCTGATCACGGCGTAGCACGAGCCAGGGCCGGGCTGTGTTCGCACATGCGGCGCAGTCCGGCCGGCACGGGCCGAACTCGTAACTCGTGCTACAATCGGTGAGCGCGGTCCACACCCTGCCCGCCCGCTTTGGCCCTAACAGCTCGGCCGTCCTCGTTTCAATATCGTGGTTGGAGGTTCGTCGATGCTTACTGTTATCGTCATCGCGGCAATTGTGGCCGTGCTCCTCTATCTGATGCGTGATCGACTGCCCCAGCTTCGCCGGTGACATCCGTCCAACCGCGAAGGAGCCCGGCGTCCATGACAGAGGGAGTCCTCCGATGAGCACAAAAGCCCCTGCACGCCGTGCGTGGTGCACGACCTGCCGAGCATTCACCGATCACCGCACCGCGGCCGGCGAGGGAAACCCGGCTAGCGGACCACGGCTCGAATGCCTCACGTGCCACGGTGGCGGGCAAGCGGCATAGCACAACTCACCATGCTTTTGCATCTCGAGCTGCCTCGGCCAGCGACGTGACGGCGCCGGCGATCGCCGGCGCGGCGAGTCGTCCGTAGCCGAGGAGCAGGGCGGCGGGGGCGCCCGGGTTCGTGTCGTATGAGCTGCTCAAACCCGAAGGAGACGACGGTGCCGTCACCCCGATCAGCGTGTTCAACTCGCGCGCCGAGGCAGAGGCCTCGAACTCGATCGCGCAAGAGTGGGTTCACAAGAATCTGCCCGAGATGACCAAGCGGCGCCACGTGGCGGGCGAGCTCGCCGCCCACTAGCCCGCACCTGGCTGCGGAGAGCGCCGGGCACGGGCGCGCTCCGCAGCCGATGTAACGCAAACAGCCGCGCCGATAAGGGGTTGGTGCTATTCTTGTGGTGCCGGTCCAACCGAGGCGAGATTGCTGCCGCTCCTGTACGTACCGGCTCGGGATTGTTGGCCGCCCGTACGCTGGCCATCAGAGTTTGTCAACCGCGCCCGGACGATAGGACGGTGAGCCTGCCGATGTCCGCCCCCCGGTTGATGAGAAGGGATCATCATGCTCGCCGTCGCCGTCATCATCATCGCGGTCGTGGCGTTGTTGGCCATCTGTGCGTCGGTTCGGATTCTGAAACAGTATGAGCGGGGCGTCCAGTTTCGGCTGGGGAAGGTGAAGGATGGCGCCCGCGGGCCGGGCCTGATCTTCATCGCGCCGCTCGTCGACCGGGTGCATCGAGTGTCGCTTCGGATCGTGACCATGCCGATCCAGTCGCAGGGCATCATCACCAAGGACAACGTGTCGGTGGATGTCTCGGCCGTCGCGTATTTCCGGATCAAGGACGCCGTTCGGTCGGTGGTCGCGATCGAGAACGTCGACGAGGCGATCAGCCAGATCGCGCAGACGACGCTGCGGGCGGTCGTCGGCCGCCACACGCTGGACGAGACCTTGTCCGAGACGGAGAGCATCAACAGCGACATCCGCGCCATCCTCGATGTCCAGACCGAGGACTGGGGCGTGGAGGTGACCGTGGTCGAGCTGAAGGACATCCAGCTGCCCGACACGATGAAGCGCGCGATGGCCCGCCAGGCCGAGGCCGAGCGCGAGAAGCGCGCCAAGATCATCGCCGCGGAAGGCGAGGCGCTCGCCGCCGGAGAGCTCGCGCACGCCTCCGACGTGATGATGGCCCACCCGCTCGCCCTGCAGCTGCGAAACCTGCAGTCGCTGGTCGAGATCGGCGTCGACAAGAACACGACAGTCGTCTTCCCGGCACCGCTGATGAGCACCATCAACGAGTTGACGGCCTTCCTGCAGCGCGAGAGCGTCGCGAGTGGCGGCTCGTTCGCGGTCACGCCGGCCGCGACCAACGGCGGCATCGCCACCCCCGAACCGACGACATCATGAACACGGACTTCCACGCAAACAAGCCAATCCTGACCACGCATCCCGTGAACGGCGGTGACGCCTTCATCTTCACGATCACCCCCTCACCGCCGAGATGGTGGTGGCGGGCATTGCGCCACCACGCCACCGCCGGCCCCACCCTGGTACGGCCGTGGGATCAAGAGCACGAGAACCAAATCGCCGTGGTGTGCCCCGATCTCGCAGACTTCGCCGGCGTGATCGACGCGATCGACCGCGCCGTCTCACAGTCAAACGCTGACTACGCGGCAGAACTCGCTCCCCAACGCGACTCGGCGGCGCACCTCAAGACCGACCAGGACGAACGAGTGCAGTACCTAATCGACATCCGCGACGCGATCGACGCGCGCTACGACAGGCACGAGATGGTTATCTCATGAGGTACGTCGTCACGTACCGACGCATACCGCAGGAACTGCCAAACGGCCGCCGTACGACCGACGGCTTCTACGTCATCGACCGCTCGTCAATTCCCCCGCGAAGCGTGTCCGGCCACATCACCAGGAATTCCGCCATCGACGCGGCACGGAAGCTGAACGCGCCATAACACCCCGAGTCGCCCGCCGGGCACGTGGTGTACCAACCTATCGTTTCGGTGTGAGCCGGTTGAACCGACAGCCGCTCCGGGTCTGTTTGGCCAGCCCACGTCGACCTTCACGGAAGGGTGAGGCTGATGCTCTTGCCACGCGTCACGAGGTTGGCGCTGACCGCGGATCGCCCGCCGCCGGCGCAACCTGTCACCGCCTCTGGTGAGTTCGGGGAGTACTGGTTGGGTCATTGCAAGGGGTTCAGGGTCGGGAGTTCCCGAAGGCGAGGTCGGCCTACGCTGACGAAGGGCCAGTAGCAGGATTCGAGGAGGACGTCACGGCGGTGCCCTCGAATGGGAGGCTTCTGCGGCCGGCGGTTGACCTGGTCATAGGCGCCGGCGGCGATCATGTGGTCGAGCGTCTGGCGGTAGTCGATCGTGACGGTGTGGCTCTCGGTCTGGATGCTCGTCATTTTCGATCTTCTAGATTTCGTCGCGGTAGCCGAAGAACTCGTGGTCTTCGTTGTAGCCGCCCTGTCCGGCGTAGCGTTCGCGGAAGTGGTGGACGAACTCGATCTCGCTGATCCATTTCACGTGCTTGAAGCCGAGCTGGTTCTCGACTCGTAGCCGCAAAGGCCGGCCGTGCAGGATCGGGAGCCGTTCGCCGTTCATCTCGTAGGCGAGCAGGCTCTGCGGGTGACGGAGGTCGTGGATCGAATGGGAGTCGTAGTAGCGGCCACCTCCTTCGCCGCCGGCGGCGAAGGAGTAGAACATCACCCACTCGACTTCGGGGGCAGGGCGCACGAGCTCGATCAGTTCTGCGAAGGGTAGGCCGCCCCATTCCGCGATCCCGGACCAACCCTGGATGCAATGGTGCAGCGTGATCTGCTCCTGCTTGCCAAACGCCCGGATCTGCTCCATGGAAAGCTCGACCGGGTTCTCGACCAGGCCGTGCACCTTGAGTCGGTAGGCGCGGAAGTCGTCGCTCGCGAGCGCCCGCCATTCCGGGCTGTCGGGCATGCGTGCATGGTTGGGCCAGAAGTAGGGGCTGATGTCCTCGCGCCGGTACTGGACTCGCGGCGCTGAGTGGTCGAAGAGCCGGTCCATGAGGCGGCCGACGGTCAGGTTCGAGACGCGTTGGAGGACGCGGGTGTGCGTCCAGGAGAAGCGCACCGCCCAGACGTTGAAGGTGATAACGAGCGCGATCACGGCCGTCCAGATCGCGAAGCCGTCGAGGTTGTCGCGGTTGGTGCCGAGGGTGATGTCGTTGAGGTTGCGGGCGAAGCCGGTGAGGGCGACCAGCGCCATGTGGCCGATGAAGAAGACGACGAACGCGACCATGACGAGGAAGTGGATCGAGCGGGCGACCTGGCGGTTGCCGAACAGGCGCGGATACCAGCGGTGGCGGTTGTCGAGAGCGGGCGACATGGCCAGCCCGGTGAGGATCGCGAGCGGCGCGAGCAGGAAGATGACCGCGAAGTAGGTGAGCTGCTGCAGCGCGTCGTAGCGGAGGTAGCCGCTCGCGCCGCGCGGGAAATGCAGGCTGAGATAGGTGACGGCGCAGGAGGCCGCGCCCGGGACAATCGCCGTGTGCGTCGGCACGAGTCGGTGCAGCCACGGCGTCGAGAAGAGAAAAACCATGTAGACGATGCCGATGGCGACGAACAGGATGTCGAAGCTGAAGTGCCAGTGGCGTGCAACGCCGATCGTGTGCCGGCCGCCGGGCAATCCGACCAGCGGGCTGAGCGTGATCGTGTCTTCCTTGGCCGTCCAGACGCGATCACGGGGCACCGGCCCGCGGAAGCGCAGCCACTCGTGGCCCGGCGTGCAGTGCACCTTCGTGTACAGACGCGGATGGTCGGCGAGCACTTGCAGGCCGGAGCGGACGATGATCACAAGGAAGAAGAAGGTGAGCAGGTGCGTCCAGCGGACAAATGCGGGCATCCCGGCGGGGACGGGCGGCGACGTGGGGACGCAGGCGTGCTGGGTCAGGAACCGGGAACCGGCGGAGCTGGCGGCATAGAGCTTGGCGGCCCCCACCACGATGGCGCCCAGACCCGCCGCGACCCCGAGCAGCCACCAGACCGAGACGAACCGGCGTCCCAGACGGACGTGCACGCGGGTGAGTCGCATGCGGGGATGGACGCCCTCCTCGGCGAGCAGCTTCTCCTGCAGGAACTCGTCCTGGAGCTCGGCCTCGCGGGCGGGGGAGCGGTTGCTGGCGTGCGGGTCTGCTCGGTCCGGCACGGCTATCTCTCGTCGTATGGGAGGTGCCAGTGGTTGGGCGCGACGAGCCGGTCGATCCCCTGCGGGCCCCAGGATCCGGGGGCATAGGCGAGCGGCTGCGGCGGGTGCTCGAGCAGCGGTGCCGAAACCTCCCAGAGCCGTTCGATCCCGTCGGCTCGCGTGAAGAGCGTGTGGTCGCCGAGCATGCAGTCGTGAATCAGCCGCTCGTATGCCTTGAGCTCATTGGCGAGATCGAAGGAGTCGCCGAAGCGGAAGATCAGCGAGGCGGCCCCTAGCCTCATGCTGGCGCCCGGTTCCTTGGCGAGGAAGTCGACCCAGATCGTGCCGGGATCGGACAGCTCGAACGTCAGCTCGTTGGGGCGGGTCGCCTGGGCCGCTGACTCGCCGCGCGCGAACATGCCTTGGGGGGGTTTCTTGAAGCCGAGCGTGACTGTGTGGCGGCTCTCGGCGAGCGCCTTGCCGGTGCGCAGCTGAAATGGGACGCCGGCCCAGCGCTCGTTGTCGAGCTTAACCTCGAGTGCGGCGAACGTCTCAATGGTGGAGCCGGGTGCCACGCCCGGCTCTGCGCGGTAGCCGTCGTACTGGCCGTAGACGACCCGTCCGGGGTCGATCGGCTGGATCGCGTCGAAGACGCGCGCGGTCGCGTCGCGCAGCGAGCGGGCGTCGAGGCGGCCCGGTGGTTCCATGGCGACGAAGCCGAGCAGATGCAGCAAGTGGGTGACGATCATGTCGCGGAATGTCCCGGTCTGCTCGAAGAAGCCGGCGCGGCCCTCGATCGTCAACTGCTCCGGCACGTCGATCTGGACGTAGTCGATGTGCTCCCGGTTCCAGATCGGCTCGAACAGTCCGTTGCCGAAGCGAAAGGCGAGGATGTTCTGCACCGCCTCCTTGCCGAGGAAGTGGTCGATGCGGAAGATCTGCGTCTCGTCGAGCACGCTGTGCAAGGTCCTGTTGAGCGCTCGCGCGGAGGCGAGGTCGTTCCCGAACGGCTTCTCAATGATCAGGCTCGCGCCTTCGGTGAGTCCGGAGGCGCCGAGCATCTGCACCATCGGCGCGAACGCGTCCGGCGGCACCGCAAGGTAGATCAGCCGCCGGACGCCGGACCCAAGCTCCTGCTCGGCGTGCGCGACCGCCTCGAGCAGCGCATCCGGCTGCTCCGTGGTGGCGGCTGCGAAGGAGAGCGTGCGGGCAAACGGCTCCCAATTCTTGTCGCTGAGCTCGCGCCGACCGAACTCGGCGAGCGCCTGGCGGACGTACGAACGGAACTCGTCGGCGTCCGGGGCGCCTTCCGTGCGGCCGGAGCCCACGATCCGGTAGGTGGCGGGCATCAGGCCAGCCACGGCGAGGTGGAAGAGTCCGGGAAGCAGCTTGCGCCTGGCGAGATCGCCGGTCGCGCCGAAGAGGATCAGCAGGTGGTCATCGGGCGTCGCAGGCGCCGCGTCGGAATCGGTGGCGGCGGCCGTCATGCGGCGGGCGTCGCGTCCGCCGCCGCCGCATAGACGTCGATCAGCCGGCGGTACTCGTCCGCGATCCGTTCGCTTGCCGCGGCAGGTTCGAGCCGGCCGTGGAGGTGCTCGCGCAGGACGTTCTCCCAGATCGTGCGACCGACTGCGAAGCCGATGTAGCCGGGCACGGGTTCGGCTTCTTGGAGCCAGTCTGTGACCCGTGCGCGGTCGGCGCCGCGTCCGAGCACGACGCATTCCACGTCGTCGCGGCCGGCTCTTCGGGCCTGAGCCACGACCCGTTCGCAGTCGGCGGAGTCGTCGAGCCCCTCGACCTTCCAGATGCGCGGCTCGACGCCGGCGTCCTGCAGCGCAGCGAGCGCCCGCACGATCAGAGCCGGCCGTAGCGTGCGGTCATACGCGTCGCGGTCGCCGTCGACCTGGCCGAGTTGGGCTTCCGTCGCCGGGACGAGCAGTTCGAGCAGGAGGTCGCGGTGGTGGTCGCGGAGCCAGGATGTGAGCCGTGCGAGCTTCGCCTCCTGGCGGCCGTTGAGCTGCGGGTCGCCGTCCGGGTTGTAGCGCAGGAGCACCTTTGCGAAGGTCGGGTCGAACGCCTCGATGTGGGCGCCGAACTGGTCGCCGTACTCGAACTCGAACTCCTGCCGCCCGGTCTGCTCGACCGGCATCGCCAACGTGTAGCCGGCGGCCTTGGCCGAGCGGGCGATTCCGGCGCCGAACTCCTCGTCGACCAGGACGCCGCACGCGTCCTTCGGGGCGCCCCCGGCGACCGCCTGCCTGAACCCGGCGTAGATGATCGACTTGAGCGAGGAGATCCGGGCCCGCTCGTCGGCGTCGGGCTCGGTGGTGAGCTCGAGCAGCTCCTTCTCGATCGAACCGCGGTGGTCGAACGGGAGGATGTAGAAGCGGCGGCCCGTCTCGGAGCTCATAGCGGCAGCGGTTCGGTCAGCGAGGCGATGACGTAGTCGGCGCCGGCTGCGCGTAGCTGGTCGACGTCGAAGTTGTGGCTGCCGACCCCGACGCAGGCCATTCCGGCGGCGTGGGCACCGTCGACGTCGTGGGGCGTGTCGCCGACGACAATCGCCTGCTCGGGCGTGACCGGCTCGCCGTAGACGAGCGTTGCGAGGTTGAGCGCGATCCTGGTCAGCTCGCCGCGGTCGGTGGAGTCGGAGCCGTAGCCGCCGAAGGAGAAGAAACGGTTCAGCTGCGCGCGGTGCGGCTTGATGTGGGCTACGGCCTCCAGGTTGCCGGTGACCAGACCGAGCAGATAGCCGTCGTCGATCAGCTTCGGGAGCAGTTCCTCCACGCCGGCCAGGACCCGGTAGTCCTTGGAGTCGGCGACTGTCTGGTGCAGGTAGAAGAGCCGCCGCTCGAGCAGCCGCGTGAACTCCTTCCGTTCCGGCTTGCGGTTCAGCACCGCCTCGAAGGTCTTGCGCCCGACGTCGGGGTCGGTCATCCCGGTATCGGTGAACTCTCCGATGTCGGCCGGGATGCCGTAGAGCTCGTCGAACGCCAGCCGCCACGACGCGGCGCCGGCCCCGCCCGTGATCACGAGCGTGCCGTCGATGTTAAACAGAACCGCGATCCGTTCGATCTCGCTCATCCCGCTGGTTTCTCCGCGTGTCCGCCGAACTGCTTGCGCATCGCCGAGAGCGTCTGGTCGGCGAAATGGTCGAGGCCGCGGGAGCCGAAGCGGGGAGGCGAGCGCGGTCAGCAGGACCGGCGCCGGGACGCTCTCCTCGATCGCGGCGATCGCCGTCCAGCGGACCTCCCCGGAGTCGGACACGCTGCCCGAGTACTCACGCAGATCGGGCGACTCCTGGAGCGCGGCCGCGGTCAGGTCGAGCAGCCACGAGGCGATTACGCTGCCGCGCCGCCAAATTTCGGTCACCGAGGCGATGTCGAGCTCGTACTGGTAGTACTCGGGATGGTCGAGCGGCGCCGTCTCGGCGTCGGCGTCGCGCTCGACGGTACCGGCATTCGCATTCTTGAGGATATTCAGGCCCTCGGCATAGGCGGCCATGACGCCGTACTCGATCCCATTATGCACCATCTTCACGAAGCGACCCGCGTCGGCGGGACCGCAGTGCAGGGAGCCCCGCTCGGCGGTCGCGGGCGTGCCTTCGCGGCCCGGCGTGCGCGCGGCGGCCTCGACGCCGGGCGCGATCGCCTCGAACAGCGGCTCGAGCCGCTCGACGACCGCAGCTTCGCCACCGATCATCAGGCAGTAGCTTCGCGCCAGCCCCCACACGCCGCCGCTGGTACCGACATCCAGGTAGTGGATGCGCTCGTCGGCGAGCGCGGCCGCCCGGGCGATGTCGTCGCGGTAGTAGGAGTTGCCGCCGTCGATGATCACGTCACCGGCCTCCATCCGCTCCGCCAGGTCGCGGCGATCCGGCCTGCCGGCACCATGATCCAGACCGCCCGGGGCTTATCGAGCTTGACGACAAGCTCGTCGAGGGAGCCGGCGCCCATCGCGCCCTCGGCCGCCAACTCATCGACCGGGCCCCGGTCGCCGTCGAAGACGACACACTCGTGGCCGGCGGGCAGAAGCCGCCTGACGAGATTTGAGCCCATCCGTCCGAGGCCGACCATCCCCAGTTGCATCCGTTACCCCCTGCGGCTTGGTTTTGCGTCGCGTTGCGCACGACTTCCTTGACCGTGTCCTTGAGCACCGTCAGGCCCGCGGTCGTGTCTGCGCCGAGGTCGATGCGCAGTGCGCGCCTCCGTTGGCGGCCAGTGCGTCGAAGTCGCCGCGCGCCTTCGCCGACCCAAATCGCCCGGCAAATGGCCGTCGCTAGCAGCGTTCACCAGCACGATGTGTCGCCGAGCGTGTCGCTTTCGCTGTCGTGCCTCCGATACCGAGCCGGGCCGGTGCCCTGCCGAACCGCCGGCGGCCGAGGAGAAGCACCATCCGCTCGGCGACGCCGAGGATCCGAACGTGCGAGCCGAGCGCAATCCACGATCTCCGAGCGGCGTGCGCGGGGCGCTACGATCAATCGGGGGAGGAGAGCCCTGATGTCCGAAGAGGCGATCAGCAGCGAAACGCGCCGTATAGCGACCTCTCATCCCGTGCGGCGTCCGGACAGTGCGGCGGGGCCTGAGACGGGCGCTTGGAAGCACGCGGTCGGGGAGTCACTGTGGATGTCCGTCTGAAGCGCGCATATGAACCGGCAGCATCCGCGGACGGGTACCGTGTCCTTGTGGATCGACTGTGGCCGCGGGGAGTGTCGCGCGATCGAGCCAGGCTTGATGCATGGGCACCTGAAGTGGCACCGAGTACGACGCTGCGGAAGTGGTTCGGGCACGAACCTGGTCGCTTCCCGGAGTTTCGCCGCCGCTATCTCGAGGAGCTTGGGAACGAGCGGTCGCGGCTTTCCGAGCTCCGGCGGCGGGCCCGTGAGGGCACGCTGCCGCTCGTCTACGCCGCCCGTGACACCGAGCATAATCAAGCCGTCGTCCTCGCCGATGTCCTACGTTGCGGGCTCCCCAAGGCTGAAGCCGGATGACCGGCCCGGCCGGTGCTCCCGAACGACACGGGGTCGCGACGTCGAGGCACCCCAAAACGCGGGATACGGAAGGGAGAGGACGTGAGCACGCCGATGAGGTCGCAGGGTTCCCCTGCCGTGGTGGTCGGAGTCGACGGATCGTCGGGGGCGGCGGAAGCCCTGCGCTGGGCGCTCGCCGAGGCGCGGCTGCGCAAGGCGCCGCTTCGGATCGTTCACGCCTGGACGCTCGGCTACGAAAACGTGACGGGAGGGTCTGGCGCCATCCGCTGGTACGGGTCGGAGTCGCTCGGTGTCGATGTCACCAACCTCGCTCGCGCGGCTCAGGCCGTGCTCGAGCAGGCAACCGACCCCATCATCGGAGAGGTCAAAGATATCGCGATCGACCGCCAGCTCGTCGAGGGAGCCGCCGCATATGTCCTGGTTCAGAGCGTATCCAGTCACGACCTTCTTGTCGCCGGGTCGCGCGGGCATGGCGGCTTTGTAGGCGCGCTCCTCGGTTCCGTCAGTCAACGATGCGTCCATCACGCGCCGTGTCCCGTCGTCGTGGTGCACGCGCCCACGGACGCAGACGCAGGTGAATGAGCAAGTCGGGTGACAGGACGCCGGCCGAACCCGACACCGCAGCCCGATACCCCGCGGGCTCAGCGCGGGGGCTGCTCGGACTCGTCGAAAGGCGGTTCGCCCCCGTGCTCGCGGGCGGCCTCGTCGGCCGCCATACCCTCGATGCCGCCCGACGAGGCGGCCCGCTCCGCTTCCGTCTCCGTCCTCGTCGCCTCGGCACGCCGCAAGGCCGACGCGTCTTCGCGGCGGCGCAGCCTCCTGGCCCATTCCCGGAGTCCCATCCTGCGATCATACGCCCGGCGCCACCTGCGCGCAGCCGGCGTCGATGACGCCGGTGAGGTTCGCGAGATCGGGGCACACCACCGCGATTCGGTTCTTGTGCTCTTGATCCCACGGCCGTACCAGGGTGGGGTCGGCGGTGGGTGTGATCGTGAAGATGAGCGGGTCGCCGCCGTTCACAGGATGGGTCGTGACGATCGGCTTTTCGGCATGGAAGGCGGTGTGCGTCATCATTGTGTGCTCATGGAGCGCCACACGATCGACGACAACCACCGTCACTAAGAACGGAATCGCCGTTCCCCGCCCGGCCATTCCAACCAATGGGAAATGGTTCAGTCCGCTACGAGCGCGGCTTCGGTTGATGAAGGGTTTCCGGTCGGCGGAGGCCCTGGTCGTGGCCGAGCGTGAGCGCGGCGCTTACCAGTGCGAGGTGGCTGAAGGCTTGGGGGAAGTTGCCGAGCTGGCGATGGCTGGCGGGGTCGTATTCCTCGGAGAGCAGGCCGACGTCGTTGCGCAGGTCGAGCAGCCGCTCGAACAGCTCGCGCGCCTGGTCGTGCGCCCCCTGCATGGCGAGCACTTCGGCGAGCCAGAACGAGCACGCCAGGAAGACGCCTTCGCCGACCGGCAGACCGTCGACGTTTCCATCTTTTGGGCGGTAGCGAAGGACGAGACCGTCGATGGTGAGCTCGCGTCGTATCGCGGCGACGGTCGAGACCATCCTCGGATCGGTCGCCGCGAGGAAGCCGACGAGCGGCATCAGAAGGATGCTCGCGTCGAGCTCATCGGCGCCGTACGACTGCGTAAACGCCTGCCGCTGGTCGTTCCAGGCGTGCGCCAGGACGTCGGTGCGGATCTCGTCGCGGATCCGCCGCCAGCGCCCGACCGGCTCGCGCGCGCCGAACTCCTCGTGGAAACGCACGCCGCGGTCGAAGGCGACCCAGGCCATCACCTTGGAGTGGGTGAAGTGTCGCGGCGGCCCGCGCACCTCCCATAGCCCAGCGTCCTTTAGCCGCCATCCGTGCTCGAGCCAGCCGAGCAGTATGCGCGTCAACGACCATACGTCGGCGTCGGCGGGCACACCGTGGACGCGGCTCTGGTAGAGCGCCTCGACGACCTCGCCGTACACGTCGAGCTGCAGCTGGATCGATGCGGCGTTCCCGACCCGGACCGGCCGCGAGCCTTCGTATCCCGGCAGCCAGTCGAGCTCGCGTTCGTCCAGGCGCCGCTCACCGGCGAGGCCGTACATGATCTGCACGTCAGCCGGGTCGCCCGCGACCGCTCGTAGGAGCCAGCGCTCCCAGCCCTCGGCCTCCTCCCGGTGACCGGTCTGCAGCATCGCAAGCAGCGTGAGCGTCGTATCGCGTAGCCAGCAGAAGCGGTAATCCCAGTTGCGCAGCCCCCCGAAGGCTTCGGGCAGCGACGTCGTCGGCGCCGCCACGATGCCCCCGGTCGGTGCGTAGGTCAGCGCCTTCAAGACCACTAACGACCGGTGCACCTCGTCGTGGTAGTCGCCGACGCGGTCGCCGGCGCGCCCCCACCCGAGCCAGTACTCCTCGGAGTCGGTGAGTGCCCGCTCCGCGTCGATCGCCGCCGGCAGGTCCTCGTGCGATGGGAACCAGGTCAACACGAACGGGATGCGCTCGCCCGCGGTGACCGTGAACTCGGCCACCGTCGTCATGTCCCGGCCACGTACCTCGACCGGGGTGCGCAGACAGAGGGCGTCGGGACCTGCGATCGCAACCCGGGCGTCATCGACGCGCCGCATCCACGGGAGGATGCGCCCAAAATCAAACCGGATCACCAACTCGACGCGCATCGCCACCACGCCGCTCAGCCCCTCGACGATCCGCACGATGTCCGGCGCCCGGCCCCTGGGCGGCATGAAATCGATGACGCGCACCGACCCCGCGTCTGACTCAAACACCGTCTCCAGGATCAGCGTGTCACTCCGATACCGGCGAGTCACCTTCATCGGACGCGCCGGCGCGACCATCCATCGGCCATGCTCAGGCCCGCCCAAGAGCGCCGCGAAACAGGCGCCCGAGTCGAACCGCGGAAAACAACACCAGTCGATCGAGCCGTCCCGGCTGACCAACGCCGCCGTCTGCAGATCACCGATCAGCGCGTACTCCTCGATCCGGGCCACGACCGCCACCCTATCCGGTTCCAGATCCGTACCGCAGCCTCGCCATACACCGACCGGCGCGGCGCGCGACCGGGCACACCTCCTCGCGACCCGTCTCGAGCGGCATGGCAGCAGAGCGGGTAGATGCACGACCGCCGGGACCGTCAGTCAGGCAGGACGCGGCCATTGATACCCTACTCATCGTGGCCTCAGATCCACCAGGTGAGCGTCCCCCGGGGGACGCGGTGCCCAACGAACCGATCGACCCGGCCGGAGGCGGAATTCCGCCGGCCGAGCCTGGGCCCGGTCGGCACGAGCCCCGCCCTCAAGGCATGGTGCCGGGACGAGAACGGCGCCGTACCAGGATCGAACGCGCATCCATGCGCGTGGTCGCGACGGGCGGGATCATCGGCATCGCCACGATCCTGGGCGCAGCACTCGTCAGCCAGGACGTCACGGGCTGGATCGTCGGTCTGGCGGTCGGAGTTACCTCCGTGACCCTGGCGGCCTTGCTTTGGTCGTCGCGGCAACTGTAGCTCCACCTCAGGGAGCTGGTTGAGAGACCCCCACGACATGGATACCGAACCGCCTCCTGAGGATACCGCCTCGCCAAGATCGTTACTGCCCGGTGTGCGGGCACACAACGCCCCACTGGTGACCCCGCACAACGATCGAGGACATGGTCGCGGATCGCGACATGCGCCCCAGCGGCAGCATCGAGGCGTGGATCTGCGGCGACTGCGGGCACCGCGAGAACGTGATCGCCTCACCCGAGCCCACGCCTCCCGAGCAGTCGCGCGCCGATCTCAAGCGGTGGGAAGAAGAGGGCGGCCTCCCCGGCCCCGACCGACGCCGCCGGCTCGAGCGAGTCGTGTACCGCCGCGGCACCACCATGCAAGCACTCGTGATTTATGATACAATCACGCTAGGCGAAGAGGTCGCCCACTACGGGCCCGGTTCAGGTCCGCCCACTACGGCTTTCGGACAGCCCTGACGGGGCGCCCCGCGTCCGTTAACGGCTTTGGGAAGGCTCCCAGCGGACACCCGCTGCGGGGCCTTTCGCCTGTTGATGGCGAGGCGGCCGGGCACGGTGGCTGACTTGGTTATGTCGTTCGAGGCCACCCGCCGCGGGCGGCGCCACGGACCGATCCTAGGGACAAATCGTTGGGTCATGGCAACCGTCAACGCCGGGCGGGCGGTCCTCCCATGGAGCCGGTGGATCGAGCGCTCCAGGGCTCATCCGCCCTTAGCGGCCAGAGGAGGACAACGATGACGACATGGGCGCTCGAGGAGCTCGACGCAAATGGATGCCGCCCACCAGATTGACCTTGCGCCAGGTCGCAGTAACGGGACGCCGCGAAACCCGTCATGATCCCGCTCGTCCGCCTCGGTGACGATCTGTATTTACGAACCGTGAACGGCCACGGCTCACCTGATCGACCACCGTACGCGTAAGGCATGATCCGCCGCCTTCGTTCGTGGCCGAGTGCCTGGCTGGACAGTACGATCGGTACATCGCAGACGACGCATCACCCAGTGGCCCCGGTGGCGCCGGGACGCTCGCGGACAGGCGATCCGACGATGCGCCCGAGGCGAGCGGCCGGCACCGACCATCGAGCTGCCACGTCTTTCACGACAACGGCAGTAGCACGATGGACTTCGGCCGCGAGACGGTGGCGAAGCTGCTCGCGCGGGACGGGTTCTTCTGGCTTGACCTCGACCGGCCAGGCAGCGCGGACTTCGAGACCCTCCGCGACGTCTTCAAATTCCACCCACTCGCCGTCGAGGACTCCGAGCACTTCGACCAGCGGGCGAAGATCGACGAGTACGACGACTTCGTGTTCCTGGTCGTCTATGGCGCCGTCCCCGACGATGACCGACTGGTCGAGGTGCACTGCTTCTACTCGGAGCGCTTCCTTGTCACCGTCCACCGCGACGACTGCCCGGCCTTTGCCGAGATCAGAAAGCGCTACGCCAAGCGCAAGGCGCCGATCGATCGACCATCGCTGCTGCTCTACCGGATCATCGACGGCCTCGTCGACAGCTTCTTCCCGATCCTGGCCGACTTCGACGACCGCATCGACGACCTTGAAAACGCGATCTTCACCAAGGCCGACGACAAACAGCTGCAGGAGATCTTCCAGATGAAACGGCTGCTCGTCGGCATGCGCAAGGCGGTCACCCCCCAGCGCGACGCGTTCGCGAGCCTCATGGGGGGCGTAGCGGATCTGCCCGGGATGGCTGAGGAGGACGACCGCTATTTTCGCGATGTGTACGACCACCTGATCCGCATCAGCGACCTGATCGACAGCTACCGCGACCTCCTGACCGGGGCGATGGACGTCTATCTCTCCACGGTTTCCAACCGGCTCAACTCCGTCATGAAGCAGCTCGCCGTGATCGCGACGATCTTCTTGCCTCTGAGTTGGATCACCGGGTTCTTCGGCCAAAACTTCGGGTTCGAGGTCAATCACATCGCCGACTGGCAAACCTTCATCGGACTCGGCGTGGGCACGGAGCTCGCCGCACTCGTCATCCTGCTCATCATCTTCAAGCGCCTAGGCTGGGCCTAAACCCCCCGGGCGAGGGCACTCGCGTGCGCGGACCGCCTCTGTCAGCGACGGTCAGGTCTGGGCCGGGCACGATCACGAGGGCTCCACCGCACGGTGATCCGAGCGATGTGGCCGGCGCGCCGAACGACGTCGAGGCGACTCGCGGCCGTCCGACGGCGTTCCCATAATGGAGAGCGATGGGCGAGGACGACGCAGCCAGACAGCCAGTCGTCCGTGCGCCCCCCGATCGTCTGGCGGCCGCGGTGCGCGAGGCACGGGACGACGCAGCCCCGTTCGGGCTCGCAGCCGCCGGTACTCTCGTGGTCTTGGCAGTCGTGAGCAGGCATGCCCATTGGGGCTTGCTGGGGCACCGCCTGTGGTGGATGTGGTTGGTCGTTGCCGTTCCGTATGTCTGTCTTTCCGCGACGCTGGTTGTGGGATTGGGCCGCCTTGTCCGGCATGACCGCCGGCGGGAGATCGTGATCGCGCTGCTCGTTCTCGTCTGGGGCTGCAACTTCCTCGCGGTCGTCATCCTGGTCATCTCGTTGGTGGCTCGCTCAGGGGTGCACATGACGGGGCGGCAGCTCCTCTTCAGCGGTGGCGTGGCGTGGTTCACCGACGCCGTCGCGTTCGGGCTCGCCTACTGGGAACTGGATTGCGGGGGGCCGGTGGCCCGCGCCCTCGAGACGGCGCCTCGCAAGCCCGACTTCCAGTTTCCGCAGGACGAGAACCCTCAGCTGGCCCGGGACGGGTGGGCGCCACGCCTGTGGGACTACTTCTACGTGTCGCTGACGAACTCGATCGCGTTCAGCCCGACCGACTCCATGCCGCTCACACGCCCCGCCAAGACATTGATGGCGGCCGAGTCGACGCTCTCTGCGATCACGATTCTTCTGGTCGCCGCACGCGCCGTGAACACCTTGTCGTAGGCAATTCGCCAAGCCCATGCCGCCCCCGCGAGCGCGAAGGGGGGAGGCCATCGTGATCCGCGACCTGGCCGGCATCAATAGCTATCGGGATCGTTGGGGTCGAAGCCCAGGTCGCGGCCGCAGCTGGGGCACGCATAGTCGATCGAATGGCACTCGCCGTAGGTGACTCGGTCGTCATCGGTGCCGTACCAATCACTCTTCGGATCCCAGTGGAGGTGGCTCTGGAACGCGATGAGTCCGTATTCGCGGACGCCGACGATTAGCAGATCTGCGTCACAATAGGGACACGTGTCAGGGTTCATCCACCGGTGATAGCAGTCCGCCCGACGAGAGTCAGCGAATCTCCTAAGTACCGCACGGCGTCTCGCCTGGCAAACCCCAGCCGAAGCCCTAAACCAGCACCTGCTGACAAGTGTCGCGTCCTAACGGCCACCAGTAACCGGGACGGACGCTCCGCGCCCGTCGAGGCCGACCAGCCAGCGCTGCCAAGGGGGCGCGCTGGCCGGCCTCGAAGTCATCCACATCCGACATGTGACACCACTTGATGCCCGCACCGCTCACCACCAGATCACGAAACCGCAGACCGACGCACTACGATCCATCCCAACACCGGCAGTGTTGCGACGACCGGTTGAACTCGGGCAGTACGGAAGCCTGCTGGTCGGCCGCACCCTCCGCGACGCCGCCATCATCCCCAGCATGGGCCGCATCGGCGACCCCTGGGACAACGCGCTCATGGAAAGCGCGATCGGCACGATCAAGACCGAGCTCGTCCGCCGGCACATCTTCCGGACGCGAGACCAGGCCCGGCTGGCGATCTTCGACTACATCGAAGCCTTCTACAACCCGATCCGCGCCCACAGCGCGCTCGGCTACCTCAGCCCCGACGAATACGAAGCCGAATACCATCACACCCACGCCGCCCAAGATCAGGCGGCATGAAAAACCCGGTGACAACCAGACCGGGTCAAGATCACTCTTGGAGCGCAAGCTCGAACCGCCGCGTCTGTCCAAGTGTGTGGATTGGAGGGGATGACTCGGATCGGTCTTCGTTATGCGCGCGCAACCCTCCCATCAGGAGGTCGGCGCTTGGATCTGGTACCATCGAACTCGCCCGGAATCCCCGGGCACGAGTCCCAGGGCACGTGGGGCGAACGTCGATAGGACGGGATTGGCTTGCCGGTGTTTAGACGCCTAGCAGGATGGCGCGATGCGCCAAAAGCGATGCCGGATTGGCTCCCGCCCAAGCGCGCGCTGATACCCGGCGTGCTCGCCTGCTTCGCCCTGCTGGGCCTCGGCTTGGTGGCCGGGTCGCACATAGGCGGCTCTGCCAAAGCAGCGCCTCGTGGGGGCGCGTACACCACCACGATCAGCGGACGCATCGTCACCGTGAAGGGCAAAGCGGCGAAGATCCTCATACCAGCCAAGACGATCCGCCGCAACGGGACGAAGGTCACCATCCCCGCCCATACCGTCGCGATTACCGATGTGCAGACAGTGTCAGGCCCCGCCCAGACGATCGACGGCACCGTCTTTCGCACCGTGCGAGTCCCAATCACCATAACCCGTCCGGGAAGTACAATCACGGCGACTCAGACTATAACTGGCCCCGGGACGACCATCGTCTCGACCGTCATCGACACAACCACCGACACCGTCACACAAACCGTCACCGCGCCTCCCTCAACGTAGCCGAACAAACCTCACCGGGACGGGCGTCATCCTACTGCGGCCGACTTCGTATCGGCCCAGATCGCCTTCACCAACGCCGTGCTCGCGACGAGGAAGGCCGGCATCACTGACCAGGAGCTTGCGACGGTCGCAGGGCTCAACGAGTCTGAGATCTCGGAGATCCCGATCGAGCGTTGGCAGACCTTAGCCGTGAACGACGCGGCCAGCACGATCCGGAAATGATGACGCCGGGGCTTCTTCGAGGCGTCATACTCCGCTTCGTCGCCTTCTGGGCTGTCGTCTGGATCCTCCAGTGGGCATTCGCACCCTCGTGGCTCGTCAGCACCACAGCCGGGCTACAGAGCCTTGTACAGGTGGTGCCAGTCACGATGATCGCGGTGTTCGTGTTCATCGTGGGTTCCACGCTCGTCATTGCTCAGCTTGCGGTGGGGGCGTATGGGATGCGAGCGGCGTTGATGATGCTCAACGACGAAATGGTGCTGCGCCTTGTCGTCCGCTCGCTGCTTGTGACGATCGTGCCACTGTTCTTGGCTGGTTTGATTCCGGGTTCGGGCCAACCGGCGGGGTGGGTTACCGCGGCGGTCGCGACGACGGCGCTCGCGTCAGCGTTCGTCCTGGCCTCAACGGCGATCACGATTCCTGCCACCGTTCTGAGGTACACCGCCCCTGTCTCGTTCGGCAAGCTCGTGGTCGATGGGGCGGAAGCGACGCTACGTCGAGGGCAGACAGGCTCGGTTGTTTTTCGCTTCGGTCTTCTTGGCGAGATGATGCGCGCCGCAAACCGGCGTGGCGATAGCGTCGCTTTGTACGCGGGGCTTCGTGGAATCGAGGGTCTTGGGGATGCCGTCTTGTCCGCTGTCAAGGACTTCCCTCAGGCCGGGATCCATACATGGGATTCAGGCGAAACGGATAACGCTTGGATGGGCGAACAGATACGCGGTGCCCTTGTCCGCGCCGGGGTGGATGCTCTCCGACTCGGCGCGCCTGACGAAGACTCCGACGCGGTTGACCCATGCGCCCGGCACGATTCGAACGTGCGGCCTCTGCCTCCGCAGGGCAGCGCTCTATCCCCTGAGCTACGGGCGCGT
>JAICJC010000160.1 GCA_025928655.1 Thermoleophilia bacterium | reverse complement strand
TCTGCGTCCACGCCGAGCAGAACGAGCTACTGCAGGCCGCCCGGCTCGGATACTCGCTGCAGTCGGCCCACTGCTACACGACGCTGCGGCCCTGCTTCGGCTGCCTGAAGGAGCTGTACCAGGCCGGGGTGGCGGGCGTCCGCTACCTGAACGAGTGGTCGCCGTCCGACCCTGTCGAGGCGGATGCCTACGCCGACCTGATCTCGGAGATGGGTGTGCGCGGCGTCGCCGTCGAGGCGCTTGAGCTGCCCGAGGGCCTGCTCGACCTGCGGCCCGGGGCCGTCACGCTCGCGGGCTAGATGGGTGGTGCCACGCCCCCGCGCGCCTGGACGTAAGACGGTTAGAAGGGTGCGGTTCGCTCGGGGCTGCGGCTGCGAACCGTCGCATCGCCGCGTCCTCCTTCGCTCGCGTGCAGAGCACGCGTCGCTCAGTACGTCCTTGCGCTGCTCGGTTCTCGCCGCCCAGGCTGCACGGCGGCGTGGCACCACCCATCGTCAGGCGCTGCGGCGCAGGCGCAGCCGCCGGCGCTCGTGCCAGTCGAACGAGAGCGGGTCGGAGGGCGGGGCGACCGTGTCCGGGACGATCAGCGTCTCGGTGGCCTCGATCAGCTCCTCCATGGCGACCACGACCCGGAGCGGGCGCGGCAGCGGGATCGGCGTCGAGGGGGCCCGGCGGGGCTCCGCCATGATCACGCGCAGGTGGTGGGTGTGCAGGCGCCGCCGCCAGGCGCCGATCTCGGCCGCGCGCCCGGGGGCGCCGCAGGCGGCACAGGTCTGCAGCGGCCGCTTGGCGGCGTCGCAGCGGGGGCAGTCGATGGTGATCTGCATGCTCAAGCTGGAGCATCGGCCGTGACGCCCCGCAGCTTTAGCGCCGCTCAATTCCGGCGCCTTCCGGCCGAACACCGGGGCGATGGAGCACGGGTCAACTCTGCGCCGCATGGCCGGCCTGCTCGCGGTCGCCGTGGCCGCGATCGCCGCCGGCATCTGCGTCCATGCGGCCCCCGCGCACGGCGACACCGTCCTCGACGCCAAGCGGGCGAAGGACGCGCGCATCCACGCCGACATCCGCCGTCTCGACAATCACGCGGAGCTCCTGACCGAGCAGTACGACCATGTCGTCTGGCAGCTCGGCGTCCTGCGCAGGCGGATGCGGATCGCGACGCACCGGCTGATGGTCGAGCGGGCCAAGCTCCGCCGCGACCAGGCCATGCTGTCGACCCTGATCATCGAGCAGTACAAGGGCGGCGATCCGGCCACGATCGACCTCGTCCTGTCCGCATCGTCGCTCTCCCAGGTCACCGGCGGGATGGATCTGAAGTCGCGCCTCGACGCGGCCGTCACCGAGACCGTGAAGGCGATCAACGCCGCCCGCCTCGCCATCGCGGCCGAGCGGCGCACGATCGCCGCCGCCCAGGTGAAGGCGCGCGCGGACAAGCGTGAGATCACGATCCGCCGCAAGCAGATCAGGCGCGAGCTGCGCCGGCGGCACCGGCTGGTGGCCAAGCTCGGCCGCCAGATCACCGTCATGACCGCCGCCGACCGGATCGGCCAGGCCGATCTCGCGCTCGAGGCGCAGAAGTGGCTCACCGCCGACCTGCGCGCCGACGCCGCCGACCCGGGCCAGGAGCTGCGCGACCACGTCGCCCTCGACGCCCTCCAGCAGATCGGCGTCCCGTACGTCTGGGGCGGCGCGACGCCGAACGGCTTCGACTGCTCCGGCCTCGTCATGTGGCTGTACGCGAAGTACGGGGTGGCGCTCCCGCACTTCGCCGCCTCGCAGTACCACCTGGGGCCGCAGATCACGCAGGACGAGCTGCGCCCGGGCGACCTCGTCTTCTTCCACGACCTCGGGCATGTCGGCATGTACATCGGCAACGGCTGGGTCGTGCACGCGCCGCACACGGGCGACTTTGTCCGCATGGCCCCGTTCTCCATGGGCTGGTTCCAGACGACCTACGTCGGCGCCACCCAGCCCGGCCCGGCCTGAGCCGCCTAGAATCGGGGGCCGTGGATCTGGCCCCCCAGCTCACGCCCGCGCAGGCCGGCGCGGCCCTCGCCGAGGGCGCGCTCGCGGTTGACGTGCGCGAGCCGGAGGAGTGGGAGGCCGGTCACGTGGACGGCGCGCTCTGGATCCCGCTGGGCGAGCTCCAGGCCCGGGCCGGGGAGCTGCCCCGCGACCGCCCGCTTGTGATCGTCTGCCGGACGGGCGCGCGCAGCGGCTACGCGGCCGATGCGCTGGTGGCCGCGGGCTACGACGCCAGCAACCTGGCCGGCGGCCTGTTCGCGTGGGCCGCGGCGGCGCTCCCGCTCGCTCCGGCCGGCGGGTACGTGCTCTGAGCGCGCCGGTCCGCATCGGCACCTGCTCGTGGGCGGACGAGACCCTCACGAAGGTCTGGTACCCGAGCTCGGTGCGCACCTCCGAGGCCCGGCTCGAGCACTACGCGGCCCGGTTCGACACCGTCGAGCTGAACGCCAGCTACTACGCCCTGCCAAGCCCCGACGCGGCCGCTGCCTGGGCGCGCCGCACGCCGCCCGGGTTCGTGTTCCATGTGAAGGCGTTCGGGATGATGACGCGCCATCCGGTGAAGCCCGAGCAGCTCCCGCCCGACCTGCGGGGCGAGGCGGAGACCGACGCCCGGGGCCGCATCGAGCGGCCCTCGCGGGAGCTGCGGGCGGAGGTGTTCACCCGCTTCCGGGCCGCGCTCGAGCCCCTGCGTGAGGCCGGCAAGCTCGGCGGCATCCTGATGCAGTTCCCGACGTACGTGACCCGCAAGCAGGCGTCGCTCGAGTACCTCGAGTGGGCCAAGGAGCGGCTCGGCGGCGACGAGATGATGGTCGAGTTCCGGCACCGCTCCTGGCTCGAGCCGGAGCACGCCGACGCCACGCTCTCCTTCCTGCGCTCGCTGGGCGCCACCTACGTGATGGTCGACGCGCCCCGCACCCAGGCCCGCAACCTGGTGCCGACGGTGGTCGCGGCCACCTCGGACACCGCCTACCTGCGGCTGCACGGGCGCAACGCCTCGACCTGGAACGTCCGCGGCCGCAGCGCCGCCGAGCGGTTCGACTACCTCTACTCGCCCGAGGAGCTCTCGGAGTGGTCGACGCCGCTGCGCGAGCTGTCGTCGCTCTCGGAGCGCACCTACGCCATGTTCAACAACAACGGGCGCACCGCCGGCCCGGAGGGGCCGATCGCGCAGGCGCCGACGAACGCCGAGATGCTGCGCGAGATCCTCAAGGGCGCCGGTGTGGCGGTCACGGATTCACCACGATCAGCCCCAGCGTGAGGACGCCCAGGATCACCCCGAGCGCCGTCAGCACCATCGTGGAGCGCGGGTCGAGGGTGGCGAACCGGCCCTCCCGCAGCGCCCGGTCCATCTCGCGCTCGCGCTGGTAGGCGTTCACGATGCAGGCGACGCCGAGGATCGCGAACCCGGCGCCGACGACCTCGTACGGCCAGGCGGTGCCGTTCGACAGGGTCGGCACGACGCGCCCGGCCGCCAGGCTGACGGCGAGCGACGTGAGCCCGGTGCGCCACCACGCCAGGTAGGTGCGCTCGTTGGCCAGGCGGGTGCGCCGGGTCGCGTCCTGCGGCTCGTCGAACGCGCGCCGGCCGGTGGGGCTCTGGCGGCGCTCGATCTCGGACATGGCCACAGCCTACTTGTGCGCAAGGCGAGCCCGGACCGATGCCACGAAGGCGGCGACGGCCCGCGGGTCGGGAGATGACTCCCGGGCTTCGCGGTGGTCGGCGAGCACCTCGGCCACCACCGCCGGAGCCGAATGCCGCAGCGCCCATTCCGCGGCGTCCCGCTTCGAGCGGAACCGGCCGTCGGCGTGGAGCGCCCAGGCCCGGCAGGCGGTCAGGACCTGCGTGCTCCGGCCGGCGTTTGCGACCGTCCAGCCGAGCTCCTCGCCCACCAGCCGGATCTGCTCCTCGCGAGGCACCTCGCGCACGACGTCGGCCGGCGGCGGCCCCCAGACCGCCAGACCGATCTGGCGGACGACGGCGAAGTGCAGCGGCAGGTCGGGGTCGCCGCGCTCGCCGCCCGGGCGCACCTGGCCGTCGTCGTCCCACCCGTGCAGCTCGTACGAGGGAGCACGGGCCGGGTCGCGGGCCGCGGCCCGGGTGACGAGGCTGAACTCGAGGCCCGCGCCCGCGGGGCAGGGGAGGGCGTCACGCCCGAGTTCGGCGCCAAGTCGCGCCCGTTCTCCCCCGCCGAGGGGCTCCGCGCACACCGCCAGGATGTCGATGTCGCTGCGCGCGGGGTGGTAGTCCCCGAGGGCCGCGGATCCGTGCAGGTACGCGCCGATCAGCAGCGGCCCGAGAGCGTCGACGAGCACGCCGGCGAGCCCGTCGGCGTAGGCGCGGACGGCCGGATCGACTACGCGCGCCAGGTTTCGCGCGAGAGCTGCGGGCGGGCGTCGACGGTGCGCCGCCGCTCGACTCGCCGGCGCGTGTCTGCCAGGAAGCGGGCGCAGTCGGCGGCCAGATCGCCCGAGACGAACTCGCCCTTGGGCGCGGCTTTGGGCTGCGCCGCCGCGCCGTGCCCAGCTGCCGAAGACCGCGTACCCACCACTCCCAAACTGTGCCACCGGCGCTACCCACTCTGCAATCGGTCAAACCGGGCGACCGCGGTATTTGCGTCATATTTGGGTGGAGGGGTGGTGAGCGGCGGAAGGGCCTTCCCGGTGCCGGGCCGCGGCGAGTGCCGGGATACACTGGCAGGAGATGGCCCACGCCGACTCGCCGTCGCTCGCCCGTCTGCGACCGCGCGCCGTCACGATGCGCACGTTCCAGCGCATGGCGGTCGCGACGCTCGTCATCCTCTGGCTCGTCGTCACCACCGGCGGGCTCGTGCGGCTGACGGCGTCCGGGCTCGGGTGCCCGCACTGGCCCACCTGCGACGCGAACGCGCTCGTCCCGCAGGACTCGTACCACGCGCTGATCGAGTTCTCTAACCGGGCGATCTCGGGGATCGCGATGCTGGCCGCCGTGGCGACCGCGATCGTCGCCTACCGCGTCGCCGGGGTCGACCGCCGCATCGCCCACGCGCTCGCGCTCGCCGCCGCCGGCACGGTGGCCCAGGTGCCGCTCGGGGCCGTGACCGTGGCGTTCGACCTGAACCCGTACCTGGTGATGTCGCACTTCCTGCTCGCGATGGTGGTCGTCTCGCTCTCCACCTGGGCGACGGTGGCCGCATTCCGGCCGGCGCTCGCCCGGTCGCTGGTCGGCGGCCGCATCGGCGTGCTCGCGTGGGGGGCGGTGGCGGTCTACCTGGGGCTGATCGTCTCGGGCGCGTTCGTGACCGCTTCCGGCCCGCACCCGGGCAGCACGACCACCCCGATCGAGCGGATCGGCAACTTCTACGACGCCGCCTGGGTGCACGTGCGGGTGGCGACGACGTTCACGGTCCTGCTGGTCGCGCTCGCCCTCTGGCTTTGGAAACGGTTCCGAGGGTCACCGGCGCAGCGGCTCTCGCTCGTCTGCCTCGGACTGCTCGGGTGCCAGGCGGTGGTCGGCGAGTACCAGTACCGGAACGGCCTTCCGTGGGAAGTGATCGCCATCCACGTCGCGCTTGCGGCCACGCTGCTGATCACGGTGGTCGTGACCGCCAGCCTGGTGTCCGTGCCTCTGCGGGCAGATCCAGGCGCATCTCGTGCTGCCGGGCGATAACCGCCGCGCCGCGCCGCTCCAGCGCCCGTGAGACACGGCCCCCGGCCGGCGCGTTCGTCACATGCAGGGCGCGACCGCCGGCCGCTGCCTCGACCAGCGCGCCCGTCGCCTCGTCGTCGACGGCCGTGATCTGAAGCACGCTGACGGCCGTCCCATCGCGGCAGACGAGCGCGCCGGCGGTCTGGTTCGGCCGCTCCAGCACGACCCCGCGCAGCGCCGCGCCGGCGTCGCGCAGCCGATCGAGGGTGCCGTCCGCGCGCTGCCACGGCTCCCGCTCCTCCCGGTGGGCGGCGATCCACGCGTGCGCCTCCCGCCAGTCGGCCGGGCGTGCCGCGGCGGCGGCGCCGTCGGCCGCCGGCAGCGACCACACGGCCAGGTCGCGCACCTGGGCGAAGCCGCGGTCGCGGTAGAGGGCGGCGGCCGCGGCGTTTCGGTCGACGACCTCGAGCCAGACCGTCGCGCACCCGGCCGCCGCGGCAGCATCGATCGCGGCATCGAGCATGCGCCGGGCGAGGCCCGTGCGGCGGTGGGCCGGCACCGTCGCCATCCCGCCGATCCACGCGTCGCGGCCGCGGACGCCGAGGAGCGCGAACGCGACCGGCCCTCCGTCGACGACGGCCACGGGCGAGCGGTCGAGGGCGATGTCGTTCTCGTACAAGTGCGTCCGCAGCGCGTCCTCGTCGAGCTGGAGCGGGACGAGGTAGTCCGAGAAGCCGGCGTTGAAGACCTCGAGCAGCTCGCCGGGCGCCAGCTCCGCGGCCGTCGCGATCCTCACGCGCGCAGCCCGGCGAGCGACTCGCGCAGCGCTCGCTCGAAGACCCAGATGTCCGCGAACGCGAGCACCTGGAACCCGCGCTCGCGCATCGCGCGGCCGTCGGCGACCGAGCCGACCAGCTGGCCGAGCGGGATCCCCCGCGCCCGGGCCGTGCGGACGAGATGGTCGACGGCGTCCAGGTAGCTCGGGTGGTCGAAGCGGCCGGGCACGCCGAGCCCGAGCGAGAGGTCGAACTGGCCCAGCCAGACGACGTCGATCCCGGGGACGTCCAGGATCTCCTCCGCGTTTTCGATCCCCCGCGGCGACTCGATCTGGGCGATGACGACGTTCTCGCGGTTCGCCCGCTCGGCCCGCGCCCCCGGGCCCCCGTCTGCGAGCTCGTCGCTCATGATGACGCCGAACCCGCGCCGGCCGAGCGGCGGGTAGCGCACCGACTCGACCAGGGCCCGTGCCTGCTCCGCGGTCTCGATCATCGGCGCCATGACGCCGCCGGCGCCG
>JAICJC010000123.1 GCA_025928655.1 Thermoleophilia bacterium | reverse complement strand
GGCGGCGGCGGCCGACGCGGAGCGGGCCGAGAAGGCCGATTCGGCGGCCCAGTCCGCCCTCGCCGCCGTGCGCGCCCGCGAGGCGAGCGCGTCGGAGGCGGCCCGCACCGCCGCCGCCCGGCGCGACCGGCTGGCCGATGAGCTGGCCCGCTCCGAGAGCGCGCGCGAGGCCGCCCAGCACGATCTGGTGGCAGAGTCGGAGCGGCGCGTTCACCTGGCCCGCGAGGCGGATCGGCTGGAGGCGGCCGCCGCGCAGCGGAGCGAGGCCGCCGGGGCGGCCGACCACCGCCATGCGGCCCTGGAGCTGCGGCGCCGCGAGCTGGCCGATGCAGCCGCCCGCGTGGCGGCCCGGGAGGCGGGACTGCGCGAACGAGCGGACCGGTTCCGGCGCGACGCGAGCCGGCTGCGCTCCTCGGCCGAGCGGGCGAAGGCCGCGGCGGAGGTATCCGCCCGGATGGGCGCGGAGGCGCGCGCGCTGGAGGAGCGGGGGCGCGAGATCGGCCGCACCCTCGTTCGCCTGACGGCTGCCGCCGAGCTCCTGCGCGCGCCGGCGCGGGCGGGTGTCGCCGTCATCGAGCGCCGATCGGGCGAGCTCGCGGCCGAGCTGCAGGCGTGCGCGCACGACGAGGCCGGCGTGCAGGCGACGGCCCGCACCGTGGCCGCCACCGCGACGGAGATCGAGGTCGAGCTCACCCGCAGCACCGACCGGATCGCCGAGCTCGGCCGCCGCGGCGCCGAGATCGCGGTCGACCTGTCCGAGCGGCCGCCGGAGCTGGAGGAGCCGCTCCCGCCCGAGGAACGGGAGTCGGTGACGGCCCGCATGGAGCGGCTGGAGCGCCGCCGTGAGGGCCTCGGCGCGGTGAACCCGCTGGCGGCGGAGGAGTACGAGGCCGAGAAGCAGCGCACCGGCGAGCTGACGGAGCAGTGCGCCGACCTGGAGAAGTCGCTGCGCGAGCTGCGCGGGCTGATCCGCGACCTCACCCAGACCATCGACCGCCGCTTCGCCGAGACGTTCGAGCAGGTGGCCCGCAACTTCACCGAGGTGATCCGTACGCTGTTCCCGGGTGGATCCGGCCGCCTGCGCCTGACCGACGACGTCGTCTCCGCGGCGCCGGTCGCGGCGGAGGGCGAGGCGGGGGAGCCCGAGGAGGAGACGGTGCGCCCCGACGAGCCCGGGATCGAGCTCGAGGTGAAGCCCGCCGGCAAGCGGATCGAGGCGCTCTCGCTGCTCTCCGGCGGCGAGAAGGCGCTGACAGCGATCGCGTTCCTGTTCGCCCTGCTGCTCACGAAGCCGTCGCCGTTCTACGTCCTCGACGAGGTGGAGGCGGCCCTGGACGACGCGAACATCGAGCGCTTCCTCGACCTGCTGCGCGCCTACCAGGAGCGGGCCCAGTTCATCGTCATCACCCACCAGCGGCGCACCATGGAGGTCGCCGACCTGCTCTACGGGGTGACGATGGCGGCCGACGGCGAGTCGAAGGTGCTCTCGCGCCGGATCACCGCCGAGGTCGACCTGCGCACCGCCGGCTGACCGCCGAGAACCGGGGCCGGGCCCCCACCCATACGCCCGGGGACTGTCCCCACCGGGGACTGTCCCCACCACGGCGCCATCCGCGGCCTCGCCCCGATCACCGCCGAGGTCGACCCGCGCACCGCCGGCTGACCGCCAAGAACCGGCGCCGGGCCCCCACCCATGCGCCCGGGGACTGTCCCCAGCGGGGACTGTCCCCAGCGGGGACTGTCCCGACCCCGGCGCCATCCGCGGCCTCGCCCCGATCACCGCCGAGGTCGACCGGCGCACCGCCGGCTGACCGCCAAGAACCGGCGCCGAGCCCCACCGATGCGCCCGGGGACTGTCCCCAGCGGGGACAGTCCCCACCACGGCGCCATCCGGGGCCTCGCCCCGGTCAGCCGCGCTGCATGAGCCGCTCGTGGTGGCGGAAGCCGAACCGCTCGTACAGGCCGGCGGCGTCGCGCGTGTGCAGCACCCAGGTGCGGTCGGCGTAGGGGCCGTTCTCGACGATCTCGCGCACGAGCTCGACGCCCAGCCCGGAGCCGCGGTGCTCCTCGAGCACGTACACGTCGGCCAGGTAGACGAAGTGGGCCGCGTCGCAGTCGACGGCGCGCGCGAACCCGACCTGGGCCCCCTCGTGGTAGAGCCCGACGACGTGGCTCGAGTCGATCAGGTCATCCTGGCGCTCCCGGGAGCGCCCGAGCGCCCAGTACGAGGTCGTCAGGTAGGCGTGGACGGCGGCGCGGTCGAGCCGGTTGCGGTCGTGGGAGAGCTCGTAGCCGTTCCCGAGGTCGCGCGTCACCCGGGCGCGTTCCGGAGCCACGCCCACAGGTCGTCCGGGATCTCGACGGTGCCCTGGCCGAGCGCGTCGTCGAGCGCCCGCGCGCTGCGGTCTCCGGGCAGGCGGCGGCCCTCCGCGATGCGGCGCAGCCAGGCCACCGGGTCGGACTGGGGCGGGGCGATCAGCGCCACGGCGGAGTAGCCGTCCGTCCCCGCGAGCGCGCCGCAGAAGAGCTCCACCACCGTGGCGAGCGCGAAGCCCTTGTACGCCTGGTCGGCCCCGAACGGCACGATCCCGGCCAGGTCGGCGATCACCTGGCCCGGGTCGGACTCGGGGCTGCCGTCTGGCCTGCGGGCGGCACCCTCCGGCAGCCCCACGCCGCGCGCCGCCGCGTGCAGCACGGTGCCGTAGGTGACGCGGCCCATCGAGACGTCCACGACGGTGGGGCGGCCGCGGCCCGGGAGGGCCAGGCAGAACGGGTTGGTGCCCAGCAGCGGCGGCCCCCCGTCGGGGTGGACGATCCGCGGCGTCGAGGTCGAGACGAGCAGGCACATGAGCCCGCGCCGGGCCACTCGCTCCGCGAACCAGCCCAGCCGCCCGGTCGGGAAGCAGTGACCGACGACGACGAGGCGGGCGCCGGCGGGCGGATCGTCGGCCTCGCGGTCGAGCGCCTCGGCCAGGGCGACGTACCCGACGGCGCCGGCGCCGTCCCAGCGGGAGAGGCCGTCGGCCCGCGAGACCCGCCGCGGCCGGGCCGTCGGCTGGAGGTCGGAGAAGGTCGAGAGCCACCGCATCCGCTCGGCGCCGTGGGTCGGTGCGCCCCGCAGCTCCGCGTCCAGGAAGTGGTCGGTGACGATGTCGGCGGCCCCCTCGTCGAAGCCGAGCGCGGCCGCGCGCGCCCGCAGCGCGTCCCGCAGCCCGTCGACTGGCACCTCCGTCACGGGCACGACGCTACTACGATCCGGCCTCGTGGCGCGCACATGGCAGTCGATGTTCCGCACCGCCGACGGCGAGGATGCGCCCGAGCCGGAGCCCGAGGAGACGGGCCGCGGCCTCTTCGCGCGCCTCCGCGACAACCTCTCCCGCAGCCGCCGGGCGATGGCCCAGCAGCTCGCGGGCGTCATGTTCGACCCGGCCGACACCGAGGTGTGGGAGCGGCTCGAGGAGGCCCTGCTGCTGTCCGACTGCGGCGTCCCGGCCACCGTCACGGTCATCGAGCGGCTCGAGGCCGACGCGGACGCCGGCCGGCTGACGACGGCCGATGAGCTCTCGGCCCGGCTTCAGCAGATCATCGCCGAGCTGATGACGCCCTCCGATGACCCCCGGATCGACATCACCGCCCACCCCGCCGTCCTGCTCGTGACCGGCGTGAACGGCACGGGCAAGACGACCTCGATCGGCAAGATCGCCTGGCACCTGCGCGAGGCGGGGCGCACGTGCGTGATCGGCGCCGCGGACACCTTCCGGGCCGCCGCCGGCGAGCAGCTCGAGACCTGGGCGCAGCGCGCCGGGGCCGACTTCGTCTCGTCGCAGAGCGGCGGCGACCCGGCAGCGGTGGCGTTCGACGCCGTCGCCGCGGCCGAGTCCCGCGACCGCGACGTCGTCATCGTCGATACCGCCGGGCGCCTCCACACACAGGGCCACCTCATGGACGAGCTGCGCAAGATCCACCGGGTCATCGCCGGCCGCATCGACGGGGCGCCCCACGAGGTGCTGCTCACGATCGACGCCACCACAGGCCAGAACGGCCTCCAGCAGGCGCGCCTGTTCGCGGAGGCCGTCGAGGTGACCGGCATCGTGCTGACGAAGCTCGACGGCACCGCCAAGGGCGGGATCGCGCTTGCGATCGCGCACGAGCTGGGTATCCCGGTGAAGCTGATCGGGATCGGGGAGGGGATCGAGGACCTGCGCCCCTTCGACCCCGCCGACTTCGCCCGGGCGCTCTTCGCCGGAGGTGAGTGAGATGGCGGACCTGACCGCAGCGGTCGTCGCCGAGCGCGTCGACGTGTCCACGCGCGACGGGGCGGCCGACGCCCTGTTCTGCCGTCCGGACCGGGGCGGCCCGCACCCGGGCGTCGTCCTGTTCATGGACGCCTACGGGCTGCGGCCGGCCGTCGAGGCCCACGTCCGCCGCCTGGCCGGCCACGGCTACTGCGTCCTCGTCCCGAACCTCTTCTACCGCAGCCGCCGTTCGCCGGTGCTCGAGAACTTCGAGGAGCGGATCAGCTCGGGCGACCGGGCTGCGCTCTTCGCGGAGCTCAGGCCGATGATGGCGCTCCTGACACCCGAGGCCGCCATCACGGACGGGCAGGCGTGGCTCGCGTTCCTGCGCGGCCGCTCCGAGGTGCGCGAGGCCGCGGTCGGAACCGTCGGCTACTGCATGGGCGGTCGCCTCTCGCTGCGCATGGCCGGCGAGTTCGCCGACGCGGTGTCCGCGGCGGCGAGCTTCCACGGCGGCAACCTGGCCACCGGTGAGGACTCGAGCCCCCACCTGGCCGCGGTGCGGGCCGCCGGCGAGCTCTACATCGGCCACGCCGACAACGACCGCTCGATGCCCCCCGAGCAGATGGCCCGCCTCACCCGCGAGCTGGCCGAGGCCCACGTCCGCCACACCGCCGAGCTGTACCCCGGGGCCACGCACGGGTGGACCCAGACCGACACCCCGGCCTACGACGAGGAGGCCTCCGAGCGGCACTGGATGCGGCTGACCGAGCTCTTCGGCCGCGTGCTCCAGCCGGCCGCCGTCTAGGCTTCGGCTCATGTTCGAGTCCCTCTCCGACCGTCTCGGCGCCACGCTCGACGGCCTGCGCAGCCAGGGCCGCCTGAGCGAGGAGGACATCCAGAAGGCCATGCGCGAGATCCGCCTCGCGCTGCTCGAGGCCGACGTGAACTTCGGCGTCGTCCGCGACTTCGTCGCGAAGGTGCGGGAGCGGGCCATGGGCGCCGAGGTGATGGAGAGCCTCACGCCCGGCCAGCAGGTCGTGAAGATCGTCCACGAGGAGCTGACCGAGCTGATGGGCAGCGCCGGGTCGGGGCTCTCGTTCGCGAACCGGCCGCCCACCGTCGTCCTGATGGCCGGGCTCCAGGGCGCCGGCAAGACGACCATGTGCGGCAAGCTGGCGCGCGTGCTGGCGAAGCAGAAGCGCTCGCCCGCGATGGTGGCGTGCGATCTCCAGCGGCCGGCGGCCGTGCAGCAGCTGCAGACGCTCGGGAAGTCGCTCCAGGTGCCGGTCTACGAGCGCGGCACCGACGCCGACCCGGTCGAGGTGGCGAAGTGGGGGGTGGAGCAGGCCCGGGCGCAGGGCCGCGACGTCGTCATCATCGACACGGCCGGGCGCCTGCACATCGACGAGGAGCTGATGGATCAGCTCGTGCGCGTGAAGCAGGCGACGAAGCCCCACAACGTGCTGCTCGTGCTCGACTCGATGACCGGCCAGGACGCGGTCAACGTCGCCCAGGCGTTCGCCGAGGCCGTCGACTATGACGGCGTCATCCTGACGAAGCTGGACGGCGACGCCCGCGGCGGCGCCGCGCTCGCCGTCCGCGCGGTCACCGGCAAGCCGATCAAGTACGTCTCGGTGGGGGAGAAGCTCGACCAGCTCGAGCCCTTCCATCCCGACCGGCTCGCGTCCCGGATCCTCGGGATGGGCGACGTCATGTCGCTGATCGAGCGCGCCCAGGAGCAGATCTCCGAGACCGAGGCCCGCGAGATGGAGGCCAAGCTGCGCAAGTCCGAGTTCACGCTCGAGGACTTCCTCGGCCAGCTCCGCCAGGTACGCAAGATGACCGCCGGTCAGGGCATGGCGGGCCTGCTCGGGATGCTCCCGGGCGTCGGGCGCCAGATCAAGAACCTGAAGGTGGACGAGCGCCAGATCGACCGGGTCGAGGCGATCATCCTCTCGATGACGCCGTCCGAGCGCCGCAACCCGCGCCTGATCGACGGCAGCCGCCGCCGCCGCATCGCGGCCGGGAGCGGCACGAACGTCCAGCAGGTGAACCAGCTGCTCGGGCAGTTCAAGCAGATGCAGCGGATGATGAAGCAGGTGGGGAAGGGCAAGATGCCGCAGCTCCCCGGCCTCATGCGGCGCTGACCGGCGGCTCGCTACACTCCGCTCGTTCACGCACCCCGACGGAAGGGCCTATTCGTGGCAGTGAAGATCCGCCTCTCGCGGCATGGATCCAACAAGAATCCGATCTACCGGGTCGTCGTCGCCGACTCGCGCGTGCCCCGTGACGGGCGCACGCTCGAGGAGATCGGGCGCTACAACCCGCAGATGGAGCCGTCGCTGGTCGAGATCGACGCCGATCGTGCCCGGGAATGGATCGCCCGCGGGGCCCAGCCGACGGACACGGTGCGCAAGCTGCTCAAGATCGCGGGCGTCTAGCCGGCACCCGCGTGGAAGAGCTTCTCGCCTATCTGGCCCGCCAGCTCGTCGACGCCCCGGACGAGGTGCGGGTCGAGCGGCATGAGGGCTCATCGGGCGAGGTCGTGCTCGAGCTGCACGTCGCCCCCGACGACATCGGCAAGGTGATCGGCAAGCAGGGCCGCATCGCCCGCGCGCTTCGCACCGTCGTCAAGGCGTCGGCGGTGCAGACCGGGCGGCGCGTGCATGTCGAAGTCGCCGGCTGACACGCCCTGGCGCCCACGCTCGGTCGTGGTCGGCCGGGTCGGCCGTGCCCACGGCCTGGACGGCGCGGTGCACCTCGAGGGCCACGGCGGCGCGGTGGCGCTGCGATCCGGGCTCGAGGTGACGCTCGGCGGCAGGCCGGCCGTCATCGTCGAGCGCCGCGGCACCGACCAGCGCCCGATCCTGCGCTTCGACTGCGCGTCGGACCGCGAGGCCGCCGAGGCGCTGCGCGGCCAGGAGGTCGCGGTCGCGGGCGCGGCGCTGCCCGAGCCCGACCCGGACGACTACCTGCACGTCGACCTGATCGGCTGCCGGGTGAGCGCCGGCGGCCGGGAGCTCGGCACCGTGGCCGACGTGCTCGTCTACCCGGCCAACGACGTGCTCGACATCCGCGGCGGCGAGGAGCCGCTGCTCGTCCCGTTCGTCGACGACGTGGTGCGCTCGGTCGATGTCACCGCCCGCGAGATCGCGATCCGGGACGACTTCCTGTGACGCTCGAGCTCGACGTCGTCACCCTGTTCCCCGGCTACTTCGACTGGCTGCGCGAGACGCGGCCCGTGAAGAACGCCGTGGCCGCCGGCTCGCTCGCCCTGCGCACGATCGACCTGCGCGGGTTCGGGCTCGGCGACTACCGCCAGGCCGACGACGCGCCCTACGGCGGCGGCGCGGGCATGGTCATCCGCGTCGACGTGGTGTGCGCGGCGCTCGAAGCCACCTATGGCGGGGACATCGACGCCACGCTGGCCGCCCGCCGGGTGGCGGTGCTGACGCCGGTCGGACGCGAGCTGACCGACGCGGTCGTCACCGAGCTCGCCGGCCTCGAGCGGCTGACGCTCCTGTCCGGCCGCTACGAGGGCTTCGACCAGCGCGTCCACGACCACCTTGCCAACGACGAGATCTCGGTCGGCCGCTACATCCTCTCCGGCGGCGAGATCGCGGCGATGGCCGTCATCGACGCCGTCACCCGGAAGCTCGAGGGCGCGCTCGGCAAGCGCGAGAGCCACGAGCACGACTCCTACTCCGAGGCGCTCGCCGGCCTGCCCGAGTACCCGCACTACACCCGGCCGGAGCGGTTCCGGGGGTGGGGGGTGCCGGACGTCCTGCGGTCCGGCAATCACGCCGCGGTGGCACGGTGGCGGCGGGAGGCGTCCGCCGCCCGCGGGGCCGCGCAGGGCGGCTCCGACTTGTGAGGCCCGGGCGCGGTGGCTAGCATTCCTCGGCCGCCCGTTCCTCTCCTCCGCACGATGAGTGTCATCTCCGACATCGAGCGCCGCCAGGCGCGTGAAGTCCCTCGGTTCAAAGCCGGGGACACCGTTCGCGTGCACTTCAAGGTGATCGAGGGCCAGCGCCACCGCATCCAGGTGTTCGAGGGCATCGTCATCAAGCGCCAGGGCGCCGGCGTGCGCGAGACGTTCACCGTCCGCAAGCAGTCGTTCGGGATCGGCGTCGAGCGGACGTTCCCCCTGCATTCACCCAAGATCGACCGTCTCCAGGTGATGTCCATCGGAGACGTCCACCGGGCGAAGCTGTACTACCTGCGCGGCAAGGTCGGAAAGGCCGCGCGCGTGCGCGAGAAGTCGCGCTAGCCTCGCGGGATGGCGGACGTCGAGCCCCGGCCGTCGGAGCCGCCCGCCCCGGGCGCCGGCGACCCGGTTGCGCCCGCCGCCGAGGAGGCCCCGCCGCCCCCCTCGCCGCCGTCCAGGCGGCCCGCGGCGAACCCGTTCGTCGAGCTCATCATCATCCTGGCGGTCGCGTTCGGCCTCGCCTACGTCGTCCAGGCATGGGTGGTGAAGCCCTACCGGATCCCGACGGGGTCGATGGAGCCGACGCTCGACGTGGGCGACCGGGTGCTCGTGAACCGGCTCGTGTACCGCTTCCACGGGCCGCACCGCGGTGACATCATCGTCTTCCACCCGCCCGGCCACGGGAACACCGCGGAGCGGGGCGTGAAGAGTGAGGCCGGCGTCACCTACATCAAGCGCGTGATCGGCCTCCCCGGCGAGACGCTCCAGATCACGGGCGGGATCGTGACGGTGTGCAAGCCGGCGGGACGGAACTGCCACTCGCTCGATGAGCACTACACCGAGGGCTCGCTGACGGCGCCCCGCTACGGGCCCTACACGGTGCCGCAGGGCGACTACTTCGTGATGGGGGACAACCGCGGCGACTCCCTGGACAGCCGCTACTGGGGCCCGCTCCCGCGCCGCAACATCATCGGCGAGGCCTTCCTGATCTACTGGCCGCCCGACCGCATCGGCCTCCTCTAACCGGATCGGGGTCAGACCCCGAACGGCGGCTGTTGCAATTTCGGCGCAAATTCGTGAGGCCTGCCGGCGCAGCGGCCGGCTCCCCGTCCGCCCGACGCCGTACCATAGGCCGATGGCCGTCTCCGCTCCTCGCCGCCGCCGGTCGCGACCCGGGCGGCGCCTCTTGGCGCACGACCGCGACCTCGGGGTGCGGTTCGTCGCCGGCGCCGACGAGGCCGGCCGCGGGTCGCTGGCCGGGCCGCTGGTCGCGGCGGCGGTGTGCCTCGACATGGATCGGCTGCGCGGCCGCCGCTGCGCGCCGCTCGGCCTGCTGGACGACTCCAAGCGCCACACCAGCGTCCGCCGCGAGGAGCTCTTCCAGGCGGTCGTCGAGTCCGCGGCCCAGGTGGCGGTCATCGTCATCCCGGCGGCGCAGATCGATCGCCGTGGCCTGCATCGCTCCAACCTGTCCGCCCTCGGGCGCGCCCTGTGCGCGCTCGATCCCGAGCCCGACGTCTGCATGACCGACGGCTTCAGCGTCCCGGGCTGCGGCCGCGCCCACCGGGCCGTGGTCGGCGGCGACGGCCGCAGCGCCGCCATCGCGGCGGCCTCGATCGTCGCGAAGGTGACGCGAGACCGGTTCATGCACCGGATCGCGCCCGAGTACCCGGAGTTCCGGTTCGACCGCCACGTGGGCTACATCACCGCCGAGCACACGCGGGCCGTTCGCCAGTATGGGCCGACGCCGCTGCACCGGCGCTCGTTCGAGGCGATCGCCTATGCCCAGATGGACCTCGATCTCGGACTCTGAGTACGGCCGCCTGGCCGAGACGATCGCCTGCTGGTCGCTGCGCCTGCGCGGCTACGCGATCATCGCCCGCAACGTGCGCGTCTGCGGGCGGGAGGTCGACGTGGTCGCGCGGCGCGGGCGCACCCTCGTCGTGTGCGAGGTCAAGGCCCGCCGCAGCGGCCGCCGGGGGCTGGCCGAGGAGATGGTGGGACCCTGGCAGCAGCGGCGGCTGCGGGAGGCCGCCGAGGTGCTGCTGGCGGCCGATCCGCGGGCGCGGTCGGCGCGCGTCGACGTGATCGCGGTGCACGGCTTGCGACCGCGTCACATCCGCGCCGCGCTCTCGTAACGCGATCGGCACACCCCGTCACCCACGCGTGACGGCTCGATCCGTAACCTCGTCGCATGGTTGCGCGCGCCCTCACGCTCTGGCTCACGGGGATCACCGCCCGCCGCGTCGACGTCGAGGCGCACGTGGCCGAGGGAGTGCCGTCGTTCGTGGTGGTGGGGCTCGCCGACCGGGCCGTGCAGGAGGCCCGCCAGCGCGTCCGCAGCGGGATGAGCTCGGCCGAGTTCCGCTTCCCCGTCAAGCGGCTGACCGTGAACCTGGCGCCGGCGCAGGAGCGGAAGGAGGGCTCGGGCTTCGACCTCGCGATCGCGCTTGCCCTCCTGGCCGCCTCCGGCCAGGCGCCGCGAGAGCGGGTCGCGCGGGTGGCGGCCGCGGCCGAGCTCGGCCTCGACGGTGGACTGCGCCCGGTGCGGGGCGCCCTGGCGATGGCCGAGGCGGCCGGCCGTGTGGGCGCCGAGGCCCTCGTGGTCGCGCCCGCCAGCGCCGCCGAGGCGGCGATGGCGGGCACCGTGCCCGTCATCCCGGCCCGCAGCCTGCGCCACGTGGTCGACATCCTGGCCGAGCGCGATGCGCCCGACCCGATCCCCGATCCGCCGCCGGCCGTCGTCGCGGCCGCCCCCGACCTGGCCGACGTCCGCGGCCAGCCGCGCGCCCGGCGGGCACTCGAGATCACCGCCGCCGGCGGCCACAACCTGCTCATGACCGGCCCTCCGGGCTCGGGCAAGACCATGCTCGCCCGCCGGCTCACCGGCATCCTGCCGCCGCCGACGCCGGACGAGGTGCTCGAGATCACCCGCATCCACTCGGCCGCCGGACTGCTGGCGCCGGGGACGCGGATGGACGGGCGCCCCTTCCGGGCGCCCCATCACACCGCCTCGGCGGCCGCCCTCGTCGGCGGCGCCCGGCTGCGGCCGGGCGAGGTGACGCTCGCCCATCGGGGCGTGCTCTTCCTGGACGAGCTGCCGGAGTTCAACCGGGGCGCGCTCGAGGCCCTGCGCATGCCGCTCGAGGACGGCGAGGTGCTCGTCTCGCGGGTGGCGGGCAGCGTGCGGCTGCCCGCCCGGTGCATGGTCGTCGCGGCCATGAATCCCTGCCCGTGCGGCATGGCGGGCGACCCCGACCGCGAGTGCACCTGCGCCCCCCAGCGCCTTCACGCCTACCGGTCGCGGGTGAGCGGCCCGCTGCTCGACCGGCTCGACCTGCGCGTCGAGGCGCCGCGGGCCGACGCGCATGCACCGCCGGGCGAGGCCACCGCGGCCGTCGCCGATCGGGTCGCCCGGGCCCGCCGCCGCCTCGCCGAGCTGCCGCCGCCGGCCGGCG
>JAICJC010000102.1 GCA_025928655.1 Thermoleophilia bacterium | reverse complement strand
TCGTCGTCGACGTACACCTCGCGCACCTTGGCGGGGGCGAGCGCCTTGGCGACGAACCGGGCGGGCTCGTCGTTCCACGGGATGATGTCGATCTTCTCACCGCGCAGCTCGGAGACGACCATGCGCACGCGCGACCCGCGTGGGCCGACGCAGGCGCCGACCGGATCGACGCCCTGCACGCGCGACTCGACCGCGATCTTGGCCCGGTAGCCGGGCTCGCGGGCGACGGCGCGGATGTTCACGAGGCCGTCCGCGATCTCTGGCACCTCGAGCTCGAACAGCTGCCGGATCAGCTCGTCGGAGCGGCGTGAGAGCACGACCTGCGGCCCCTTGCCCTCGGCCCGCACCTCGATGATCACGGCCTTGATCCTGCTGCCCTGCTCGTAGCGCTCGCCGGGCACCTTCTCCGAGCCCGGCAGGATCGCCTCCATGCGGCCCAGGTCGACGAACGCGTAGCGGTGGTCGTCCTGCTGCACGATCCCGGTCACGATCTCGCCGACGCGGTCGGCGTACTCGTCGTACATCATCGAGCGCTCGGCCTCGTTGATGCGCTGACGCAGCACCTGCTTCGCGGTCTGGCCGGCGATGCGGCTGAAGTTGTCCGGGGTCACGTCGACGAGCACGTTGTCCGTGAACCACTCCCACTCGATCTCGGGCTCGGGCTCCTCCTCCTCGGCCGGCTCCTCGCCGGGCACGGGGGGCGCCTCGTCGACGGCGGGCGCCTCGGCCAGCACCTGGTGGTGCGGGTGCGCTTCGAGGTAGGACTGCCATGCGTCCTCGGTCACGGTCCAGGCCGTGAAGTCGCCCGTGTCGCGGTCGAGGTCGACCCGCACGGGATGGCGCGCGTCCGGCATCTTGCGGTAGGCCGCCAGCAGCGCGTCTTCGATCGCCGCCAGGAGCGTCCCCGGCTCGATCCCCTTCTCCTTCTCGACGAGCTTGACGCCCTCGAGGATTTCCTTGCTCACGAGCGCCCTCCCCAGGAGTCGAACACCAACCGGCCGTGGCGGATCGCGTCGTAGCCGATCCGCACCATGCGGCCGTCCTGATCGAGATCGATGCCCGCGTCGTCCGCGTCGGCCAACCGGGCGCTGAAGTGCCGCCTTCCGTCGATCGGCTCGATCGTGCGCACGTCGACGCGCTTCCCCACGACGCGCCGGTAGTGCTGCGGCCGCACCAGCGGCCGCTCGACACCCGGTGAGGACACCTCGAGGGCGTACCGGTCGCGGAGGGGCGAGAGCTCGCGGCTGACGCGCTCGCACAGGTCGGTGTCGACCCCGTCGGGATGGTCGATGACCACCCGGACCAGGCCGGGGCCGGCCTGCTCGGCGAGCACGACCTCCACGTCCGGACTCGCGTCTCGGAGCATCTTCTCGATCTCTGTCTGCAACTGTTCGTTCATGTCTTCGATCACCGTCGTGTGCCGAACGCGGGCGAAAAAAGAGGCGGGTCAGAGCCCACCTCGACGACCGCTCTCGACACCTTGAAACGACTTTGAGTGTAGCACCCGACCTATTCCGATGAGAAACTCCGCCGGCCCGTGCGAGCACTGATCCAGCGTGTCAACGAGGCCTCGGTGACGGTCGCCGGCGAGCGCATCGCGGCCGTCGGCGGCGGCCTGCTCGTGCTGGTCGCCGCGGGCGCCGGCGACGGGCCCGAGGCCCCCGCGGAGCTGGCGGCGAAGGTGGCCAGGCTGCGCGTCTTCGCCGACGCGGAGGGGCGCATGAACCGGTCGATCACCGACGTCGGCGGCGAGGCGCTCGTGGTGTCGCAGTTCACCCTCTATGCCGACTTGCGGCGCGGCAATCGGCCCGGGTTCACCGGCGCGGCGCCGCCCGACGTCGGCGAGCAGCTGGTCGACGCGTTCGTGTCCGCGCTCCGCGAGCTGGGCGTCCCGGTGCAGACCGGGCGGTTCGGCGCGCACATGCAGGTCGCGCTCGTGAACGACGGCCCGGTGACGATCTGGCTCGATCGGCCGTGAATGACCGGTGCCTGGCACCGGTCATTCAGTCGAGGAGGCCGTCGACCGCTTCCTGGTAGTACGTCACGCTCGGGCGCAGCCAGACGGCCATCTTGTAATGGCCGAGCGCGACGCGGCGGTTGCCCATCCGGGCGAGGCAGCGCCCGAGACAGTAATGGGCGTAGTCGTTCGCCGGCGCGGCCGCCAGGATGTGCTCGAACTCGGCCGCGGCCTCCTGGTAGCGCTGCATGCGCAGGTAGGCGACGCCGAGCGCCTCGCGGATCGAGGCCTTGTCGGGCTCGCGCCGCTTCGCCTTCTCGAGCGACACGGTCGCCTGGGCGTTGTCGCCGTGGCGCATGTGCTCGCGCCCGCGCTGGAAAAGGTCGTAGGTGTTCTCGTGCTCCGCCATGCTCCCGTCATCGGCCGGGTCAGCTTCCGAGCGTAGCCTGCGAGAGCACCGCGCGCAGCCGCAGCGCCCCGCCGGCCCGCTCACGCGTCGTCAGCCGCCGCCGCACGTCGTGCTTGATGGTGCGCAGCTGCCGCCGCAGCAGACGGGCCTCGGGCTCGGCCAGCGCGAGCGGGGCGTACCGGGCCCGGTTGGCGCTGCGGCCGAACGAGGACGCGTCGACGCCGAAGGTGCTGTGGACGCGCTCTGCCAGCTCCTCGAACGTGTCGTCCGCCCGCAGCTCCATGCCCTGGTCGGCCACGAACGTCGCCAGGTCGTGGTAGGCCGCGGCGGCCTTCGCGCGCGGGCCGCGGCGCAGGTAGCGCCAGCGGACGGCGAGCGCCTTCAGCGCGAGCACGGCGGCGAGGACGACGACGATGCTCGTGAGGAGCCAGGTGAAGAACCTGCCGTGGCCGCCGTTCGAGCCGGGGATGGCGATCGACCCCGTCCGGCCGTGCGGGCCGAACGCCTGGCTTTCGCCCCTCCGCTTCGCCACCAGCGCCGGGTTGTCCTTGCTCCCCAGGATCTTGCCCAGATAGAACGACCGGAACTGGGGCGGGAGGTTGTGCCCACCGCCGGTGGTGAGCGACGCGAACTTCGGGTTCGAGGATGAGGTGTCGCTCGGCAGGTGCGCGCCGGGGGTCGGCTCGAACGGGATCCACCCGTACCGGGGGAAGTACACCTCGACCCAGGTGTGGGCGTCGCGGTCGTTCACGATGTAGGTGTCGGAGCCCTGCAGCTTCCCCGGCAGGAACCCGGCCGCCACCCGGGCAGGGATGCCGTGCAGGCGCAGGACGAGCGCCATCGCCCCCGAGAACTGCTGGCAGTACCCGTGGTGGGTGTTCAGCATGAAGTCGGCGAGCGGCGGCAGCTTCCCCGTCAGCCGCGGGTTGAGCGAGTACCTGAAGGGCGGCTGGCGGTAGTAGTGCTCGAGCGCGACCGCGGCCTCGTACTCGTTGTCCGCCGAGTCCGCGCCGGATGCGCGCCAGGCCCGATCCGATGCCACCATGAACGGCCGGCTCAGCGGACGGACGCCCTTCTGGAGGTGCCGGGGCCAGGCCGGGATCGTGACGTTGCCGATCACCGTGTCGTCCCGGATCGCCTGCGGGAAGCGCTTCCCCACGCTCGTCAGCTGGCGGACGTTCGGGCTGGGGTCGTAGACCGAGAGCGAGTACGTCGCGTTGCGCGGCACGTCGGAGAGGGTCGTGACCGTGCCGTCCGCGGAGAGCAGGGACTGGACCCCGCCCGGGAGCGACCACTTGACCGGCTGGCCGGCGCCGACGAGATGGTCGTCGGCGAGGCCGAGCACCTTCACGTTGACCGTGTCGAGGTGCGGCGCGAACCGGGCCTGGGAGGGCAGGGCGGCGGGCGGCTCCGAGAGCGAGCCGCCGTTCGACGCGCCCACGATCTGGCCCCGGGGGGCGAAGTCCCAGTGGTCGATCAGGAAGGTGTCGAGGGTGGCCGCCTTCCAGTACATCTCCCTGCGGGACGTGATCTCGAGCACCTTGGTGCGCTTCTTCGGCCAGTGCAGCGTGCCGTAGGTCTGGCTCCACATGAAGTTCACGTTCACCAGCGGGCCGTCCTGCGCGAGCGGGTTCCACGACTGCCACGACAGGAAGGCGCTCTTCGTGACCCCGGGCGCGGTGCCGACGACGAGCCCGGCCACCACGACCGCGACGCTCAGGCCCACCACCTGGACATCGCCCGCGATCGGCCGGCCGCCGCGCTCGGAGGTCGCGACCAGGGTGAGCAGGGCGAGCATGAGGAAGACGGCGGCGCGGAACCCGTCCGCGTGCATCGGGACGACGGTGCTCGGGAGCGCGAACATGCCGAAGGCGGCGCCGATGGCCGGGATGGCGGCGCCGCGGCGCACGGTCAGCCACACGATCGCCCCGGCGGCGGCGAAGAACACGAGGCGCAGGTCGTGGTTCGCGCCGGGGAAGCGGCCGGCGTCGATCGGCGTGTGGGTGGCGAACCAGTCGCGCAGGCCGTTCACGATCAGCTCCGTGACCCGGGCCGGGTAGATCCCGTGCTGCGTCTGCCAGGGCCAGGTGTGGGTGATCTCGCCGATCGCGGCGATCGTCGCCACGGCGCCCGTGAGCGCGATCGTGCCGCGGCCATGGCTGAGCAGGGCTGCGACGGTCGGCAGCGCGGCGAGCAGCGCGAGCAGCAGCAGCCCGCGGCCGCCCATGTGCGGCTGCTCGAGGCGGGCCCAGTGCCAGCCGCCGAAGAGCAGGAGCGCGCCGGCCAGGACGGCGGGCGCCATCCGCGGGCGCGGCATCCTAGCCACGCGCCACCACCAGCCGCAGGACCGGGGCCGAGAGCGCCTGCCCGACGTGGTCGCCGGCCCGGATGCGGGCGACCGCGACGCCGGAGCGGGTCAGCCGCAGGGCGGCCGCCTCCGGGCCCGTGTCCTTGCGCCGCTTCGCCGCCGCGAAGCTGGCGCCGTCGATCCACACGACCGCCGGCTCGCACTGGGACGAGCCCATCCCGAGCACGCGCTCGGCGAGCAGCGACGACATGCCGGCCGTGATCACGAACACCCGGGTCGCGTCCACCGGGTCGGGGCCGCGGCTGGTCTCGGCCAGGAAGTCCGCCAGCGACCGGGGCGCGGTCGCCTCGACCGCTGCCAGCTCGCCCAGCACCCCGGCCCAGTCGCCGCTGCCGAACCCGAGCCGGTGGCGGCTGCGCTGTGCGGCGTGGATCACGAGGGAGCTGCGCTGGCCGGCGTCCGACATGCGCCGCAGGAGCGACGCGGCCGCGCGCACCTGCATGTCGAAGCTCGAGTCGGGCGACTCGCCCACGACCGCCGCGGCGTCGCCGTCGAGGAGGACGCAGGCCTCGTCGCGGGGCGTGTCCTGGAGCTCCTTCACCATCAGCCGCCGGCGGCGGGCGGTCGAGCGCCAGTGCACGCGGCGGAGGCTCTCCCCCACCTGGTGCTCGCGGATGCTGTGCAGGTCGTAGCCGGACGCGCGGTGGAGCATCGACCGGCCGCGGTCGCCGCCGGGCGTGCCGCCGTCGGTGAAGAGGCCCTCGAGCTCGTACACGCGGGGGTAGACCAGCATCTGGTCGGCCCGGTCCATCCTGATGCGCGCCTCCGCGAGCCCGAACGGGTCGGCGATCAGGAGCTCGGCGCCGTCCATCCGGTAGCGGCCGCGGGGAGCGGCGGCGATCGAGTAGCGCCCGCGCAGCACCCGCCCGCGGCGGGCGAGCTCGGCCTCGATCACCCGGCTCCCGAGCCGGTCGAGCATGATCGCGCGGCCGGGGATCGGGCCGCCCGTGTCCGGCCGCACCTCGAGCCCGACGTCGACGCTCTGGCCCTCGGTGAGCTCGAGGTGGCCCGTGCGGCGGCGAAGCAGCATCGGCCGGTCGAGCGCCTTCACCCAGATGACCGCCACGAGCGGCGCGATCGAGAGCCCGATCGCGACCGGGAACATCACCGCCGTCCCGAACCCCCAGGCCACCAGGTACAGCCCGGCGGCGAGGAGGAGGAGACGGCGTCCGCGCGTGGTCATACCGGGATGGCCGTACGCTCGAGCGCCTCGCGGATGGAGTCGGCGGCGTCGATGCCCGCCGTCCGGGCCTCGGGAGCGAGGATGACGCGGTGGGACAGGACGTCCTCGGCGACCGCCTTCACGTCGCCGGGCGTCACGTAGTCGCGCCCCTCGATGACGGCGTGCGACTTCGCCACCCGCAGGAGCGAGATGCCCGAGCGCGGGCTGGCGCCGAGCGAGAGGCGGGTGTCGCTGCGGGTGTGGGTCAGGATTGCGACGACGTAGCGGTGCAGCGACTCCTCGACGTACACGCTCTTGACCGCGGCGATCGCAGCCTCAACCTCGGCCGCCGTGCTCACCGGCCGCAGGGTGTCGAGCGGCTCCCCGGCCGAGTGCTCGGAGAGCATGGCCGCCTCCTGGCGCGCGTCCGGGTAGCCGAGCGCCAGCCGCATGGTGAACCGGTCGAGCTGCGCCTCCGGCAGCGGGAAGGTGCCCTCGTACTCGATCGGGTTCTGGGTCGCGATCACCATGAACGGCCGCGCCAGCGCGTGGCTGACGCCGTCGACGGTGACCTGCACCTCCTGCATGCACTCGAGCAGCGCCGACTGGGTCTTGGGCGAGGCGCGGTTGATCTCGTCCACGAGCACGAGGTTCGCGAACACCGGGCCCGGCTTGAACTCGAACTCGTTGTCCTGGAGGTTGTAGACGCTCACGCCGGTGACGTCCGACGGCAGCAGGTCGGGCGTCGCCTGCACGCGCGCGAACTCGCAGTCGAGGGAGCGGGCCAGGGACTTCGCGAGCATCGTCTTGCCGACGCCCGGGAAGTCCTCGAGGATCACGTGGCCCTCGCACAGCACGGCCATGACGCAGCGGGCGATCAGCGATCGCGGCGCGTGGATCACGCGCGAGACGTTCTCAATCACCCGCTGGGCGGTTTCGGAGGCGGCGGCGACATCAGCGGTCGGAGCCTGCCCTCCGAGTTCGTGTGCTTCCACCTGGATGTGTCCTTCCTGTAAGCCCGTAGGCTCTCGGTCATTCCCCTCGCGGGGCCGGCGTCGCCGCCGTGGGCGCGGGCACGGCGTCCCAGAGGGCAGCCGCGCAGGCACGCTTCGAACGTCTGGAGACCGTGCGCTCGTCGCGCGCGGTCACCAGCACCAGCTCGTTTTCCGTGGAGTCGAACCCGATATCCGTGCGACTGACGTCGTTCATCACGATCATGTCCAGACTCTTGCGCTCGAGCTTCGCTCGGGCTCGCTCCACTCCCCCGGGGCCGTGCTCGGCGGCGAATCCGACCAGCACCTGCCCGGCCGTGCGCCTGGCCCCCACTTCCTTGAGGATATCCGTGGTCGGCTCGAGTGTCACGTGCCACGGCTCACCGCTCTTCGGCCGCTTGCCGGCGAAGGCGTCCGCCGGCCGGTAGTCCGACACCGCCGCCGCCATGACGATCACGTCGGCAGCAGCCGTCTCCTCGAGCGTCGCCCGCTCGAGCTCGGCCGCCGACTCGGCCCGGAGGATGCGCATCGGCGCCGACGGCGCCGCGGAGGCCGCTGCCAGGATGAGCGTGACGTCGGCGCCGCGGCGGCTGGCCTCGTCGGCGACGGCGACGCCCATGCGCCCGCTGGAGCGGTTGCCGACGTAGCGGACGGCGTCGATCGGCTCGCGCGTGCCGCCGGCCGTCACCAGGACGCGCGTCCCGGCCAGGCTGCCCGCGGTCGAGAGCCGCGCCTCGACGGCCGCGGCGATCTCGGCCGGCTCCGACATCCGCCCCACCCCCACCTCGCCCTCGGCCGTGTCGCCGTGGGCCGGGCCGACCAGTTCGACGCCCCGGGCGGCCAGGAGGCGCAGGTTCTCGGCGGTCGCCTCCGCCTCCCACATGCGCGGGTTCATCGCCGGCGCGGCCACGATCGGCCCGGAGAACGCGAGCGCCGTCGCGGTGAGCACGTTGGCCGCCTCGCCGTGGGCGATGCGCGAGAGCGTGGTCGCCGAGAGCGGCGCGATGCAGAGCAGGTCGGCGTGCGACGACGCGTCGAGATGCGGGAAGACCTCCGGCCCACCGTCGGCGAGCACGGGCCGGCGAGAGAGCGCCGCGAAGGTGGTCGGGCCGACGAAGCGCTGCGAGTCCGGCGTCTGGACGACCTGCACGTCGTGCTCGGCCCGGACGAGCGTGCGGACGAGCTCGCACGTCTTGTAGGCCGCGATCCCTCCGCAGACGCCGACGAGGATCATGACCGTAGTGTCGCCCGCACGCGCCGGGCCGCGCAACCGCTGCGGCGCCGCGTGCGGGACGGTGGTCGGGTGGTGGTGGGCCTTCGGGGGCGGGCCGTTCCTGGGGCAATCGACATCGGGAGCGTGCGCCAATTGACACGTACCCAATGTGACGGCCCGCGTCGCAATTGACGTGGGCCTCATGTCTTGTGAGACGTGTACGGCCGACGAGGGTTGGCGGATCCCGCGCAGCCGGTCGCATCTCGGCACGCTCTCGACACACCTCGTGCCAGACACGCGACTCCCCGCCGGGCACACTCGGGGCATGCACTCGCCCGCCGGAACCGTCTGCGCCATCTGCGCCGATCGCACCCGCGGCCGGACGATCCGGCTGCGGCTGACCCACGGGGTCACCGCGTGGCTGTGCGAGACGCACGCCTCTGCGGAGTTCCAGCTGCGCCGCGACGGGCGTGACCTGGCCGAGGCCCTGGAGCGGGTCTGGCTGGCCAGCGACAGCCTGACCGCGGCGCGGCGGCGCGCCCTGGCCGCGCATATCGCGCTCGTCAGCCGCGACCCCCCGGCCACGCGGCGGCGGCCGGGCTCCTACGCCTGGCCCGAGCTGCGGGCCCGGGCCGAGTCGGAGTGGGCGCGCGGCGCGCCGCCGCTGCCCACGATCCGGCGCCTCCGCCGCGAGGTCGCCGGCGGCCCCGTGACCCCGCCCAGCGAGCGCACCATGCAGCGCTGGTTCAACCAACGCCGCTGGTGCCACTAGCCGCCGCTGATCGCGGAGATGACGTCGACGCGCGAATCGGGCCGGAGGGCGGTGTCGAGCCCCGCCCGCTCGCGGTCGACGTAGACGTTCACGTGCCGGCGCAGCGCCGGGCCCGGCTCGCACAGGCGGTCGCGGAGGCCGGGCCAGCGCTCCTCGAGGCGGTCGATCGCCTCGTCCACCGTCGCGGCCTCGATGTCGAGCCGGCGCGGCAGGTCGGCGAACACGGTCGGCAGGGTGACGGGCAGGTGCAGGTCGGCCATGGCTAGTGGATCACCGTCACCTCGACCGAGGCGATGCCGGGCAGGTAGCTCGCCGCCGCGGACCACGTCTCACCCTCGTCGCTGCTCGCGAACACCTGGCCGGTGCTCGTGCCGAAGTAGAGGCCCGGCGAGTCGAGATCGTCGATCGCGAGCCCCTCCCGCAGCACGCCCAGGTAGGCGTCGCGCTGCGGCAGCCCGGCGGTCAGCTTGCGCCAGGACGAGCCGCCGTCCTGCGTGCGCCAGACCGCCGCCTGCCCGTCGGGCATGCAGCGGCCGTGGCCCGCGTCGAGCGGGATCACGTAGAAGCCGTCGCGGTCATGCGGGTGCGCGGCGGCCGCGAAGCCGAAATCGCTCGGCAGGCCCTCGGTGATCTCGGTCCACGAGCGGCCCGCGTCGTCGCTGCGGTGCATGCCGCAGTGGTTCTGCTGGTAGAGACGGTCGTGGTCGACCGGCGACATGACCAGCTTGTGCACGCAGTAGTTGACCCGGGGGTCCTCCAGCGGCCAGTCGGCGCGCAGGCCCTCGTTCCGCGGCGTCCACGACCTGCCGTTGTCCGTCGTTTCGAAGATGCCCCAGCCCTGCACCACCGCCCAGAAGCGGTCGCGGTCGTTCGGATCGGGCAGCAGGCCGGCGATCCCGAGGTGCCCCGGGGGCTGGTTCTCGGGCATGTTCCACTTGCCCCGCCCCGGCTGCCCGTCGAGGGTCGAGAGCAGCGACCAGCTGACGCCGCCGTCACGGCTCTCGAACAGGCCGGCCGCCTCGGCGCCCGCGATGAGACGGCCGTGCGCCGCCATCAGCCCCGCCACCTTGGACAGGCGCAGCTCGCCGTGCTCGCCGTACCCCAGGCCCTCGCTCGAGAGCTCCCAGCTCTCCCCCAGGTCACCGCTGCGCCAGACGCCGGCGCCGTGCCACTCGCTGGCCGCCGAGGCGTAGATCGCGCCCGAATCCGCGTCGTGGATCGCGCGGTAGATCGGCCAGCCGTCGCAGAACGGCCCCCGCACGTCCCAGTCGCGGCGGGCCTCATCGCTCTCGAGGATGAAGCAGCCCTTCCGCGTCCCCACCAGCAGCACCACTCGCGTCGCCATCAAAGACACCTCCCGGTCCGGGTTATCGAACGTGAAGACCCGCGCCGGCCGGGAAACTCATCGGCGGCCGGTCACTCCTTGGTGGTCGGGGAGACCTTGAGCTGCCCCTGCGAGATCTCCTCGAGCGCCATCGTCAGGAAGTTCTTCGAGCGCGACTCGACGAGCGGCGGCGCGAAGCTCTCGAAGCTGCCCTCGCCGAGCTGGTGGTGGTAGTCGTTGATCTGGCGCGTGCGCCGCGCGGCGGCGATCACGAGCGCGTACTTGCTGTCCACCTTCTCCAGCAGTTGGTCGATCTTGGGATAGATCATCCGTGCTCCTCAGCATTCATCGCCGACCGCATCAGGTCCGCCAGCTCGGCGGCGGCGCGGTCGACATCGTCGTTGGTGATCGTGTGGTCGAACTCGGGCCTTGCCCGCATCTCCTCGGCCGCGATCCGCAGCCGGTCCGAGACCTCCGTCTCCGTGTTCTGCCGGCGGCCGCGAAGCCTGGCCTCGAGGTCCGCCATCGTCGGAGGGGCCACGAAGACGAGCACCGCGCCCGGCATCTGTCGCCTGATCTCACGAGCTCCGGCGACCTCGATCTCCAGCACGACGCTGCCGCCGTCCCGGAGCCGCTGCTCCACCTCACTGCGCAGCGTGCCGTACCGGTTCCCTGCATACGATACATGCTCGAGAAACTCGCCGGCCTCGACCCGCCGGGCGAACTCGGCCTCGTCCAGGAAGTGGTACTCGCGCCCGTCCCGCTCGTCGGGCCGCCGCGGCCGGGTCGTCGCCGACGTGGCCACCTCGAGCTCGGGCAGCGCCGCGCGGGCGCGGGCGATCAGGGTGCCCTTGCCGACGCCGGACGGGCCGGCGACGACGAACAGGCGGCTGCTCACGGCCACCCCCCGCGGGTGGCGATCAGGTCCGGAAGAGGTCGAGCAGCTCGCCGCGCTGGCGATCCGAGAGACCGCCGACGGTCTTGCTCTGGCTGATCCGGCACTGTGTCAGGAGGCGCGTCGCCTTCACGCGCCCGAGCCGCGGCACCGCCACCAGCATGTCGTAGACCTTCGCCGTCAGCACCTCGTCCGGAGGGTCGGCGATCAGCTCGCCGATCCGCACCCGCCCCGCCTTGAGGTCGCGCTTCAGCTGCGCCCTCCGCACCCGTATGTGGTTCGCCCGGTTGAGCGCCTCCATGCGCTGATCGAGCGATCGGGAGGGCGTCTGGGAGAGGGTGCTGGTTGTCATGGTAGGGGGCGATTATACCCATGCGAAGGCGGCGTGCAACCACGAGAAAACCCCATAAAAAAGGGAAATTCGCGCTCGAAAAACTCAAGCTCGAGTCGAGCTTGATAGTCGAGGGTGGGCGACGCCGACCAAATCTTCGATCGTCTCCGCGCCGTGCTGCCGCACCAGTCGCCCGAGCTCGGGGAGCATCCGTTGGGGCAGTCCGGGGTCGGCGAAGAGCGAGGTGCCAATTCCTACCAGGCTCGCGCCGGCCGCAAGGAACTCGACGCAGTCCTGCGCCGATGCGACCCCGCCCATGCCGATGATCGGCAGCCCGGTTGCCGCCCGCGCGTGGAAGATCGCGTGCAGCGCGATCGGCTTGATCGCCGGTCCGGACAGCCCTCCCCCGCCCCCTCCGAGCAGCGGCCGGAGGCGGTCGCGGTCAATCGCGATCCCGCGCACCGTGTTGATGAGGACGAGGCCGTGGGCGCCGCCCTCGGCGGCCGCGGTCGCGATCGCGGCGACGTCGGAGACGCTCGGGCTCAGCTTCGCCAGCACGGGCAGGTCGGTCTCGCTCCGGCAGCGCTCGACCAGGGCGCGGGTCTCGCCCGCGTCGGTGCCGATCGCGATGCAGCCGGACTCGACGTTCGGGCAGGAGACGTTCAGCTCGACGGCGGCGACCGCGGGATGCGCGCCGATGCGGGCGACCGCGGTCGCGTACTCGGACGGCGACCAGCCGCCGACGCTCGCGATCACCGGCACGCCGAGCTCGCCGAGCCGGGGCAGGTGGTCGGCGCAGAAGGCGTCGAGGCCGGGGTTCGCGAGCCCGATCGAGTTCACCATCCCGGCCGGCGTCTCCGCGATGCGGACGGGTGGGTTGCCCTCGCGCGGGTGGAGCGTCACGGTCTTCGTGACGAAGGCGCCCAGCCCGAGCGTCCCCGCGGCGAGCGCGTCCAGCGTCCCCGACCCGTTGACGAGCGGGTTGCCGAAGCGGATGCCGCAGAGGTCGGCGTGCAGGTCAGGCGAGGACACGCGCGGCCTCCACGACGGGCCCCTCGATGCAGAGCCGCTTCCATGTCCCGTCGAGGCGCACGGCGCACCCGTAGCAGGCGCCGAAGCCGCAGGCCATCGCGGCCTCCATCGCCAGCTGGCACGGGACATCGTGCTCGGCGCAGAGGGCCGCCACCGCCTCGAGCATCCGGTCGGGCCCGCACGCGTACACCGTGGCGCTCGCCGGCAGGAGGCGGGCGAGCGGCTCGGTGACGAGCACCGGATCGAGGACGACCGTCGCGTCGGGGTCGACGATCCCCGCGCAGACCGCGTGCTCGGGCGAGCGGAACCCGAGCACCGTCCGCACGTCGCCGCGCTGCTCGAGCCGCCGCCGCAGCCACGGCAGGATGGCGGCGCCGATGCCGCCGCCGACGAGGATCGAGGGCCCGGCGGCGAGGTCGAAGCCGCGCCCGAGCGGGCCGACCACGGAGACGGTGCGCGCCTCGGTCAGCGCCCGGGTGCCGGCGCCGCGCACGTCGAGCAGGAACGCGAGCTCGCCGTCGCCCGCCCAGGCGGCCGAGACCGCGCGGGGCAGGTAGGCGGCGGCCGGGGCGGGCTCGGCGCGGAGCATGAAGAACTGTCCGGGCGCGCCGGTGTCGCCGCCGTCGTCACCCAGCCGCAGGAGCGTGTAGGCGCCGACCGCCTCGACCGCCGCCACCGCGAGGCTACGCGTCGGCGGGGGCACCGACGGGGTCGTACGGGTGCAGGTCCTGGAGCGCCACCGGCTCGACCGCCTGCGCCTGCGCGATCGACTGCACCGCCGCCGACGCGCCGGCCATGGTGGTGATGCAGGGGATGCGGTGGGCGATGGCTGCGGACCGGATCTCGTAGCCGTCGGTGCGCGTGCCGCGTCCGCCGGGGGTGTTGATGATGAGCTGGATGCCGCCGTCGCGCAGCATGTCGACGACGTTCGGCGACCCCTCCACCACCTTCAGCACCGACTGCACGGGGATGCCGATGCGACGCAGCGCCCGGGCGGTGCCGGCGGTTGCGACGAGGTCAAAGCCGAGCGACTGCAGCAGCGCGGCCAGCATCGTCGCGGCGGGCTTGTCGCGATCGCGCACCGAGAGGAACGCTGTGCCCGACGGCGGGAGCCGCCGGCCCGCGGCCCGCTCCGCCTTGCTGAACGCGGTCGGGAAGTCCGGGCCGATGCCCATCACCTCGCCGGTCGAGCGCATCTCCGGCCCCAGCGTCGGGTCGGCGCCCGCGAAGCGCTGGAACGGGAGCACGACCGCCTTCACGCTCGTGTGGGCGACCTCTCCCTCCGCCATGTCGATGCCGAGCCCGAGCGCCGCCCGGCAGGCGGCGCCGACCAGGTCGCGCCCCGTGGCCTTGGAGACGAACGGCACCGTGCGCGAGGCGCGCGGGTTGGCCTCGATCACGTAGACGGTCGAGCCCTGGATGGCGAACTGGACGTTCAGGAGGCCGCGGACGCCGAGCGCCTCGGCGATGGCGGCGGTCTGGTGCCGCAGCTCCTCCTCGACCCGCTGGCCCAGCGACATCGGCGGAATCACACAGGTCGAGTCGCCGGAGTGCACGCCCGCCTCCTCGACGTGCTCCATGATCGCGCCGATGACGGTGCGCTCGCCGTCGCAGATCGCATCGACGTCGACCTCGATCGCGTCGTCGACGAAGCGGTCGACGAGCGAGCCCGGCTGCACCGGGCCGGCCCGCAGCGAGGCCTCGTCGTCGCAGATGCGCATCGCGCGCCCGCCGAGCACGTAGCTCGGCCGCACCAGCACCGGGTAGCCGACCCGGTTCGCGATCACGACCGCCTCGTCGGCGTCGGAGGCGATGCCCCAGTCCGGCGCATGCAGGCCGAGCTCGGCCAGGACGCGGCCGAACCGCTCCCGGTCTTCGGCGACGTCGATGGCGGCGAACGGCGTCCCCAGGAGCTTCACGCCCGCCTGCTCGAGCCGGCGGGCAAGCCGCAGCGGCGTCTGCCCGCCGAACTGGACGACGACGCCGACGGGCTGCTCGCGCTCCACCACCTCGAGCACGTCCTCGATGGTGAGCGGCTCGAAGTAGAGCCGGTCGGAGGAGTCGGCGTCGGTCGAGACCGTCTCCGGGTTGCAGTTGATCATGACCTCGTCGTAGCCGAGCTCGCGGAAGGTCTGGACGGCGCGCACGCAGCAGTAG
>JAICJC010000087.1 GCA_025928655.1 Thermoleophilia bacterium | reverse complement strand
TCCCGACGGCGAGGTTGATCGCCTGGTCTGCGAACGCGACCCGCTGGCCCTGCTGGGCCTGCTCCATGAACTGGGCCATCGCCCGCTGGAGCTCCTCGGGGTCGCCGCCGCCGAACATGTTGAACGGAAACTCGCTCATGGACCGAGGATAGCGGAGGCCGCGGGGTTCACCCGTAGACGCGGTCCGTCGCCGTCGCCGGGTCGGGCATCGGGCTGGCTTCGGCCTCGGCGACGCCGGCGTCGATCCAGGCCGCGACCTCGTCCTCGAGCGACGCCAGCTCGTCCTCGCCGACCTCCTCGACCTCCTCCAGCCATCCCCGGAAGCGGTCGAGCGGATCCTTCGCCGCGAACTCGGCCAGGAGCTCTCGGGGCACGTAGCCGGCGTCGTCGTGCACGGCGTGGCCCTCCATCCGCAGCGTCACCAGCTCGAGCAGCGTCGGCCCGCCGCCGTCGCGGGCGCGCTCGATCGCGCGCTGCGCCTCGCGCAGGACGGTGAGCACGTCGGTGCCGTCGACCACGATGCCCTCGAAGCCGTAGGCGGGGCCGCGGTCGGCCAGGTGGTCGCACGCGAACGAGAGCCGGTTCGGCGTCGAGTACGAGTACTGGTTGTTGTCGATCACGAAGACCATCGGGAGCCGGCGCACGCCGGCGAGGTTCATCGCCTCGTGCATGTCGCCGCGCGCGGCCGCGCCGTCGCCGCACCAGCCGACCGCGACCCGCGGCTCGCGCCGCAGCTGGAACGCGAGCGCGATGCCCGTGATCGTCGGGATCATCGCGGGCAGGTGGCTCACGCCCGCGAGCAGGCCGCGTTCGGAGCCGAAGTCGTTCGAGCGCAGGTTCGAGTCGCGGCCGCCGGTCGCGCCGCCGCTGCGGCCCATGAACTGGCAGAAGATCGCCGCCGGCTGGATGCCGCGCACGACGTGCACGCCGAGGTTGCGGTGCAGGGGCGAGGCGATGTCGTCGGGCCCCATCGCGGTCGCGACCCCGACCGACGAGGCCTCGTTGCCGCGGCCGGTGTAGTAGCTCCCGGGCAGCCTCCCGGCCTTGAAGAGCAGATTGCCGCGCTCCTCGATCCGGCGCGTCGCCAGCATGTTGCGGTAGATGCCGATCAGGTCGGGCCGGTCGAGGCCGAGCTCGCGCGCCTCCACCTGCGAGATCAGTGGGCTGGCCCGGCGGACGGTCGACATCGCGGGCAGGATAGTGGGTTCACCCGGACCGCGGCCGCGTGTCCGCGTGGCGGCGCAGGCGGCCCAGCCGCGAGTCCCATTCGGTGCCGACCCGGTCGAGCCAGGCGCCGGCATCGGTGAGCGGCCCGGGGGTGAGCCGGTAGCGCGTCTCGCGCCCCTGCCGCGTCGACTCGACGAGGCCGGCCTCCGCCAGCGCGGCCAGGTGCTTGGCCACCGCCTGGCGGCTGATCGGCAGCTCGCGGGCGAGCTCGGTGACGCTGGCCTCCTGCCCGCCCGAGAGGACGCCGATGACGTGGCGGCGGGTCGGGTCGGAGAGCGCCGCGAACGTCGCCCCGACCGGATCGGGGCTCATCGCGCGAGCATCAACGGCAGCTCGCCGCAGGCCCCCAGCCGCACGTCCCAGATCCAGGTGCTGACGGCGGTGCAGCCCGCCAGGCTCGTCGGCCTGAGCGCCTCGAAGCCGGTCTCGACCACGGTCACGCGGGTGCCGTCGGCGTCGTCGTCCAGGCCGATCTCGACCGTCGTCTCGATGTGGTCGGGCCCCGGCTCCTCCGGGTGCCAGCGGAACACGAGCCGCTCAAGCTCCTCCACCGTCTCGACGGTCCCCAGCCGGCGGCCGCCGCCGTCCCAGCCGACGTCGATCAGGCCGCCCTCGATCAGGTCGATCTCGACATCGTCGGCGAGCCACTCGCGCAGGTGATCGGGCTCGGTGACGACGCGCCAGGCCTCCTCGCGCTCCAGGGGCAGGACGATCTCGCGTGTGACGGACTCGGACATGGACACCTCCTGACGATGCGCAACCTCAAGGTTGCGCGTGGGCGCTGATCGGCCTAGTATGGGCAACCAGTAGGTTGCACTATATCCAAGGAGGCGTCATGTCCCCGCTGATTCCCATGGTCGTCGAGCAGACGGGTCGCGGCGAGCGCTCGTTCGACATCTACTCGCGGCTGCTGAACGACCGCATCATCTTCCTCGGCACGCCGGTCACGTCCGAGATCGCGAATCTGATCGTCGCCCAGATCATCCACCTCGCGTCCGACGATCCCGACAAGGACATCGCGCTCTACATCAACTCGCCCGGAGGCGACGTCTACGCGGGGCTCGCGATCTACGACGCGATGCAGTACGTGCGCTGCGACATCCAGACGATCTGCTTCGGGATGGCGATGTCGATGGGGGCGGTGCTCCTGGCCGGCGGCGCCAAGGGCAAGCGGATGGCGCTGCCGAACGCGAAGGTGATGATCCACCAGGGCCACACCACCGGCTTCGAGGGTCAGGCCACCGACATCGAGATCCGTGCCCGGGAGATCCTGCGGCTGCAGCGGCGCATGGAGGAGATCATGGCCCGAGATACGCAGAAGTCGGTCGACCAGATCCATACCGACACGCAGCGCGACTACTTCATGACGGCCGAGGAGGCGCGCGACTACGGCCTGGTCGACACCGTGGTCAGCGGCATGGCCGGCGAGCGCCTCCGCCGCGCGGGGCTGGGCTGAACATCGGGGACTGTCCCCGCCGGGCGGGGACAGTCCCCACCCCGCGAGTCACTCGTCCAGCTTGCGGATGATCAGGCAGGCGTTGTGGCCGCCCAGGCCCATCGAATTCGAGAGCCCGACCCGCACCTCTGCGGTGCGGGCGGCGTTCGGGACGTAGTCGAGGTCGCACTGCGGGTCGGGCGTGTGCAGGTTGATGGTGGGCGGGATGATCCCGTGGTGGAGCGTGAGCGCCGTCGCCACCGCCTCGACCGCGCCGGCCGCCCCGAACAGGTGCCCGAACATCGACTTGTTGGACGAGACGGCCATGCGGTAGGCGTGGGCGCCGAAGACGGTCTTGATGGCGAGCGTCTCGGCCGCGTCGTTGTAGGGCGTCGAGGTGCCGTGGGCGTTGATGTAGTCGACCTCGGACGGATCCATCCCCGACCGCGACAGGGCGTCGCGCATCATCTCGATCACGCCGATCGACTCGGGGTGGGGGGTGGCGACGTGGTAGGCGTCGTTCGACGCGCCGTAGCCGACCACCTCGCCGTAGATGCGGGCGCCGCGGCGCCGGGCCCGGTCGAGCTCCTCCAGCACGACGACGCCCGCGCCCTCCGCCATGACGAACCCGGAGCGGGTGAGGTCGAACGGGCGCGAGGCGGCGGCCGGGTCGTCGCGGCCGTCCACCAGCGCGCGCATGGCGCAGAAGCCGGCCAGGATGATGGGCAGCATGGCCGACTCGGTGGCGCCGGCGAGGATGACGTCGGCCTGCCCGCGCCCGATCGCGGCGGCCGCCTCGCCGATCGCGTGGGTGCCGGTCGCGCAGGCGGACTCGGTCGAGTAGTTCAGGCCGCGGGCGCCGAGCATCGTGGCGACGTGGCTCGTCGTCGTGTCGACGAGCGTGTTCGGCAGCCAGTGCGGCGACACCCGCTCCCAGCCGCGCTCGTCCAGGATCGCCTGCTGGCGGAGCGTGTAGGCGAGGCCGCCCATCACGCTGCCGATGACGACGCCGACGCGGCTGGGCTCGTCGACGACGAGATCCGCGTCGCGGGCCGCCTCCATCGCGGCGGCGACGCCGAAGTGGACGTCGGCCGACGAGCGCCGCACCTCCTTCGCCGACATGGCCGCGGCGGGGTCGAAATCCTTGACCTCCGCGCCGATGTTCACGGGGAACGCGCTCGCGTCGAACGAGCGGATCACCTCGACGCCGCTGCGGCCCGCGACGAGGGCGTCCCACATCGACCCGGCGTCGTTCCCGACCGGGGTGACGGCGCCGACCCCGGTGATCGCCACTCGCCTCATTGGGCGAACAGACGACGCAGGCGCCTTCCGGGTTGCGGCCGGGTTGTGGCGGCCGATAGCGCACGGGCGATACACTGGGTCTGTGGCAAGCCATCCGCACACTCAGCGCCACCGGCTCACGGCGCAGTCGCTCGAGCGCATGCGCGAGGGCATCCGCAAGCGCGCCGAGGCGCTCGGACGCGACCACGAGCAGCGCTTCGCCGAGGTCGGCCGGATGGTCGCGGACAACCGCGTCGACCGTGGGATGAGCCAGCAGGAGCTGGCCGTCCTGTGCGGCACGACGCAGTCGGCCATCGCCCGCCTGGAGCGCGGCGGCCGCCCGCCGAAGCTGGACACCCTCATGCGCATCGCCGACGCGCTCGACGCCGATCTCGTGCTCGAGATGCGTTTACGGCCGCGCGAAACCGAGTAGGATCCCGGAATGGCGGTCACGCTGCGCGACTTCATGACCGGTGGGGATGTGCTCACGATCGAGCCCTCCGTGTCGCTGGCCGAGGCGGCTCGCGCGATGCGCCGGCGCGACGTGGGTGCCGCGGTCGTCTACGACGGCGGCAGCCTGGTCGGCATCTTCACCGAGCGCGATCTGCTCCGCGCGATCGCCGACAGCAGCCATCCCGACGAGGACCGGGTCGAGGACTACATGACGCCCGACCCGATCACGCTGCCCCCGGATCACCTCCCGAGCGAGGCGGCCCAGATCATGCACGACCGCAAGTTCCGGCACATCCCGGTGGTCGACGAGGGCCGGCTGATCGGGATCGTCAGCATCCGCGACCTGGTCACGGCGGGGATGCACATCCATTCGGCCGACGCCCACGTCGGCTCGGATTTCCCCTGAGCCGGCGCGCTCTCCAGGCATAACCGTTCGGGTGACGCGCCCGCGGCCGGTCGTCGCCATGGTGAGTGCAGCGCTCCCCTCGGCCACCAGCCTTGGCTGCCACCCTGCGGAGCGCTCGCCGACCCCGAAGTGGTGTCGCCGGCCGGTTCGAGTCGTTCCGTGGCGTTCTGGGACGACGCCGCGCAGCGGCGACCGCACCTGACGCGCTACCGCGTCGCCGGCGACGCCGCTTCGGGATCCGGGTCCGGGAGCTTCGTCACAATCCGGTTCGAGCCGTACGGCGTATCTCAATGGATGATGACTGCCTCTCTCGCCACCGCGGCGCCGCGTCCCATCGCTCCACGGGGATGGTCTAGTCTGGCCGTCGTGCTGCCCGAGTCGATGTCGGACGAGGATCTGCTGGAACGCGTCGCCCGCGAGCGCGACCAGTCGGCGTTCGAGGTGCTCTACCAGCGCTACAGCCGGGCCGTCTACTCGCTGGTCTCGCGCATCCTGCGCGACCGGCATACGGGCGAGGATGTGGCGCAGGAGGCGTTCGCCGCGGTGTGGCGGGCGGCAGCGGGCTATCACCGCGGCCGCGGCAGCGCCGCGGGCTGGATGTTCGCGATCGCCCGCAACGCCGCGATCGACGCGAGCCGCGCCAAGGTGCCGCTGGTGGTCGGCGAGCTGCCCGACCGGCCCGATCCGTCGCCGCTCCCCGACGCGCAGGCGATCTCCGACCTGGAGGCGTTCCGCGTCCACCTCGCCGTCGACTCGCTGCCCGACCGGGAGCGCGAGGTGATCGAGCTCGCCTACTTCAGCGGCCTCGCCCAGAGCGAGATCGCGCAGCAGCTCGAGCTGCCGCTGGGGACCGTGAAGACGCGGACGCGGAGCGCGCTCCAGCGCATGGCTCCGATCCTGCGGGAGGAGGTGGGCCGATGAGCGACGAGCTCGAGCATGTCGAGCGCATGCTCCAGCGTACGCCGCCGCCCGAGACCGTCCCGGCGGCCGCGGCGATCGCTGCCCGCAACGCCGCGCTCGGCGCGCCGGCGCAGGTGGTGCGCGTGCCCGCGGCCCGGCGCTGGAAGACGTGGTGGCAGGTGGCGTCCGGCGCCGCCACGCTCGGCGCGGCCGCGGCCGCGGCGCTCGTCCTCGCGATCACGAGCGCGGGCGGCGGCTTCGCGACCCCGTTCTCGGTGGCGCTGCACGGCCCGCAGGGCGCGGCCGCGGAGGTCGACTTCGCCCGCCCCCACAACGGCCTGCGGGAGATGCGCATCACGACGAAGGGCGTGCCCCCCGCCGCGGCCGGCGAGTACTACGAGATGTGGTTCCGCACGCCGAACGGCGAGAACGTCTCGGCGGTCACCTTCAACACGGCGGAAGCCGGCAAGTCGACGTTCACGGCCGTCATCCCGGCCGGGATGAAGTGGCACCGCTGCTGGATCACGCGTGAGGACGCCAGCGGCGGCTCCCCGCGCCAGATGGTCCTCACGACCTGACGCGCGGCGGGCGGGCGCGTCCGGCGGGGACGGCTCGGGGGCGTTGGCACGCCCTGCGCGGCGCGTCCGGCGGCGCGGCTTGACCCACCCAGAAAACTGTCATAGGGTCATCAGGCTGGACAGTGGGGGAAGGTCTGCTCGTCTCGACGAAGGAGGGCTCCGTGGCAGTGACGGGGAGCACGACCCGAAACGATCTGGCGCTCGCGCACCCGCTCGACCCGCTCACCGCGGAGGAGATCGAGCGCGCGGTCGCGGTACTCCGCGAGCACCGCAACCTGGGCGAGCGAGCGCGGTTCGTCCAGATCGTGCTGCGCGAGCCGGAGAAGGACGACCTCGCGCGGTTCGAGGCTGGTGAGCCCATCCCGCGAGAGGCGGCCGCGGTGGTGCTCGACGGCGGCGCCACCCACGAGGCCGTGGTCGGGCTTGACCGGGCGACGCTGGAGTCGTGGGAGACGATCCCCGGCGCCCAGGCGGCGATCACGCTCGACGAGTACGTCGAGTGCGAGCAGGCCGTTCGCGCGGATCCGCGGTTCCGCGCGGCGCTGGCCGAGCGCGGCATCGACCAGCCGGAGAACGTCATGGCGGAGGCGTGGACGCTGGGCGCCCATGCCGAGCCGGGCGACGAGGGGCGGCGGCTGGCCTGGACGCCGTGCTGGTTCCGCGAGAGCCTCGCCGACAACGCCTACGCGCGGCCGATCGAGGGGCTCTTCGCCACCGTGGATCTCGACACGATGGAGGTGCTCCGGGTCGAGAACACAAGCGACGTCCCGGTCCCACCGCCCGCCGGCGCCTACCGCCACGACCAGGTGGGCCCTCTCCGCGACGACCTGAAGCCGCTCGAGGTCGTGCAGCCCGAGGGGCCGAGCTTCGAGGTCGTGGGCAACGAGGTGCGGTGGCAGAAGTGGCGCTTCCGCGTCGGCTTCACTCCCCGGGAGGGGCTCGTCCTGCACACGATCGCCTACCACGACCAGGACCGCCGGCGGCCGATCGTGCACCGCGCCTCGTACGCCGAGCTGGTGATCCCGTACGGCGATCCCAGTCCCGGCCGGTTCCGCACCAACGCCTACGACATCGGGGAGTACGGCATCGGGCCGATGACGAACTCGCTCGAGCTGGGATGCGACTGCCTGGGGGAGATCCGGTACATGGACGTCGTTTCCCACGACAGCAAGGGCGCGCCCGTGACCATCCGCAACGCGATCTGCATGCACGAGGAGGACTTCGGGCTGCTCTGGAAGCACTACGACTGGCAGGCGGACGATTCCGAGGTGCGGCGCTCGCGCCGGTTCGTGATCTCGTCGATCATCACCGCCGCCAACTACGAGTACGCCTTCTACTGGTACCTGTACCAGGACGGGACGATCGAAACCGAGGTGAAGCTGACGGGGATCGTCCTCACGTCGGCGGTCCACCCCGGTGAGCGCCCGGAGTACGGGCGCCTGGTCAGCCCGGGGCTCTCGGCGCTCAACCACCAGCACTTCTTCTGCGTGCGCCTGGACATGGCGGTGGACGGCTATGCGAACGACGTCCACGAGGTGCATACGGAGGGCGTCCCGGTCGGGCCCGAGAACCCTCGCGGAAACGCGTTCCGCGCCGTCGCGACACAGCTTCGCAGCGAGCGGGAGGCGCAGCAGCTGATCGATCCGCTGCGCGCGCGCTTCTGGCGGGTCTCGAACCCGGAGCGGCGAAACAGCGTGGGCGACCCGGTCGCGTACAAGCTGATCCCGGGCGCGAACGTGTTGCCGTTCGCCGCGGCCGGCTCGAAGGATCTGGCCCGCGCCGGGTTCGTGACGAAGCACCTGTGGGCGACGCGCTACGCGCCCCGGGAGCGGTACCCGGCCGGGGAGTACCCAAACCAGCACGCGGGCGGGGCCGGACTGCCCGAATGGACGCAGGCCGATCGGTCGCTCGAGTCGGCCGACCTCGTCCTCTGGTACACGTTCGGGAGCCATCACATCGCGCGCGTCGAGGACTGGCCGGTGATGCCGGTCGCCCGCATCGGGTTCTCGCTGATGCCCGACGGCTTCTTCGACAGGAACCCCGCGCTGGATGTCCCACCGCCTCCGGGACATGCCTGCCATTCGTCCCCCAACGGCGGAGGAGCCTCGCGATGACCGAGCACACCCACGGCGAGCACGTCCTCACCACCGACGCGCCCGACGCATCCGTCGCCGACGCCGGGCAGGAGCACGCCGGCCACCTGCGCACCAATGCACTGAGCCTGCTGGGGAACGTCGTGATCGCGCTGGGCTCGGTCGCGCCGACGGCGTCGATCGCCTTGACGCTCTCGGCGATCGTCGCCACGACATCGTTCGCGAGCCCGATCGCGGTGCTGGTGTGCGCCGTCCCCATGCTCGGCATCGCCATGGCGTATCGCCGGCTCAACATGTGGCACGTCAACTGCGGTGCCACCTACGTGTGGGGCGGGCGCGCCATCTCGCCGTACTTCGGGTGGATGACCGGCTGGGTGATCATCCTCGCCTACTTCCTCGGTGCCACGTCGATCGCCTATCCGATCGGCCCGTACTTCCTGTCCCTCGTCTCGAACCGGTGGCAGGACTCGACCACCGCGGCGGCACTGATCGGCGCAATCGCGATCGTCGCCGTGACCGCCGTGGCCTACGTCGGCATCCGGGCCACGTCGCGGTTCCAGGGCCTGCTGATCGTGATCGAGTACGTCGCCATCACGATCGTCGGCGTCCTCGGGCTGATCGGCATCTTCGGCGGCGGCTCCCACTCCGAGCACTTCGACTGGAGCTGGTTCTCCTGGAGCACGCTCGGCGGCGTCAGCGGGCTGGTGAACGCGAGCCTCATCGCGGTCTACATGTACAGCGGCTGGGACACCGCCATCCTGCTCAACGAGGAGACGGAGGACGCGCGCACCAATCCGGGCCGCGCCGTGATCGGCAGCGTCCTCGGGGTCGCCGTGCTGTTCACGGTGTTCACGTTCGCGCTCCAGGGCGCCGTGAAGTCGGGCGCGCTGCAGGCGCATGGCGACGACGCGCTGACCTACATCGCCGGCGTGCTCGGCAATACCGCGCTCGCGAAGCTCATGATCGTCACCGTGCTGTTCTCGGCGGTCGGCTCGACGCTGGCCTGCATCGTGGCCGGCGGCCGCGTCACCTTCGCGATGGGCTACGACAAGGTGCTGCCGCCGATCTTCGGCCGCACCCACCCCCGCTACAAAACGCCGGTCGCGGCGATGCTGGCGGGTTCCGCAGTCGCGTTCGTGTTCACCTGGCTGTACGCGCTCGGGTCCAGCACACAGTCGGTGTTCGACTCGGTCGTGAGCAGCGTGGGGCTGCTGTTCGCCCTCTTCTACGCGGCCACCGGGTTCGCCGTGGCCGTGTACTATCGCCGTCTCGCGGCCCGCAACCTGCGCGGGATGCTGGAACTGGTCGTGTACCCCGTCGCATCGGCGCTGTTTCTGTGTTACGTCATCTGGCGTTCGATCCCGGGCCTGGGCGGCTGGACGGGCCGCAACATGGAATATCTGTACGTGCTGCTCGCGATCGGGCTCGCGCTGATGTTGTACGCGCGCTGGCGCAACGAGTCGACCTACTTCGACCAGCCGCTGGAGGCGTTCGACCCGGCGGCGGCGGAGCGGGAGGTGCTCGAGGGATGAGCGCGGATCCCGACGTCTTCCCGGCCGGCGGGCCCCACGGCCGGCTGGGCGGCGTCGGCGTCCGCCTGGCCGCCGTGCGCCGGGCACGCGGCCTCAGCCGGCGCGAGGTGGCCGCGGCCGCCGGGGTGTCCGCATCCTTCCTGGGAATGGTCGAGCGGGGCGAGACGGACATGTCGCTGACGCGCTTCACGCGGCTGGCCGAGTTTCTGGGCGCGTCCGCCGCCGATCTCCTGAGCGACGACCCGTCGCCCGCGCCGCCGGACGTGCGCGCCATCGCGTCGGCGCAGGAGGTCGACCGGGGTGAGGGGGTCGACTACCGGATCATCCGGCACGAGCACCCGCAGCTCGTCGCCGTCACACTGGCGCCGGGAGCCAGGTTCGCGGACGTCCGGACGCACAGCGGAGAAGACATCTGGATCGTCACGTCCGGGACGCCCACCTTCATCTACGGCGCCGAGCGCTACACCGTCGGCCCGGGCCATACGGTCAGCTTTCCCGGCGTCGTCGAGCACGGCCTTGCGAACATGACGGAGAACCCGGTGTCCCTGATCGCCGTGTGCAGCGTCTCGTACTGGTGATGGCCCCCACGACCTTCGATCGCGCGTTGGTGCGGGCGATGCCGGTGGTGCCCAAGGCGGTCGTGCGGCCGCTGTCGCGGCGGTACATCGCCGGCCCGGACCTGGGCGCCGCGCTCGACACGATCCGGGCGCTCGGACGGGCGGGGCGCTCGGCGACCGTCGACGTCCTGGGCGAGCAGCTGACGACGCGCTCCCAGGTGGACGCGCTCATGGACGAGTACCGACGAGCGCTCGACGCGTTCGCCGACCACCAGGTCGATGCCACGCTCAGCGTCAAGATGACCGGTCTCGGCCTCGCCGTCGACCCGGACGTGTGCGCTGAGAACGTGCGCAGCCTGGTCGCCGCGGCCCGCGAGAGGTCGCTCGCGGTGGAGCTCGACATGGAGGACTCGACGACCACGACGGCGACCCTCGACGTGTACCGGTCGCTGCGCCGGGAGGGGTTCGACAACGTCGTGATCGCGCTCCAGGCGTATCTGCGCCGCACGCTCGACGACGTGCGCGCGCTCTCGCCGCTGGCGCCGAGAGTCCGGCTCGTCAAGGGCATCTGGATCGAGCCGGCGAGCGTCGCGTACACGGACTACGACACCATCCGCGCGAACTACGCCCGGCTCCTGGACGAGCTGTGCGGGAGCGGGTCGTTCGTGGCGATCGCGTCCCACGACGAGTGGCTCCACTGGCGCGCCCTCGAGCTGATCGACCGGCATGGTCTCGGGCGCGAGCGGTACGAGTTCCAGATGCTCCTCGGCGTGCGCGAGCACCTCGGCGACGCCCTGGTTGCCCACGGCCACGCCGTCCGCGTCTACGTGCCGTACGGCGCCGACTGGCACGCCTACTCCATCCGGCGGTTTCAGGAGAACCCCCGGCTCGCCCGCCACGTCGCCGCCGATCTGCTGAGCCGCGCCCGGCGGCGGGTGCCGGTATGAGCACCGCGCGGTTCGCCGGCAAGGTGGTCGTCGTGACGGGCGCCGGGCACGGCATCGGGCGCGCGTGTGCGGATCGGTTCGCCGCCGAGGGTGCCGAGGATGTCGTGGTCGTCGACATCGACGAGGCCGGCGCCGAGGAATCGGCTCGCCTGATCCGCGAGCGCGGCGGCCGGGCCGGAGCAGTCGTGGCCGACGTGGCCGACGAGTCCTCGGTCGACTCGCTCCGGCGGGAGCTGACGGAGCGCCACGGCCGCCTGGACGTCCTTCACAACAACGCAGGCCGGCTGCGCTCCGCCAGGGTCACCGAGCTCACGAGCGAGGAATGGGATCTGACGTTCGCGATCAACGTGCGATCGATGTTCCTGGTCTGCCGCGCGCTGATCCCGTTGATGCTCCCGACGGGCGGCGCCATCGTGAACACCGCGTCCTCGTCCGGGCTCGTCGGCGAGGCGGCGACGCCCGCGTACAACGCCTCCAAGGCGGCGATCATCAACTTCACCCGCCAGCTGGCCGCCGACTACAGCCGGGACGGCATTCGGGCGAACTGTGTCTGTCCCGGCTGGGTGCCCACCGGGTTCAACGATCCGGTGCTGTCCGAGATGACCGATGCCGAGGTGGCCGCGATGGTGACCACCATGGTGCCCATGGGCCGGCAGGCGAGGACGGACGAGATCGCCGCGGCCGTCGCATTTCTGGCGTCGGACGACGCCTCGTACGTCGCGGGTCACGCGCTCGTCGTCGACGGCGGCCTCACGGCCGTCAGGTGACGCAGGTGTAGGCGGCGTACGCCCCGATCGGCGCGTACGCCGATTCGACGATCTCGAACCCGGCCTGGGCGAGCATGGGCTCGAGCAGCCACGTGAAGGTGCTGTGCTCGTCCCGCACATGGGCCTCGAGCTCCGCGCGCGTCCAGCCGACCGCCGCGTCCTCGACGGCGGTCGCGTCGATCCAGCGCCGGATCCCCGCCTCGGCGTCTGCCGCGGCGAACGAGAAGACGAGGTCGCGAAGCCGCAGCGTGCCGCCCTTGACGAGCAGGCCCGCCATGCGGCGCAGCGCGATCGCCTGCCACAGGTCGGGCAGATGGTGGAGGGCGTTTCGGGTGTAGAGGGCCTCGACCGGGTCGCCGGCGTGCGCGTAGCCGAGCATGCCGGCCTGAACGACGACCACGTTGCGCGCTCCTGCGCCGGCCGCCCGGGCGCGGAGCTCGCTCACCATCGCCGGCGAGACGTCGACCGCGATGACGCGCTTGCAGTACGGGGCCGCCGCCAGGGCGAACGTCCCGGTGCCGGCACCGAAGTCGATCAGCGTCGCGTCGCGGCCGAGACCGCGCGAGCGGAGGATCTCGACGTCCTCCGCCGGGTCGAACGCGGCCTTCCGGTCGTAGCCGGCCACATAGGCGGGGTCGAGATGCTCGGCCCCGGCCGCGACGGTCTCGTCGATCAGGTCACGGATGGCGCTAGGACAGTATCTTGCCGAGCCGTTCCGCCTGCTCGGCGACCCGCTCGATGTCGCGCGCGACGTTCTTGCTCCGCTGGCTCAGCTGGACGGTCGCCTTGCCGAGGCCTCCGATGAGCGCCGCCGCGTCGACGTCGTGCAGCATTGCCATGGATCGCGTCGTCAGGCCGTCGTTCGCCCCCGCGTGGCGCTGGCGGAGTGCGAGCCCGCCCGCCAGCCCGGCCATCGCCGCCGCCACCGTGATGGTGGGGCGCCCGGCCTTGTCGGCCGCCTGACGCACGGCCGTGCCGGTCTGCTTGAGCTTTCCGACCATCCCGTCCTGCATCTGGGCCGCCGTGCTGCGCGCGCCGTTGCGGGAGCGGGCCGAGCTGCTCGACCGCGCGTTCGATGTGCGGGCGGAGCCGTTCGCCGATCGCGCCCGCGTCGCGCCGTTGCTCGATGCGGTCGACCGTGCCCGCTTCGCGCCGCTCGAGGCCGTGCCGGCCCTCTTCGCGGTGGTGCGGGTCGTCCCTGTCTTCGCGGACCGGGTCCGCTTCTTGGCCGCGCCGTTGGCGGCCGAGCCGGTGCGCGAGGCGGGCTTGGATGCCGCGGCGCCGCCCGAGCGGCTCGTGCTGCTCTTGCCGCTGCCTGCGCGTGATCGTTTGGTCGTTGCCATGTCTCCCTCCCAAGAATGTGACCCCAGGATCTTGCCGTCACTACCCACCGCCGGGCGCTTCTAACCCGGTGCTTGTGACCAGGCGAAACGGGGTAGAACCGAGATTCGGCAGCGACTGGAAGGAGGAGTGGGATGCCAGAAACCGTCCGCGACACCAAGATCGTCGAGCTTCTGAACGAGGCGTATGGCAAGGAGCAGCAGCTCACCGTCGCCCTGGAGCAGCATCTCCAGGCCACGACGCGGCCCGACTACGAGAAGCGCCTCACCGACCACCTGAAGGAGACGAAGGCTCACGCGAAGGCGGTCTCCAAGCGGATCACCCAGCTGGGCGGAACCCCGGCGGAGGTCTCGCTTCCGGGCCCCGAGGGTGTCTCCAAGGCCGCCCAGGGGATGCAGGACATGCTCGCGAAGGCGAAGGCCGCCGCCCAGGCGCCTCTGGACGTGGTTCGCGGCGCAGGCGAGCAGGCGCGCATGGTGCACAACGCCCGCGTCGAGCTCGAAGAGGAGGCGCACGAGATCGCGACGTACACCGTGATCGACTCGCTCGCGACCGCCGTCGGCGATTCCGAGACCGCCCAGCTCGCCCGCAACATCCTGCGGGAGGAGGAGCGGATGCAGAAGTACCTCGTCGGCGTCCTGCGCGAGCTGAGCGTCGACATGGCGCACGACGAGATCCCCGTGTCGGAGATCAACGGGCCGGCGGCCAGGCGCGCGGCGCCGCGGCAGAAGACGACGAGCACCCGGTAGGGGAAGGTCATGGCACAGACCCAGCAGCGCCGGTCGGCGAACGGCTCGCGGACCCGGACGTCGTCTGCGAACGGCTCCGGCCCGAGCCCTGCGGAGGCGCTCAAGCACGGCGCACAGAAGACGACCCGCGCCGCCCGGAAGTCCGGCACGCCCGCGATCGCGGCGGGAGCTGCCCTCGCAGGGCTGGCCGCCGGAGCGGCGCTGGCCTCACGAGGCCGCTCCGTCTTCGGCCTGCTCAACGGTGCCGGCGGACGCCGCGGGACGGCGGGGACGCTCCTGCGAGCGTCGCAGCAGCTGAACTCCGCGACCTGCAGCCTGAACGACCTCGCCGGCGAGATCCGCAAGGTCCGCGAGCTGGCACAGGCGGGACAGAGCCGGTCGCCCATCGAGGTCGTCCTCCAGGGGCTGACGCGCCGCCCCGAGCAATGATGGACCCGCCAAGCGGGGTCTGACCCCTTTTGGCGGGTCCGGCATTCGCCGGCCGGCGAGGGCGGCCTGGCCCCGGGGCCGGAGGTGCCCCGGGGCTATACTTGCGTCCTCGCGGGGCTATAGCTCAGTTGGGAGAGCGCCTGGATCGCACCCAGGAGGTCAGGGGTTCGAATCCCCTTAGCTCCATGGCGATGGTGCGGGTCTGAACGGCCCCATCATCGGCAATCGCCCGTGCCCTACGACCACGCCCTCGCCGCCCGTATCCGCGACCGCATCGGCGCCGCCCCCGACCTGACCGAGAGGACGATGTTCGGCGGGCTCGCGTTCCTGGTCTCGGGGAACCTGGCCGTCGCCGCGAGCGGCCAGGGCGGGATCATGGTGCGGGTCGACCCGGCCGGGTCGGACGCGCTCGTGTCGGCGACCCCGGCCACGCCGATGGAGATGCGCGGCAGGGGGATGCCGGGCTGGCTGCGGCTCGCAAGCGACGACGTCGCCTCCGACGCCACCCTCGGGGAGTGGGTCGAGCGCGGCGTCGCCTACGCCCGCTCGCTGCCGCCGAAATAGGCCCGGGGAGAGGCCCCCGCACCGGCGGGCCCCTCCCCGGCTCACGGCCCTACAGGCTCGCGCACTCTCCGCGCTTGTGGCCGCCGACGACGTTCGGCGCGCCGGTCGAGTCGCCCACCTGGGCCTGGGGCACGTTGTTGAAGCACCCCAGGTTGCCGTCGATCACGTTCGTCACGATCTCCATGGCGTCCGCGTCGCCGAAGCGTCCGCCCACCATGAGGGCGTTCCCGCCCACGTGCACGCGGATCAGCCCGAACCAGCACGTGTGCACGCGCCGGGCCGTGAAGTTGCCGCCGATGGCGCCGTCCTGATACGTCGTGTAGTAGGGCACCTGCCCCAGGATCGGCGTGATGCCGCAGTTCTCGCTGCCGCCGCCGCCCAGGAAGTTGACGTCGCCGCGGGTGGTGGTGCCGTGGACGACGGTCGCCCACGCACCGACCGCGTTGAGATCCCCGCGGATGTGGTTGTCCGAGGTCGCCGCGCAGCCGAGATCGGGCGAGCAGCCCAGGATCGCGATCGCGTGGGCCTTGACCCAGGCATTGCCGCGCACGTTCAGCGTCGCCGCCGTGGCGGCGTTGAAGAACGCCGCCCGCTTGACGACGAGGTTGTGGCGGACGGTGACGGTGCCGGAGCTCGCGAGCGTGCACGAGCCGGCGATGGTCAGCGACCGGTACGTGCCCGCCGCAACCGTCCCGCCGCGGCACGTCGCGTTGCCGTGGTGGGCGGCCGACGCGGACGCCGTGCCCGGGGCTGCGAGAAGCCCCGCGCAGACGGCGAGCGCGAAGGCGCCCTTCCGAAGAAGGTTCATGCTTCCTCCCCTGCCAGGAAATGGAACGCCGCCCTCGTCGGGCGGCCGGACGCGGACCATAGCCGACCCGGAGGTGTGACCCGTGTGACTGAACCCGGCGCGGGCGCCACGGCGACACCGACCGCTTCGACGCGCTCACGCCGGACGAGCTGGCCCGGCTCTACGCGCTGATGTCGCAGCTGCGCCTGGCGGCCCCCCGCCGCACCACCCGGCGGCATGTCCGCGACCGGCACGGCCGTCGCATCGACATGCGCCGTACGCTGCGCCGCAGCCTGCGCACGGGCGGCGACCCGGTCCGGCTCGCCCGCCGGCGGCGGCGGACCGCTGCCCGCCGGCTGGTGATGCTGTGCGACATCTCGGGCTCGATGGAGTCGTACAGCCGCGCGTACCTGCAGTTCCTCACCTGCGCCGCCGGCGCGGGGCCGAACGCCGAGGCGTTCGTATTCGCGACCCGGCTCACCCGGCTCACGCGCGCGCTCGCGTCCCGGCGGCCGGAGCGGGCGATGCGGCGGGCGGCCGCGGCGGCGCCGGACTGGTCGAGCGGGACGCGGATCGGCGAGGCGCTGCGCGAGTTCAACGATCGCCACGGGCGCCGGGGCATGGCCCGC
>JAICJC010000161.1 GCA_025928655.1 Thermoleophilia bacterium | reverse complement strand
GCCGCCGTGCTCCTGGGCGATGTTGTTGATCAGCTCCATGATCAGCACCGTCTTGCCCACGCCGGCGCCGCCGAACAGGCCGACCTTGCCGCCCTTGACGTACGGCGCGAGCAGGTCGATGACCTTGATCCCCGTCTCGAAGATCTCGGTGGTCGGCGACAGCATCTCGAACGCCGGCGGCTCGCGGTGGATCGGCCAGCGCTCGTCGGTCGCGAGTGGGTCGCCGTTGTCGATCGTCTCGCCGAGCACGTTGAAGATCCGGCCCAGCGTCGCCTCGCCGACGGGCACGCTGATGGGGCCGCCCGTGTCGGTCACCTCGAGCCCGCGGGCGAGGCCGTCCGTCGCGTCCATCGCGATCGCGCGAACGCGGCCGTCGCCGAGGTGCTGCTGCACCTCCGCCACGAGTACGCGCTCCGACTCGCCGCCGGTGGTCTCCGGCACCTTGATCTCGAGGGCGTTGTAGATCGAGGGCATCTCGCCGGGGAACACCGCGTCCACGACGACGCCCTTGATCTCGACGATGGTGCCGACGCGCGCGGACTGTCCGTTCTGGGACGACATGTAACTCCTTGGAAGAGGTGCCGGATCGGGTGCTTCGGGCCTAGCGAAGCCGGATTCTACCAGCGACCGGTCGGAGTGCCGGCCGACATTGTGACATCAGACGGGGCAGGTTCGGAAGGCGCCTGCGCCGCTCCGCCGGCGCCAGCTCGGCGCGCAGGCGGGACGCCTCGAGGGCCGCCGCCACCCGGGCGGCGTGGTCGATGTGTCAAACCCGTGAGGAGACGGCGGAGACGAACGGCATGGCCGTATCGTACGCGCTCGCCGCCCTGCGTTACAGCCGCGTCAGATGATCAGGCGGCTGCGCGGCCACCGCGCCTGCGCGGGCGCGTGCCAGCCGTGCTCCGTGCGGTAGACGAGGAGCTCGCGCGCGAGCGAGAACGGCGGCCGCTGAGCGACGACGATCGCCTGCTGCGAATGCTGGGGGCGGGTCGAGTGGCCCATCCGGGCCACCGCCGCGCCCATGCCTCCCGCCACGGCCAGCGACATCGCCACCGCCGCTGCCAGGCCCACGCCGCGCCGGCGCCGCCGTCGCTCCCCGGCGGCCCAGAGCGACCTCGGCGCCCCCTCGAGCGGCACGCTGCGCACGGCGGTGGCGACGTGCCAGGCCTCCCGGTGGAAGCGCGCGCAGTCGTCGCACACGCGAAGGTGCGCCGCGAGCGCAACATGCTCGAGTTCGGAGGCTTCCGAGTCGATCGCGAGCGAGGCCATCGCCCGCGCGCGTTCGCAATTCAAGATAGGTGGGGCGGCCATCGGCTCCCCTTAATGACGTCACCTTCGGGAGAAACGTTAGCGCGGGTTCGCTAGACGAGGCGGCTGCGGGGATCGATCCCCACGCCGATCACGATCAGCAGCAGGCCGATGCTGACGAACACCGCGGACAGGCCGAGGCTCTCCTCGATGTCCTCCTTGTCCGCCCAGCGCGCCCTCCCGCCCCCGGCCGCCAGCGATCCGAAGATGCCCGGCGACCCGCCGCCGCCCGTCGCCCGCACCGGCGGGCGCACGCCGTAGAAGACCCCGACGATGACGAACAGCGACCCCACGCCGTAGAGCCCGACCGAGATGCTGCGGCGGGGGTCCGATCCCAGGAGCAGCCCGAGGACGACCGAGATCACCGCGACCAGGACGGTCGTCGCGACGGCGAACCCGAACAGCCGCCGCAGTCCCGCCACCAGCTTGTCGCGGCTCACGGTCTAGCGCGGCGTCGAGTCGGCCGGCAGGCGGAGATCGGACATCGGCCACGTCTCGAGCGGAAAGTGGCAGGCCACCTCCGAGTCGGACCCTTCCTTGCGCTCCAGCAGCGGCTCGATGGTGTCGCAGGTGCCCGGCTGGAAGCGCGGGCAGCGGGGATGGAAGCGGCAGGCCGAAGGTGGGTTGATCGGGCTGGGCACGTCGCCTTCCAGCACGACCGGCACCCGCGCGCGGGCCCTGCGCGGATTGGGGATCGGGACGGCCGAGAGCAGCGCGCCCGAGTACGGGTGCTTCGGATGCTCGTACAGATCTCGCGCCGTGCCGAGCTCGACCACCTTGCCGAGGTACATGACGGCCACCCGCTGGGAGATGTGCCGCACCACGTCGAGGTCGTGGGCGATGAAGACGTACGTCAGGTCGAAGTCGCGCTGCAGCCGCTTCAGCAGGTTCAGGATCTGGGCCTGCACCGAGACGTCGAGCGCCGAGACGGGCTCGTCGCAGATGATCATCTTGGGCCGGATGGCGAGCGCGCGGGCGACGCCGATGCGCTGCCGCTGGCCGCCCGAGAACTCGTGCGGGAAGCGGTTGTAGTGCTCCGGGTTGAGGCCGACGACGTCGAGCAGCTCCTGCACCCGGCTCTTGATCTCCTTCGGCGTCCCCTGCTTGTGCACCTGAAGCGCCTCGCCGACGATGTAGCCCACCCGTTTGCGCGGGTTGAGCGAGGCGTAGGGGTCCTGGAAGACCATCATCAGCTCCCGCCGAACCCGCATCAGGTCGTTGCCCTTGATGCGCGTGATGTCCTGGCCGTCGAAGGTGATCTTGCCGCCGGTCGGGTCGAGCAGCCGCATGATGCAGCGGGCCATCGTCGACTTGCCGCATCCGGACTCGCCCACGATCCCGAGGGTCTCCCCCCTGCGCACCGAGAACGAGACCCCGTCGACCGCCCGCACCTTCGCGATCTCCTTCTGGAAGATGATCCCGCGGGTGATGGGGAAGTACTTCTCGAGGTTCTCGACCCGCAGCAGCTCCTCGCCGAGCGGCGCCGGGCGGGTCGTCTCTTCGCTGGTCGTCGTCGCCATCAGGCCGAGTCCGCCAGCGTCTCGGTGAGGATCGTCGCGGCCTCGCGCTGCTTCGTCTCCTCGTCCAGGTGGCATGCGGCCCGGTGGTCGCCCGATCCGGGCACCAGGGCGAACTCCGGCACCACCGTCGTGCATATGTCCATCACATATGGACAGCGCGGGTGGAACCGGCAGCCCGCCGGTGGGTTGAGGAGCGACGGCGGCGCACCCGGGATGGGCTTGAGGTCTTCGCCGATGGTCGCCAGGTGCGGCAGCGACCGCAGCAGCCCCCAGGTATAGGGGTGATGCGGCCGGTAGAAGATGTCCTCGTAGCCGCCCCGCTCGGCCGGCTGCGCCGCATACATGACGAGCACGTCGTCGGCGGTCTCGGCGACGACCCCGAGGTCGTGCGTGATCAGGATGATCGCGCTGCCGAAGTCGCGCTGGAGCTCGTTCATGAGCTTCAGGATCTGGGCCTGGGTGGTGACGTCGAGCGCGGTGGTCGGCTCGTCTGCGATCAGCAGGTCGGGGTTGTTGATGAGCGCCATCGCGATCATCACCCGCTGACGCATGCCGCCCGAAAACTGGTGCGGGTAGTCGTCGAGGCGCGTCTCCGCGCGGGGGATGCGGACCGCCTTCAGCATCTCCACCGCGCGCGCGTTCGCCTGCGCCTTGGTCACGTCGGCGTGCAGCTGGACGGCCTCGCGCAGCTGCCGGCCGATCGTGTGCACCGGGTTCAGCGAGGTCATCGGGTCCTGGAAGATCATCGAGATCCGCTGGCCGCGGTAGCGGCGCAGCTCGTCCTTCGGGATCGCGAGCAGGTCCACGCCGTCGAAGATCGCCTCGCCGCTGATGTCGATCCTGCGGCCCGAGTTCAGGCCCATGATCGTCAGGCAGGTGACGCTCTTGCCCGAGCCCGACTCGCCCACGATCGCGAGCGTCTTGCCCTTCTCCACGGAGAACGACACCCCGTCGACGGCGCGGACGATGCCGTCCTCGGTATGGAAGTGCGTGCGGAGGTCGCGGACGTCGAGGAGCGCCACTAGCCCAGCCGGATCCGTGGGTCGATCCAGGCGTACAAGATGTCGACCAGAAGGTTGAACGTGATCACGACGATCGACGCGAACACCACCGTCCCGATGATCACCGGCAGGTCGAACGTGCCGACCGCGGTCACGGCCAGCTGCCCGAGCCCCGGCAGGCCGAAGACGTTCTCGACGAGGACCGCGCCTCCGAGCGCGATGGCGATGTCCATGCCGAGCATCGTCACGACCGGCAGCATCGCGTTGCGGAGCACGTGCGACCGCAGCACCTGGAGCTCGGGTGCCCCCTTCGCCCGCGCGGTGCGCACGTAATCCTCGTTCAGGGTCTCCATCACGTTGGCCCGGATCATGCGGACATAGAAGGCGGCGTACAGGATCGCGAACGTCACCCAGGGCAGGATCAGGTGGTAGAGCCACTGGATCGGCCCGCTGCAAACCTGTCCCTGGGACGCCCCCCGCAGATTGCAGTACCCCTGGATCGGCAGGAAGGTGAAGCTCGGGAAGCTGAAGCCGAGAGCGTGCCCGCTGGACGGGATGTACCCGAACACGTAGGAGAGGATGAGCCCGATCCAGATCGGGTGCGCCGAGATGCCCACAAGGACGCTCGCCATCGCCACCCGATCGGTCTTCGAGCGCGGATGCAGCGCCGAGAACACCCCAACGGGGATGGCGATCAGCATCCACAGGATCGCGCCGCCGATGACGAGCGACGCCGTGACCGGCGCGGCATTCAGCACGTCGGTGTTGACACTCACGCGGTCGGCGAACGAGTAGCCGAGGCTGTGGTCGATCACCAGCCGCTTGAGGAACAGCCCGTACTGATACCAGACCGGCCGGTCGGTGCCCAGGTAGTGGGCGACGGACTTGACCTGCGCCGGGGTCGGGTTGCGGCCGGCGGCCAGGCGGGCGGGATCGGTCGGGACCAGATAGAAGATCACATACGTGATGATCGTGATGGCGACGAACAGCACGATCGCCCACAGAAGGCGCCGGATGATGTACCTGGTCACGCGATCTCCAGTCTAGTGGAGGCGAGGCTCGGACGCCGGAACAGATCCGGCGCCCGAGCCTGGCGTTGCTTCGCCTCGACTACTTCTTGATGCACATGGTGTTCAGCGCCATCCCGTAGACGGGCTGGTACACCGTGCACCCCATGCGCGCGCTGAAGAAGTCGATGTTGTTGTCGACGTCCCAGGCCGCCCACGGAGCCTGCTGCTGCTGGATGTCGGTCGCCAGCTTGCCGTAGGTCTGGTAGCGCTGGTTCCCGGTCAGCTTCGCGGCAGCATCCATCCGCGAGTTGAAGGCCGCATTGTTGAAGTAGGAGTAGTTGCTCCCGTTCGTCGACGGGATGTGCTCGCCGTTCAGGAGCACGTTCACCCAGTCGTACGGATCCGGATAGTCAGCAACCCACCCCTCGTCGGCGATGTCGAACGGCTCGCCCTTCGTCCCTTCCTTCGTGAACTGGGTCGCGCGGGCGAACTGGTCGATCTGCACGTCGATGCCGATCGCCTTGAGGTTCTGCTGCATGACCTGAGTACGTGCCGGGCACGGATCGGTGTTGCAGGTGTAGAGCACCGCCTTGATCGGCGTCTTCACGCCCGACTGCTTGATCAGCGACTTCGCCTTGGCGATGTCGCTCGAGGTCGGGGACGTGAGCGGGTAGATCTCCTTCTCGTACTGCGCGCCGGGCACGCCTGGCGGCATGATCTTGGCGCCCGGGGTGCCGACCTTGTACCCCATGGTCTGGATGATCCCGGGGCGGTCGATCGCCCAGTTGATCGCCTGGCGGACCATGGGGTTGGACAGCGCGGGCCGGCTCGTGTTGAGGCCCATGTAGCGGACGCACAGGCACGGGTTCGCGAAGAACCGCTCACCGCCCGCAGAGCCCGGGCCGTACTGCTGGTACAGCTGCCGGTTCTGGGCCGGGGCGACGGCGTCGTTGATGTAGTCGAGCGCGCCGTTCTTGGCCTCGAGCGTGCCCTGGTTCGGGTTGATCGTCAGCTGGGTGTAGTCGAACTCGCTCGCATACGCGGGCCGGTCGCCGTGGTAGTTCGGGTTCTTCTTGACCACGATCGACTGGTGCGGCGTGTACGAGGACACGTAGTACGGGCCCGCGGACGGAAGCGAGTGCAGTCCGTTCGAGTCGACCTTCGTCCCGACCGGGATCGCGCAGAAGAAGGGCATCGCCATCTTCGTCGGGAATGTCGGGTCGGCCTGCGTCAGCGTGAACGAGATGGTGTTCCCGCTCACCTTGATGCCGGGGACGGTCTTGGTCTTGCCGGCGTTGTAGTCCGAGGCGCCGACCAGGTCACCGAGGAACGGCACCGCGAACGAGTGCTGGTCCGGATTCAGGTCGCGCATGACCGCGTACTTGAAGACGTTCGCGGTCACCGGCGCGTTCGACGGGGGCGAGAACTTGAACCCCGGCTTGATGGTGAACGTGTAGGTCTTGCCGTCGGCCGAGACCTTCGGCAGATCGGCGGCGTCGGGAACGAGCTCCTGGCCGGCCAGGCCGGACTTGTCGGGGTAGTTCAGCAGCTTCAGGCAGGTCGAGTACTCGATCTGCCAGCTGTTCTGGTAGTAGGCGAGCGCCGGGTCGACATAGTCGATGTCGCCGGAGAGCGCGACCTTGACTATCCCGCCGTTCTGATGGGCGACGGCCGACTGGCCGCCGTTGCTGACGCCCGCACCGTTACTGCCGCCACCGCTACTACTGCCGCACGCTGCGGCTCCGAGCAACACGGTACCGAGCGCCAACGCCGCGCCGCTCAGTAACAAAGCCGGTCGTCTCATTCTCTCACCCCTCTGTCGATTCTCGAGGCACGGACCCTGCCCGCACCCGACCGTGAACCTAAGACGTCGCATGTGGGCCGGGAGTTAGCGCCCGGGGGCTCGTGAATCGTCAGGCAACGTTTGCCGGGTTCCGGCGGCTGCAACCCGTCGCATCGCGGTGTCCTCGGTCGGCCCGATATTCCCGATATCGGGCCTCCCTGCGTCCTTGCGCTGCTCGGGTTTCGCTCGCCGTCGACACCACCAACG
>JAICJC010000170.1 GCA_025928655.1 Thermoleophilia bacterium | reverse complement strand
GTCACGCGCTGGGGCATGTCCGAGAAGCTCGGCCCGCGCACGTTCGGCCGTGACTCGAGCCAGCCCTTCCTGGGCCGCGACTTCGGTCACGAGGCCGACTACTCCGAGGAGATCGCGCGCGAGATCGACGACGAGATCCGGCGCATCGTCGAGCAGGCCCACGAGCGCGCCCGCGAGGTGCTCGGGGGCAACATCGACGAGCTCAACCGGATGTCGAAGATCCTGATGCAGTACGAGACGTTCGACGCGGGCCAGTTCCAGCGCCTGCTCGCGGGCGACGCGCCCGAGGACGTCTTCAAGGACCAGGAGCCGAAGCCCACCGAGCAGCCGACCGAGCAGCCGCGCAAGGAGTCGTCGCGGCCGCGCGGGATCGGCCTGCCGCTCCCCGGCAACATCGCATCCGGCCAGCCGCCGGACGCGCCGCAGCCCTCCTGATCCGGCCGAGAATCGGTCCCATCCCGAATCCCTGAAAAGGGGGTGGGTGGCGTGACCCCTGCCTGCCGATCACCCGGAGGTGCGCTTCGCCCGGGTCACGCTCTCCTTCGCCGTCGGCGTCGCCGGCTGCCTCGCCCTCGCGCCGCAGGCGCTCGCCACCACGCCGAAGGTCAAGGGGCCGATCGTCTCGTACAGGTGCCCGCCGGCGCCGCTGTTCTGCAGCCGCACGCTGAAGCCGGGCGTCACGCTCACCCACTATCGGGCCAAGATGCACAGCGGCCGCAGCCAGGACATCTACCGGCTCTCGTGGAAGCTCGGCGACCCGCACGTGCGGCTCTCCGCCGAGGCGCTCAGCTCCCCGACCGCGACGGGCAGCATCCTGCTGAACACCATCTCGAACTGGGCGGCCCAGGACGCGCCGGCAGGGTTCCTCGGCGCGATCAACGCGGACTTCTTCAGCCAGGGCGGCAACTGGCGCTACGGCAAGCCGAGCGGCATGCTCGTGCAGGCCCGGCACATCTCCGACTTCGGCACCGGCGGCCCCGCAGTGGGCTACGAGAGCGCGGGCCGCATGGTCATGGGCTCGCCGATCGCGCGCCCGGTGAAGATCACGCTGACCGAGGGCGAGACGGCGACGATCGCCGCGTTCAACCCGACCTCGACGGGCCTCGACAAGATCAAGGGCGACCAGGTCGCGATCAAGACGGGCTCGTCCCCCCGCGTGCCGTGGGGCTGGGTCGGTGTCGTCGTCACGGATGCCAGGCCGGACTTCTTCGCCAACATGCTGCAGGGCAACGAGACGGTCGCCAACTCGAGCGGCCTGAAGACGGGCGAGACGGTCCGGGGCTTCCGGCTCGGCGAGGGCACCGGCGTGACCACGACCACGCAGCTCCAGGTCTTGCCCGCGTGCGGCGGCTACGTCTGCCACGGCGGAGCGCGGCCCGTGCTGGATCCAGGCCAGGCGCTCATGATCACCCGGTCCGGGCACTTCGCCGAGGCCGGCCTCGAGCAGCGGGCCACCGCGAGCACCCATACCCTGACGATCTCCACCGACAACCCGCGCTGGGCCGGCGTCTCGGACGTCATGGGGGGCAAGCCGCGCCTGGTGAAGGGCGGCAGGGTGTCGTACCCGGCTCCGTGGGTGAACCCGCCGATGATGTCGAGCGACGGCTGGCAGTGGGACTACCCGCACTGGCGGCCCGCGGTGGCCGAGACGGCGACGCGCGGCTGGTTCATCATCACGGGCGGTGTCCGCTACGGCAACGGCGTCCCCGGCTGGACCTGGGGCAAGATGCTCGTCCAGCTCGGCGCCCGCAACGCGATCGGCTTCGACAACAACTCGTCCACCGAGCTGTACGTGCCGCACCGCGGCACCTGGACGTTCTCGCCCGGCTGGCAGCGCCAGATCACCGAGGCGACGGCGCTCGCGTACCGCTAGGCGAGCCGGACGCTCTAGGCTGCGCAGCGTGCTGCCGCTGCGCGAGAGGTTCCCGGCCCCGGCCGTCATGGGCGTGGTGAACGTGACCCCCGACTCGTTCTCCGACGGGGGCGCGTTCCTCGACCCGAAGGCCGCGATCGCCCACGGCCTCGAGCTCGCCGCCGAGGGAGCGGACGTGCTCGACGTGGGCGGCGAGTCCACCCGGCCGGGGTCCGACCCCGTGCCGCTGGAGGTCGAGCTCGAGCGGGTGCTGCCCGTGATCGAGGGCCTCGTCCGCGAGACGGACGTGCCGGTCTCGATCGACACCGTCAAGGCCGAGGTCGCCGACCGGGCCATCCGGGCCGGGGCCGCGCTCGTGAACGACGTCACCGCCCTGCGCCACGACCCGGCGATGGCGGAGGTCGTCGCGGCCGCCGGGGTGCCGGTGTGCCTGATGCACATGCTGGGGGAGCCGAAGACGATGCAGGACGACCCCCGCTACGACGACGTCGTGGCGGAGGTGTCCGCGTTCCTGGAGGAGCGGGTGGCGCTGGCGACGCAGCGGGGCATCGCCGCCGACCAGATCTGCATCGATCCGGGGATCGGGTTCGGGAAGACCGCCGATCACAACCTCGCCCTCCTGCGCCACCTCGATCGGATCGCCGCGATCGGGCCGCCCGTCCTCCTGGGCGCCTCCCGCAAGTCGTTCCTGGGCGCGCTCACCGGCCAGCCGCTCGAGGGCCGCGACATCGCCACCGTGGCCGTCAACCTGGCCGCGGTGCGGCGGGGGGCGTGGATGCTGCGCGTCCACGCGGTCAGGGCGACCCGCGACGCCCTGGCGGTCGCGGCGGCGATCGAGGCCGCCCCGTGAGCCGGGCGCTGGTCGAGATCCGGGGCCTGCGGGTGTACGCCCACCACGGCGTGCGCGACTTCGAGCGCGAGCGCGGGCAGCCGTTCGTGATCGACGTCTGGCTGGACTGCCGGCCGTCGGCGGCCGGGGAGAGCGACGACCTGGCCGACGCCGTCAACTACTCCGCCGTGTGCGACCGCGTGGCCGAGCTGGCCGCCGGCGGTCCCTACGCGCTGCTCGAGCGGCTGGCCTCGGTGATCGCGGACGACCTCTCCGACCGCTACCCCGTCGACGGGGTGCGGGTGCGGGTCGCCAAACCTCACGCGCCGGTGAAGCACGACGTCGCCGAGGTCGCCGTGACCGTCGCCCGCGGCTCTATCGGCGGCAACGAAGCACCCGTATAACGGAACCATGGACGGGATGCGGATCGTGGTGGTCGAGGACCAGCCACTTTTTCGGCGCGGCCTGATCGATCTGCTGAACGCGGAGGGGTTCCGTGTCGACGGCTCGGCCGGGACGGTGCACGAGGCGATGGACGTCATCGCCGCCCGGATGCCCGACATCGTGCTCATGGACCTCCAGCTGGCCGACGGCAGCGGCATCGACGCCACCCGGCGGCTGTTCGAGCTTCACGGCGAGCGCGTGCGGGTCGTGATGCTGAGCGAGTCGCGCGAACCGTCCGACATGATCGCGGCGGTGCGCGCCGGCGCCGTCGGGTATCTCACCAAGGACCAGGCCCCGGAGCGGCTGGCCGAGGCGCTGCGCGGCGTCCTGCGCGGCGAGGCGGCGCTGTCGCGGCGGATGGCCGCGCACCTGATCGCGGACGTCCGCGACACCCAGCGGCGGATGGTGCTCGCCACCAAGCTCCCGCACCGCGAGCGCCTGACCCCGCGTCAGCTCGAGATCCTGCAGCTGATCGCGGCGGGTGAGACGACGAGCGAGATCGCGAGCCGCCTCTTCCTGTCGCCGGAGACGGTGCGCTGGCACGTCAAGGCGATCCTGCGCAAGCTGAAGGCGCGCACCCGCGCGGAGGCCGCGGCGGCCCTGCGCGAGGTGATGGCGGAAGCCGTCTAGCGGCTCAGCCGTCGGTGCGCATCGCCTCGGCGGCGTGGCGCACGATCCAGACCGACACGGTCAGGCAGTAGGTGGTCACGGCGCAGGCGGTGGCGATGGCGGCCGCCTGGCCGGCGGGGCCGGACACGAGCTCCGCGACGCCGACGAGCAGCGGCCGCATGAGGACGAAGGCGAGCAGCCCGCCGATGCCCAGGTGCACGGTTGTGCGCCGGAGCCCCTTGGGGCGGAGGTGGGGATAGCGGGCATCGGCCCAGATCGCGAGCGCGGCGGGGCAGAGTACGAGCACGACGGCAAGTTCCATGAGGGTCGACATGGCACCATCCTTCAGGCGTTCCGGAGCTGGAGCGATCGGAGGGCCCAACGCGAGCCGTCCGATAGAGACCATCGGCAAATGTGAACATTTCGTAAGGGTGATCCGTGCAAAGTGCCCCCGGAGGGGTGATCCCGGCATACGTCGCGTTCGGCGCCAACCTCGGTGAGCCGGTCGCGACGCTGCGCGCGGCGGCGGTCGCCCTCGCCGGGCGGCCGGGGGTCGAGCTGGTCGCCGGCTCGCCGATCTACCGCACCCGGCCGATCGGGCCGCCGGGCCAGCCGGACTTCGCGAACGCCGTCGGCCGGGTGAGGACGTCGCTCGCGGCGGACGCGCTGCTGGACGTGCTGCACGCCGTCGAGGCCGAGTTCGGGCGCGTACGGGACGTGCGCTGGGGCCCGCGCACGCTCGACCTCGACCTGATCTGGTACGAGGGCGAGGAGCGTTCGGACGCGCGCCTGACGCTTCCCCACGCGCGCGCGCACGAGCGCGAATTCGTGCTGCGGCCGCTCGCGGACCTCGACCCGGGCCTGGTGCTGCGCGGCCGGACGGTCGCGGACTGGCTGGCCGCGCTCGACCCCCAGGGCGTGGAGCCGGCGGGGACGGCGCTCATGTAGAGGGGCGCGGCCGCCGATGACCCGTGTATGACCGATTTCGCGGCCAGCCCGATCGCCCGCGTCTCCGACGTCTTCACGCTCGTCGGCTCGCGCCTCATCCCGACGCTGCTCTTCACGACCATGTCGACCGTGTCGGTGCTCGGCGTCGGCCACTCGCCCAGCGCGAGCGCCGCCGCCTTCCACGCGCTGTCCGCGACGCTGTGGGGCCTCTTCATCGTCCTCATCAACATCCGACCGGCGCCGCTGCGGCGCAACCGCTCGCCGGTCGGCGTGGCCGTCGCCCTCGTCTCCCAGCTGGCCGTCATCGCGGTCGGCCTCTTCGGCGCCCGCACCGACGGCGGCGCCGCGGTGATCGCCTCCGACGTGCTCCTGATCGCCGGGCTGGCGTTCGCGATCGGCTCGGTGGCCGTGCTCGGGCGCTGCTTCGGCATCCTCCCGGACGTCCGCGGCCTCGTCACCCGCGGTCCGTACCGCCTCGTACGGCACCCGCTCTACCTGGGCGAGCTGACGGCGGTGCTGGGCGTGGTGCTCGGTTCCCGCGAGCCGGTCTGGGCCGGGCTCACCTGGCTCCTCTGCGTCGGCCTCCAGCTCGTGCGCACGGGCTACGAGGAGCGCAACATCCGGGCCGAATTCCCCGAGTACGACGAGTACGCCGCGCGCACGAAGCGGCTCATCCCCGGCGTCCTCTGAGCTCCCAGGCGACGGGCACTAGACTCCCGCGCATGTCCTACATCGAAGACCTGGAGGAGTTCGACGCCGAGCTCGAGCTGCGGCTCAAGCGCGAGTACGCGACGGTGTTCGGGCTCTTCCGCTACTGCGTGCTGACAGCCGAGGCGACCTATCTGTGCAACCGGCTGGAAATGGAGACGGCGAACTCCCCCGCCTATCCGCTCGTGCACCTGACCATGGAGGACGTCTGGGTCTGGGACAAGAACCGGCCCAGCCGGATCATCCCCCGGGCCGAGGTGCACACGACGCAGGACGTCACGGTCGAGGAGCTCAAGCCCGAGAGCGAGATCGAGACGACGTTCCCG
>JAICJC010000048.1 GCA_025928655.1 Thermoleophilia bacterium | reverse complement strand
CGACGCGGCTTCGCAGGTGGAGGCGTGGCGGTTGCACGTGCTGCTCCAGGCGGGCTATCCGCTGCGGGTGGCAGAGCGCCTCGCGAAGAGCTCGGCCGACCTGCACCGGGCGGTCGAGATCCTCGAGTGCGGCTGCACCCCGCACACGGCGGCGCGCATCCTCACCTAGGCGATCCCTAGACTTCATTCGTGAGCGCGAAGCCGACGCCGACCACCTACGGCGACCGCACGGTCTACTCGGTGGCCGGGTTCAACCAGGGTGTGGCCGACTGGCTCGCCCGGCTCGGGAACGTCTGGGTCGAGGGCGAGCTGTCGGAGCTGAAGCGCACCGACCGCTGGGGGCTCGTCTACTTCTGCCTCAAGGACGGCACATCGATCCTGCGGGGGTCGATGCAGAAGGAGAAGTTCGACCGCATCCAGCCGCCGCCCGCCGCCGGCGACCGCGTCCACGCGTTCGGCCGCGGGGAGCTGTGGCAGCGCAAGGGCGAGTTCCGGTTCAAGGCCTACGCGATCGAGCTGTTCGGGCTGGGCCAGCTGCTGCGCCGGATCGAGGAGGTGCGGCTGCGGCTCGCCGACGAGGGCCTGTTCGCGGCCGAGCGCAAGCGGCCGCTGCCGTTCCTGCCCCGTGTCGTCGGGCTCGTGTGCGGGAGCGACGCGGCGGCGAAGCGCGACGTCGTCGAGACGGCCTCGGCGCGCCACCCGGGCGTGCATTTCCGGATCGTCGAGGCGGCCGTGCAGGGCGCCGGGGCGGGCGGCGAGCTGCGGGCGGCCCTGCGGCGGCTCGACGCCGACCCGGAGGTCGACGTCATCGTGCTCGCCCGCGGCGGGGGCAGCGTCGAAGACCTGCTGCCGTTCTCGGACGAGGCCCTGTGCCGGGCGGTGGCCGCGTGCGGGACGCCGGTCGTCGCCGCGATCGGCCACGAGCAGGACACCCCCCTCGTCGATCTCGTCGCCGACGTCCGCGCCGGCACCCCCAGCCTGGCCGCCAGGCTGATCGTGCCCGACCACGCCGCGGTGACGGCGGAGCTCGACGCGCTCCTGGCCCGGGCGGGGCGCGCGCTCGAGGGCCGTGCGACGCACGCCCGCCGCCATCTGGAGCTGCTCGCCGCCCGGCCCGCCTTCGCCGACCCGCGCAGCTGGATCACGACCCGGCGGGCGGCCCTCGACCTGTCTGCCGCCTCGCTGCGGCGGCTGCCGGAGCTGCGGCTCGAGCGCGAGGGGGCGCGCCTGCGCGGCGCCCGCGACCGGCTGCGGCTGTTGGGCCCGGCGGCGACGCTCGAGCGCGGGTACGCCATCGTGCAGGACGGTGCCGGAGCCGTGGTGCGCGAGGCCGGCACGCTCTCCGCGGGCGAGCGGATCGGCGTGCGCCTCGCCGCCGGGCGCGTCGGCGCGCGGGTCGAGGAGGTGGAGCCGTGAGCGCCGAGCCGAGCTTCGAGCAGGCCCGCGACGAGCTCGAGCAGATCGTGCGCCGGCTCGAGGACGGCAGCACGTCGCTCGACGAGGCCCTGGCGCTGTGGGAGCGGGGGGAGCAGCTGCATGCCCTCTGCCGGGCCCGCCTGGACGCCGCCGAGGAGCGGGTGGCGGAGCTGCTCGCGCGGCTGGGGCGTGTGCCCGCCGGGGACGGGGGCGAGCCCTCAGGCTGAGAAGCCGGTCTCGCCCACCGGCGGCTCGTCGACGACGTCCAGCCCCTCGACCTGCGCACCCCTCGGGCCGTCCCCGCAGAACCGGATCATCCCCTCCACGGCCGCCTCGTCGCCCTCGAAGACGGCCTCCACCTGACCCGTCGGCAGGTTGCGCACCCAGCCGGCGACGCCGCGCGTGCGCGCGTGCCGGCTCACCGCGGCGCGGAAGCCGACGCCCTGCACGCGGCCCGACACGACGACCCGGCGGCGGACGGCCATGGCGGCAAGGTACCCAGCGGGGAGGACTGGGACGCGGAGCGTCGAACTGGGAGGGTCCGCACGGAGGAGCCGTACCTATGCGCCTACGAATCGCAGCACTCGCAGCCACCACGCTCGCCCTGGCCGGGGCCGCCCCGGCGGCCGCGCGCACCCACTACGTCGTCCGCTACGGCGACACGCTCACCGCCATCGCCCGCGACCACGGCGTCGGCCTGCGCCGGCTGGCGCGTGCCAACCACCGGCCCGTGAACGGCATCCTGCGCGCCGGCAGCGCCCTCGTCATCCCGGGCCGCGCGTCCGGCGGGGGCACGTACACGGTGCGCTGGGGCGACACGCTCTCGGGGATCGGCGCCCGCTTCGGCGTGAGTGTCGACGCGCTCGCGCGGGCGAACGGCATCTCCGCCCGCGGCCTGCTCCTGGCCGGATCGACCCTGCACCTGCCGGCCGGCGCGAACGGCGGCGGCGGGGGCGGCGCCTCGCCCGCGATGGGCGGCACCTACGTCGTGCGGCCCGGCGACTCGCTCTGGGGCATCGCGGCGCGCTTCGGCGTCGGCATGCACCGGCTGGCCCGGGCCAACCACCTGCGCGTGCACGGGATCCTGCTGGCCGGGATCACCCTGCGCGTCCCGTCCGGGCACGCCCCGGCCCAGAGCCCGCTCGACCAGTGGTCGGTGCCCGCCTCGATCAACGCCTGGTCGGCGCACTACGGCGTGGACGCCTCGCTCGCCCGGGCGGTCGCCTGGCAGGAGTCGGGGTTCCATACGAACATCCTCTCGCCCGCCGGGGCGTGGGGCCCGATGCAGATCCTGCCGGGCACCTGGACGTACGTCGAGGACGTCCTGATCGGCCACTCCGTGCCGCACACGGGCGACGGCGACGTCCGCATCGGGGTCGCGTTCCTGCATCACCTGATCGGCGCCTTCGGCGGCAACGAGGCGCGGGCGGTCGCCGCCTACTACCAGGGCGAGCGCTCGGTGCGCGTGCGCGGCGTGCTGCCGGAGACGCGCTGGTACGTCCGCAACGTCCTGGCCCTCCGCGGCCGCGTCTGACCCTCGCCCGGCACCGAGAGACGTGAATATCCGGTGCCTGGCACCGGTTATGCGTTCGCGATCGGGCGGCCGACCGTGAGCGCGGCGCGCAGCCCCGGCTCGATCAGGTCGTTGAAGTCCGCGTCGGGCTCGCAGCCGACGGCGTCGAGCACCTTGCTGAAGAAACAGCGCGCGGCTGCGGCCAGGACGACGTCCAGGATCTCCGCGTCGGCGAGGCCGAGGCCGCGCAGGCGATCGATGTCGGCCTGCGTGACCGTGGTGGCGTCCGCCGCCACCCTGTCCGCCAGGTCGATGACGGCCATGTCCACCTCGTCCAGGTCGTCCGAGGGCCGTCCGAGGACGATGTCCTGCACGACGGAGGCCGGGATCAGCCGCGCCAGCACGCGGCCGTGCGCGAGCGAGCAGTAGCTCGAGCGCAGGCGGCGGGCGGCGGCGAGCGTCGCGATCTCGTAGCGGCGCTCGTCCATGTTCGCCTTGATCGACCCGTTCAGCCCTCTCCAGGCTGCATAGACGCCCGGCCGGTGAGAGTATGCGCGGGTGAAGTTCGGCAGGAATCCCAACGCGGCCCGATCGGCCTCGTACATGGCCGCGACGTCGCCGGCGGCGGCATCCGCGGGGATCGTGTCGATGAACGCCATCGTGTCGTCCTTCCGGGCTCGGCGGTGGTGGTCAGGCGGGCTCGCGCAGCGCGGCGGCGCGTGCGTCCGCATGCCGGCGAAGCGTCTCACACACCTGGTCGCAGAGTGCGAACACCGCCGGGTCGCAGACGCGGTAGTACCCGTGCAGGCCCTGGCGCCGGCGCTCGACCAGGCCCGCGTCGGCCAGGAGCGCGAGGTGCTTGGAGACGTTGGCCTGGGTGCATCCGAGCTCCCCGGCCAGGCTGCCGACGCTGCGCTCGCCGTCGGCCAGCAGGTCGAGCAGGCGCAGGCGCGTCGGCTCCGCCAGCAGCCGGAACCGCTCGGCGATTGCGGCCGCCATGGCGGGGGTAAGGGGTCGGGGCATCGTCACTTGCAAAAGTGTACCGCATGTGCAACTATATAGCTAGTCAGTTGAACAGTGCTTGAAGGAGCAATCTGTGTCCAGCATCGAGATCACGAAGAGCAACTTCCAGGCCGAGGTCGTCGACTCCGACGTGCCCGTCCTGCTCGACCTGTGGGCGGCCTGGTGCGGCCCGTGCCGCATGGTCTCCCCCATCGTCGACGAGCTCGCCGGTGACTACGCCGGCCGGATCAAGGTCGGCAAGGTCGATGTCGACGCCGAGCCCGAGCTGGCCGGCGCGTTCGGCGTCTCCAGCATCCCGACGCTCATCCTGCTCAAGAAGGGCGAGATCGTCGAGCGCGCGGTGGGCGCGCGGCCCAAGGCACAGCTCGCGCAGGCCCTGCGCCTGGACGAGCACGTGACCGCCGCCGCGTAGACCCGATCCCTCCAAACCGGGGAGGAGCGGTTCACCGCCGCCGGGAGCGTGGCCCGGCCGCCGCGCACCGATCATGCACACACGCGGGCCGATGACCTGCCGCCGGTATCGGCCCGCGCTTCCCCACCGCGGCGACCGGACCCGCCAAACGGGGTCAGACCCCTATTGGCGGGTTTGCGGGGCCTGGCCCCTCAGATCCTTCTCGTAGACGTCCGCGCGCCAGGCGGCCCGCATCCCCGCCCGCTCGTAGAGCCGTTTGGGGTCGGTCGGGTTCTCCGCGTCGACGCCCAGGGCGACCCGGCGCTCGCCCCGCGCCCAGAACAGCCCGAAGGCGGCACGGAGCAGCGCCAGGCCGAGCCCTCGCCGCCGCCACGGGGCCCGCACGCCGAGCGTGTTCACGAACCCCATCTCGAACTGCCCCGGCGTGCAGAGGGCGATCCCGCACACCTCGCCGCCGGCGACCAGCCACAGGCCGGGGTCGAAGCGCGGGTCCGAGAGCTTGCGCTCCCGCCACGCCGCGAGCGTCTCGGAGGTGTGCGTCCACTCCTGCGCGAACGTCTCCTCCAGGCAGTCGTGCACCTCGGCATCGTCGATGCCGGGCCGGAAGGGCCCCACGGCGACCCCGTCCGGCCAGCGGGGCGACGGAGGCGGGCCGTCCAGGTCGATGCGCATGCGCAGGAAGCTGCGCACCGGCCGGTAGCCGCGTGACTCGAGCAGCGCCCGGGCGGGCGCATCGGCGTAGAGGACGGCGTTTCGCAGCACCGCGCGCTCCCCGGGGGACGCCTCGGCCAGCTCGTCCGCGCGCGCCTCGGTGAGCGCGAGGAGGCGCGCGCCGGCGCGGTGGCCGGCGTGCTCGGGGTGGACGTAGCCGTCGGCCTCGAACACGCCCTCCCCTCGCCGCGCAGCGTCGCGTAGCCGGCGGCCGCCCCGTCACGCTCGATCAGCCACGCGTCGCGAGCGGGATCGGCGAGCGTCGCCCACTCCCGCACCACCTCGGTCTCGCTCCAGGCATCCGCCTCCTCACCGGCCATCGCCTGCTCGAACGCGTTGCCGAGCGCGGCCACCGCGGCGGCGTCGGCCGCCGTCGGAGGGCGGACGCGCAGGGTCACGTCGCGATGGGCTCGGCAAGCGCTGCGTCGACGGCGTCGGCGTCCGCCGGGATGGCGATCGTCTCGACGGCCGGCGCCACCGCCTCGACGGTCTTCAGGCCGTCGCCGGTGATGTATACGACCACGGTCTCCCCCGCCTCGATCTCGCCTCGCTCGGCCAGCTTGCGCAGCACTGCGGTCGTGACCCCGCCGGCCGTCTCGGTGAAGATGCCGGTGGTGCGGGCGAGCAGCTGCATGCCCTCGACGATCTCCGCGTCGGAGGCAGGCTCGATGCTGCCGCCGGTGCGGCGGGCGACGCCGAGCGCGTAGACGCCGTCGGCGGGGTTGCCGATCGCAAGCGACTTCGCGATCCCGGTCGGGCGGACGGGCACGACCGCATCGTCACCGGCGGCGAACGCCGCGGCGACCGGCGCGCACCCCTCGCCCTGGGATCCGTGCATGACCGGCGCCGGCCCGGGCTCGATCAACCCGGCCGCCCGGCCCTGCTCGAAGCCCTGCAGGATCTTCGTGTACAGGGAACCGGACGCGATCGGCGCGACCACCCGGTCGGGCGCGCGCCAGCCGAGCTGCTCGGCCGTCTCGAGCGCGATCGTCTTCGAGCCCTCGGCGTAGTAGGCGCGCATGTTCACGTTCACGAACGCCCACGGCCGGTCGTACGCGAGCTCCGAGCAGAGCCGGTTCACGTCGTCGTACGAGCCGTCGACGGCGAAGACGGTCGCCCCGTAGGCGGCGGCGGCGATGATCTTCTCCCGCTCGAGGTCGGCGGGCACGAAGATGTAGGCCGGCAGGCCGAGGGCCGCCCCGGCGGCGGCCGTGGCGCCCGCCAGGTTGCCGGTCGAGGCACAGGCGAGGGCCCCGTAGCCGAGCTCGACGGCCTTCGCGGCGGCCACCGCGACGACCCGGTCCTTGAAGGAGTGAGTCGGGTTCGAGGTCTCGGTCTTCACGTACAGCTCGCAGTCGAGGCCGAGCTCGGCCGCGAGCCGGTCGGCCCGGATCAGCGGCGAGCAGCCGACCGGCAGGCCCCGATCAGGCGGCGCGACGGGCAGGAAGTCGGCGAACCGCCACAGCGTCTGCGGCCCCGCGGCGATGCGGTCGCGCGCCACCGGCTCGGACTCGTCCCAGCCGACCTCGAGCGGGCCGAAACAGCGGTCGCAGGCGAAGAGCGCCTCGAGCGGGTAGGTGGCGCCGCAGCCCTTGCAGGCGAGATGGGTTGCCTTCATGGTCGATCCCCTACGTTCGGGCCGGCGCCGGTGGGGGCGCGGCCGGTTCACATCGTCCGGGATCCGGGGATCCCGCCGGATTTGGCACCTTTCCCGTGGGGGATGGTTGCCGAGGCTTCACAGGGCCGGTCCCTCCGCCTCTCTGGATGCGACGCCGGGGATCGCCCCGGCGGTGCTGGTCTCATGGTACTAGAGAACGGCCCGAACGCGGCAACCGCGAACCGGCGGGAAGATCCCGGCCGCCCGGCGCGTCCCTTGGACATGTTTCCCAACGCGCACGTGCACGAGGATCTCGCCCGGCTCCGGGCCGCGGAGCTGACGGCACAGGCCCGCCACGCGGAGCTGCTGCGCCGCGCCCGCGCCGGCGATCTCCAGCCCGAGCTGCGGGCGGGGCGCGAGCACGAACGGCGCGTACGATGGGCCGCGCGACTGCGCGGCCGGCCGGCGGTGGCATAGCGCCACACCGGCGCCGGCTGGGCGGCCGTCACTGAGCTCACCCCTCGCTCAGACGGCCGCCTCGACCGGCTCACTCGTCTAGGCCCGGAGCGGGCGTTGCCCGGTGGCCCGCGCCGTCGTGGGCGGCGAGCGGCTCGACGTCGAACCGCTCCCAGGTCACCGAGGGCAGGGCGCGGCCGAGCAGCGTGGCCGCCGCCTCGCGCGCCGCGTCGGCGTCGTCGGTGCGGACGGTGACCGCCGCTTCGACGTCGTCGCCTGCCCCGTCGTGACCACTCCGCCTGACGGAGAGCCCGCTTCCTGCAGCCGTTCGCTCCACCCGCCTGTGTGCGGCGAGCGACTCGTCCCGTCCCCAGTGTGGGTCGTTCCCGTCGCGAACAGCCGAGTCGACCCCGTTCGCGGTCACGCGCCAGTCGACTCCACCCGTTCCGCCTGTCACCTCCATCGAGGCAAGCCTACGCTCAGGCGGCCGCCTCGACCGGTTCCCGCGCGACCGCGACGCCCGCGAGCGCCGCCAGCCGGCGATCGGACTGCCCCTGCGCCCAGGCCGCAAAGGTGCCGTCGCTCGGCCGCTCCGCCGCGTAGGCGCGCACGATCCGCTCGACCGCGTAGCGGGCGTCGTCCGCCGGGATGGCCTTCGAGGCGACCCGGCGCCCGAACCCGGCGCCGGCGCCCAGACGGCCCCCGATGTGGAGGATGAAGCCCTGCACCCGGTCCCCGTCGGGGAGGCGGGCGATGCCGCCCTGGAGGCCGATGTCGGCCACCTGGTACTGGGCGCAGGCGTTGGGGCAGCCGTTCAGGTTGATGCGCAGCGACCCGGCCACGTCGCCGACGCGCCGCTCGAGGTGCTCGATCAGCTCGCGGGCGCGCTCCTTCGTCTCGACGATCGCGAGCTTGCAGAACTCCATTCCCGTGCAGGAGATGATCCCGCGCCGGAACGTCGACGCGCGCGTTGGCAGGCCGACGTCGGCGAGCGACGCCGCCGCCTCCTCGACGTCGGCGTCGGACACGCCCAGGACGATGATGTTCTGGCGGTTCGTGCACCGCAGCTCGCCCGACCCGAAGCGGTCGGCGATGTCGGCGGCGGCGATCATCTGCTCGCCCGTGAAGCGGCCCCGGAGCGTCGTTGCGCCCAGGTAGTAGAGGCCCGGCTCGACCTGCGGGTGGATGCCGAGGTGGTCACGGTGCGGATCGATCGGGTCGGCGGGCGCGACCGACGTCGGCAGCTCCCGCCCGAGCTTGCGCTCGACCTCGGCCCGCAGCCGCTCCACGCCCCACTCGTCGACCAGGAACTTGATCCGGGCCCTCGTGCGCTTGGTGCGGTTGCCCTCGTCGCGGTAGATCTCGGTGATGGCGGCGCATACCGCGGCCGCCTCCTCGGGCCGGACTAAGGCGTCCAGCCGGCGGCCCATGCGGGCCGAGGCCCCCAGGCCGCCGCCGACCCAGACGTCGTAGCCGAGCACGCCCTCGCGCTCGACCGCCACGAGCCCGATGTCGTTGATCTCGTGCTGGGCGCAGCGGTGCAGGCAGCCCGATACCGAGACCTTGAACTTGCGGGGGAGGTTCGAGAAGCGCTTGTCGCCGACGAACGTCCGCTCGAGCTCGGCAATGACCGGCCGCGAGTCGAGCAGCTCGTGCCCGTCGACGCCGGCCAGTGGGCAGCCGACGACGTTGCGCCAGACGTCGCCGCAGGCCTGCGTGAACGAGAGCCCGACGGCGTTCAGCTCGTCGAGCACGACGGGGAGATCCTGGATCCGGAGCCAGTGCAGCTGGATGTTCTGGCGCGTGGTGATGTCGCCCATGCCGCGCCCGTAGCGCTCCGCGAGGCGGCCGACCGTCCGCAGCTGCTCCGACGTGACGATGCCGTTCGGGAACTTGACCCGCAGCATGAAGAAGCCGTCGGTCTCGTCGGACGGCCCCGGGTTGCCGGAGGCGGCCGACTGCTCGGAGCGCTGCGTGTAGATGCCGTACCAGCGGAACAGGGTGAGGTCGTCGGGCTCGATCGCGTCGAAGCCGAGCTCCGCGTACCGGTAGATGTCCGCGAGGACGTCCAGCCCGTCCTTGCGGGCCTTGATGTGCTCGATCTCCGGAAGCTTGGCGGCGGCGTCTGCGGGCATGGGCGCTCCTCCTCGATTTGTGCCGGCCACCATAGCAGTTTGGATCCAAACATACTCGGAACGGATACATCGATCGGGGTGTTCGACTCCCCGCAGTGTTACCATCGAGGATGTGAGCCCGCACACTCCGGTCCTCTCGCGCGCCGACGACCTGGCCCACAAGCTGCAGGTCGAGATCGTCACGGGGCGGATCCCGCTCGGGTCGCGGCTGCGCCAGGAGGACCTCGCCGGCCGGTTCGGCGTCAGCCGCACGCCCGTGCGGGAGGCGCTGCGGCAGCTGCAGGCGATCGGGCTCGTCGACCAGCTCGGCCACCGCGGCGCCGTCGTGCGCCGGTTCAGCCCCGAGGAGTGCCGCAACGTCTATCTCGTCCGGGCGGAGCTGGAGGGCCTGGCCGCCGAGCGGTCGGCGGGCCGGCTCACGGGCTACGACCGGGGCGACCTCGACGTCGCCCAGGCGCTGCTACGGACGGGCTACGAGCGCCACCGCTCGCTGGCCCGCGACGACGAGGAGGGGCTCGCGATCCTGTGCGAGCAGTGGTCGCAGGCGAACGAGCTCTTCCACAACGTGATCCTGGCCGCCGCCGCCTGCCCGCCGCTGCGCGACACCGTGCAATCCCTCCAGAACAGCGTGCCCCGCTCGATCGCGTGGCGCACCTTCGCCGACGACCCGGAGATCATCCCCCGCAGCCTGGCCGACCACGACCGCATCGTCGAGGCGCTCATGAAGCCCGACGCCCGCCGCGCGCGCAAGCTGCTGCACCAGCACGTGGTGGAAACCGGCGACACCGCCGCGCGCTGGCTCGAGCGCCAGGGCTCCTGAATCGCGGGTGCCGGCAGGCGCCGGCGAATCATGGGGACAGTCCCCAGCCGGGACCCTCGCCACATCCGACCGTGGTGGATCAGCCGGGGACGCGGGCGGCGCCGTAGTACGAGCCGCCGCCGGAGAGCGACGAGATCTGCACCACGGTGCCGGTGTGCGGCGCGTGGATCATCGAACCGCCGCCGATGTAGATGCCGACGTGGTTCAGGCCGTCGAAGAAGACGAGGTCGCCGGGCTGCAGGTCGCTCTCGGAGACGTGCGGCAGCGAGTCGTACTGCGCGGCGGCGTTGTGCGGGAGCGAGACGCCCAGCTGCGCGTAGACGTACATCGTGAGGCCCGAGCAGTCGAAGCCGGACGGGCTCGCGCCGCCCCACACGTACGGGACGCCCAGATAGCGCTCGGCGATGGCGACCGCCTGGCCGCCGAGGGTGCTCGCGGGCGGGTTCGGGAGGTTCGTGGGCACGGTCGGCGCGGCGCCGGCCTCGGCGGCGCTCGCGGCGGCGGCGCGCTCGGCCGCCCGCTGCTGCGCGGCGATCATGTCCCGGATCGACGACTTGAGGCCGTCGAGGTAGCGCTGCTGGCGGTCGACGGCCGCCCTCGCCCTGTCGCGCTGGGCCGCCGCGGCGGCCTGCTGGGTGCGCCGCTGCCGCTCCTGCTTCTGCAGCAGCCGCTCGCGCCGCACCACCTCGCCGTGGTACTTCGTGATCTCGCCGAGCAGATCCTTGTTCACGCCCGTCGTGCGCTGGAGCACCTGGACCTGGTCGACGAGGTCGCCGATCGAGCGAGCGGCGAGCATGTAGGAGATCGCGTCCTGGTCGCCGCTCTTGTAGTCGGCGGTCAGGCTCGCGGCCAGCTGCTTCTGGGCCGCGGCGAGGTTCTGGCGGGCGACGTGCAGCGTCTCCTGGTTCAGCCGCAGTGCCGCCAGCGTGTCCTCGTACCGCTGGTGGATACCGTCGTAGACCTCGACGGCATGCTCGGCCTGGCGGGAGAGCTTGCCGAGCTGTGCCTCCGCGACCCGGGCCTGGACCTTCTTCTGCGAGATCGACGTCGCGCCGGCAGGGCCCGCAGTCAGCGCCGCGGCCAGCACGCCGACGACGACTCCGGTGGCGATGCTCGCTCGGGTTACGCGGGCGCGCGCGCTCGCCTGGCCTCGGGCGGTTGGCATGGCGCAGGAGGCTACCAAACGCCGCGGAAGGACGACACGGGGTAGCGCACCGCCTTTACCTTTCCGTCACAAATCGGCCGCTCGGATCACACCGCCGCCTGGCCGGCGATCCAGACGACCGCCGTGAGCGCGCAGGCGACCGGCCACCGCCACCAGACGTCGCCGGCCGATCGCAGCGACCAGGCGCTTCCGCCCGCGTAGGCGAGCGCCGTCGCCGCGACGGCCACGGGGTGGAACGCCACCGGGCCTCCGCGGACGGCGGCTCCCGCCACGGCGGCATCGAGCGCGGCCGCCCACGCGGTCACCGCGGTGACGATCACGAGCTCGACGGCCCCGGCGCGGCCGGTGCCCGGCAGCGCCGCCGGGCCCACCCAGGCGGCGAGCAACGCGAGGCCCGCGGCACCGCCGGCGAGGATGGCGAGCGAGGCCGACCCGGTACCGACGGCGGCCACCCCGAGCGGCGCGGCCGGCAGGGCGAGGGCGAGACTTCCCGCCGCCGCCCAGCGGGGCGGCCGGCCCTTCCCGACCTGCTGCATCAGGCGGCGGCGTGCAGGTCGGGGCCGATGACGGGGGCCGGCCCGACCAGGCGCAGGCGCGTGCCGGCTGCGCTCATCCGAGGGCCTTCCCGGCGGCGAGGCTCGGCCACTCGTCCTCGCCGGAGTCGCCGAGCTCCGCGAGCGACCGCACGGGCGCCCGCTCGAACACCCCGGCGCCGGCGCGCACGCAGCGGCCCGTGTCGGCGAAGAGGGCGTCCATCGTGATGCCGAACGCCGCCGCGATCCGCTGCGCCGTGCGCGACCGCGGCTCGGAGCGGCCGTGGAGGATGTTCCACAGGCCCTGCGGGGACATCCCGAGGTAGCGGGCGAGCTGCTGCTGACGCAGCTGGTGCATGCCCAGCAGGTGGCGGACGTTGGTTCCCACGTTTCCTGCAGCCACTGGTTGACGCCTCTCCTGAGATCCGCGGCGAGCTCCCCTGTCCGAGGGTTCTCGCTTGACAGTCTGACGCACCCATCCTACTCTAATCTCAACTTCGTCGATAGACAAAGGAGACAAGTTGAACCGAGTGCAAGTCCGAATCGCGGCGGCCGGCGCCGTCGTGCTCTCCCTCGCCGCCCTGGCCGTGGGCTGCGGCGGCGGGAGCACCGCCGACGCCGAGTCCCAGGGGAAGATCGACCTGGTCGCCTACTCGACGCCCGAGACGTCGTACGCGAAGCTGATTCCCGCCTTCAACCAGACGTCCGCGGGCAAGGGCGTCACGTTCACGCAGTCCTACGGCGCCTCCGGCGACCAGAGCCGGGCGGTGGCCGCCGGGCAGGCCGCCGACGTCGTCCACTTCGCGCTCGAGCCCGACATCGCGCGGCTCGTCGACGCGAAGCTCGTCAGCCCCAACTGGGATCAGAACCAGTACAACGGCATCGTGGCGAACACGGAGGTCGTGTTCGTCGTGCGCAAGGGCAACCCGAAGCACATCACGAGCTGGGACGACCTGGTCAAGCCGGGCGTCGAGGTGATCACGCCCAACCCGTTCACGTCCGGCGGCGCCCGCTGGAACATCATGGCGGCGTACGGCGCGGAGCTGAAGGAGGGCAAGACGCCCGCCCAGGCCCAGCGGTACCTGAGCGACCTCTTCCACAACGTGCCGGTGCAGGACGACAAGGCGTCGGCAGCCCTGCAGACGTTCACCGGCGGCAAGGGTGACGTGCTGCTCGCTTACGAGCAGGACGCCCTGCTCGCGCAGGAGAGCGGCGCGGACATCCAGCTCGTGTATCCGCCCCAGACGATCGAGATCCAGACGCCGATCGCGACGACCACCAAGGCGTCATCGTCGGCCAAGGCGTTCGTCAAGTGGCTGTACACGGACCAGGCGCAGACGATCCTGGCCGAGACCGGCTACCGGCCGGTGGTCTCGAGCGACGAGTCCGCGTTCGCCAGGGCGTTCCCGGACGCCGGCAATCCCACCCTGTTCACCATCGATGACGTCGATCCGGGCGGCTGGGACGACGTGATGACGACGTTCTTCGATCCGGAGAACAGCATCATGCAGAAGATCGAGGGGAGCATCGGAGTGTCGACCAGCTCATGACGACGGTCGCTCTCCCGCGCAGGCGGGCCTCCGGGGCGGCGCTTCCGAGCGCCGCCCCGGGGGTTGCGATCACCTACCTGTCGGTGATCGTGCTCCTGCCGCTCGCCGCCCTCCTGTGGCAGTCGCAGAAGGGCGGCGCCGACGCCTTCTGGCAGGCGGTCAGCTCCCCCGACGCGGCGGCCGCGCTCGAGCTCACCCTGGGCGCCGCGCTGCTCGTCGCCCTGAACAACGCGGTGTTCGGCACCCTGATCGCCTGGATGATCGTGCGCGACTCGTTCCCGGGCAAGGGGATCGTCAACTCGCTGATCGACCTGCCCTTCGCCCTGCCGACCGTCGTGGCCGGCCTCACCCTGCTCACCCTGTACGGCCCCTACTCCCCGATCGGCCTGAACATCACCTACACCCGCACGGCCGTCGTGCTCGCGCTGCTCTTCGAGACCCTGCCGTTCGTCATCCGCAGCGTCCAGCCGGTGCTGCTCGAGCTCGACCGCGAGATGGAGGAGGCGGCCGCCTCGCTCGGCGCCCGCGGGCACGTCGTGTTCCGCCGCATCGTTCTCCCCAACCTGCTGCCGGCGATCCTCTCCGGCATGGCGCTCGCCTTCGCCCGGGCGGTGGGCGAGTACGGCTCGGTGGTGATGCTGTCCGGCAACGTGCCGTTCTCGACCGAGGTCGCCTCGGTGCACATCTACTCGCAGATCCAGAGCGACTACGTGACGGGCGCGACGGCGATGTCGATCGTGCTGCTCGCGATCTCGCTCGCGGTGCTCCTGTCCATCTCCGCCCTCCACCGCAGGAGCTCGAAGCATGTTCACTAAGCTCGGGCTCCGGTTCGCGGCACTGGCCTACCTGGCGCTGCTCCTGATCGTCCCGGTCGGGATCATCGGCGCCCACACCTTCTCCGGCGGCCTGGGCCCCGTCTGGGACTCGCTCACCGTCCCCGACGCGGTGAAGGCGCTCGAGCTGACGCTCGAGATCGCCATAATCGTCGTGCCCCTGAATACGGTCTTCGGGATCACCATGGCGATCCTGATGGTGCGGCGCGAGCTCCCCGGCAAGGCGCTCCTGTCGGCGCTCATCGACCTGCCGTTCGCCGTCTCCCCCGTCATCGTCGGCTTCACGCTCATCCTCGTCTACGGCCAGCAGGGGTGGTTCGGCTCGTTCTTCGTCGACCGGGGCTACCAGATCATCTTCTCGACGCCCGGGATGGTGCTCGCGACGATGTTCGTGTCGCTCCCGTTCGTCGCCCGCGAGGTGATCCCGGTGCTGCGCGAGATCGGCACGGAGCAGGAGCAGGCGGCGGCGACGCTGGGCGCGCGCTCCCACCAGACGTTCCGGCGCGTGACCCTGCCGGCGATCCGGTGGGGCATCGTCTACGGCGTCGTGCTCACGACGGCCCGCTCGATCGGCGAGTACGGGGCCGTGGCGGTCGTGTCCGGCAACGTGATCGGCCAGACCCAGACGCTCACGCTGCGGGTTTCGCAGGAGTACCAGAACTTCGACCACACCGCGGCCTACACGGCGGCGCTCGAGCTGGCGGTGATCGCCCTCGTGACCCTTTTCCTCATGAACCTGTTCCACCCCCGAAAGGACCGCTAGATCGCATGGCAATCACCGTCCGCAACGTGAACAAGCGCTTCGGCGACTTCGTCGCTCTCGACGACGTCAGCCTGGAGGTGCCGCCGGGGTCGCTGACGGGGCTCCTGGGGCCGAGCGGCAGCGGCAAGTCGACGCTCCTGCGCGTCATCGCCGGGCTCGAGACGGCCGACGAGGGCGACGTCTTCATCGGGGGCCACGAGGCGACCCTGCTCCCGCCGCAGCGGCGCGAGATCGGCTTCGTGTTCCAGCACTACGCCGCCTTCAAGCACATGACCGTGGCCAGGAACGTCGCGTTCGGCCTCGAGATCCGCAAGCGGCCGAAGGACGAGGTGAAGGGGCGGGTGGCCGAGCTGCTCCACCTCGTGCAGCTGGACGGGTTGGGCGACCGCTACCCGTCCCAGCTCTCCGGCGGCCAGCGCCAGCGCATGGCGCTCGCCCGGGCGCTCGCGGTCGAGCCCGAGGTGCTGCTCCTCGACGAGCCGTTCGGCGCCCTCGACGCGAGGGTGCGAAGCGAGCTGCGGGCGTGGCTGCGCCGGCTCCACGACGAGATGCAGGTGACCACAGTGTTCGTCACCCACGACCAGGAGGAGGCGATGGAGGTCGCGGACACGATCGTGCTCATGGATTGCGGCCGCATCGTCCAGGAGGGCCGCCCGCAGGAACTCTACGACCACCCCGGGAGCGAGTTCGTGATGCGCTTCATGGGCCAGGTGAACCGGATCGGCGACGCCTACGTGCGCCCGCACGACGTCGAGATCCGGCTCCAGCCCAACGGCACCACCCAGGCCGCCGTGGTCGAGCGTGTCCTGCACATGGGCCACCACATCCGGGTCGACGTGTCGGTGAACGGCGGCGCGCCGGTCTCCGCGCAGCTCACCCGCGACGAGGCCGAGCGGCTCGGCCTGGAGCCGGGGCGGCCGGTGTTCGTGCGCCCGAGCCGCGCCAGGACGTTCGCCGGCACGCCGTCCTGAGCGGCCTCGCCCGCCCCAGCGGGGCCGGCCCCGCTTTCCGGTCGGCCCCCGAAGTGCGACGGCATCCCCGGATGGGGCCAGGCCCCGGTTCCCGGTCGTCGACGTGAGGCGGGATGGGGACTGTCCCCGCCGAGCGGGGACAGTCCCCGCTTGTCATGCGACCCTCACGACATTGCGGAGAGGGTTCTCGCCGCGGTGCGCCGAGCCGATCGGATCGTCGCGCCAGTCCGCCACGACCGAATAGTGCCCGACCGTCATACGCGGCCGTCCCGACTTTGCAACGGCCGCCGTTCGGGGTCTGACCCCGGTTAGCGGCCCGGGATGCCGCCCGTGTCGCGCATCAGGCGCTGGGCCAGGTAGACCGGGATCGCGGTCAGGGCGATCACGAAGACCGCCACCGCGTTCACCTCGGCGGCCGTGTTCGGCAGCCGGAACTGGTTGTAGATCCACAGCGGCAGCGTCTGCTGGCTGCCGGCGGTGAACAGGGTCACCACCACCTCGTCGAACGAGAGCGCGAACGCCAGCAGGCCGCCGGCGACGAGCGCCGTTGCGATGCTCGGCAGCGTGATGTGGCGGAAGGTCTGCCAGCCGTCGGCGCCGAGGTCCATCGATGCCTCCTCGAGCGACGTCGAGGTGCGCCGCAGGCGGGCGACGACATTGTTGAAGACGACCACGATGCAGAACGTCGCGTGGCCCGCGACCACCGTCCACAGCGACGGGGTGATGCCCAGGTAGTCGATGGTCGAGAGCAGCGCGAGGCCGGTGACGATGCCGGGGAGCGCGATCGGGAGCACGAAGAGCAGCGACACGGTGTTCTGGCCGAAGAAGCGGAACCGCGAGAGCGCGAAGGCGACGCACGACCCGAGCACGAGCGCGAGGGCCGAGGCGCGCAGGCCGACCGTGACCGAGTTCTCGAACGCCGTGCGGGCGAAGTGGTCGTTCCAGGCCAGCCGGAACCAGCGGGTCGAGTAGTCCCCGATGGGCCAGCCGGGGATCTTGGACGCGCTGAACGCCTGCAGCACGATCACCGCCAGCGGCAGGTACAGGAACAGCATCACCACCGTGGATGCGGCCCGCAGGCCGACGCGGACGGCGCGCGGCTCCATCAGAGGGCCTCGAACGCCCCGAGCCGCTTCATCAGCATCAGGTAGGCAATGACGATGACGACGGGCACGCACGCGAACGCCGCCGCGTAGGGCACGTTCTGGGCGACGCCCTGGAAGCGGAAGATGACGTTGCCGATGAAGTCGTGGTTGTTGCCGCCCACCAGGTCGGGCAGCACGTAGTCGCCCAGCGTGAGCGAGAACGTGAAGATCGACCCGGCGGCGATGCCGGGCAGCGCCAGCGGCCAGATCACCTTGCGGAACGTGATCCAGGCCCGGCCGCCCAGGTCGCTCGACGCCTCCAGGAAGGACGCCGGCACCCGCTCCAGGGCGGCGTAGACCGGCAGGACCATGTACGGCAGCCACATGTAGCTGAACGCGAGCCACATGGCGGTGTAGGAGTAGGCGATGTGGTACGGGCCGAGCCCGATCTTGCCCAGCGCCCAGTTGAGCGGCCCGTCGTACGCCGTGATCAGGCGCCACGTGTACGCCTTGATCAGGTAGCTCGACCACAGCGGCATGAGCACGCCGACGAAGAGCAGCGCCCGCATCCTCGGAGAGGCCAGGCGCACCATGTAGTAGGCCAGCGGGAAGGCGAGCAGCGCGTCGGTGATCGTGACCGCGATCGCCATCCCCAGCGTGTTGCGCGTGATCGTGCGGTTGGTGGGGTCGTCCCAGAGCTGGCGGAAGTTGTCCAGCGTGAAGGTGTGCAGGATCCGGCCCGAGAGCTCGTCCTCGACCCAGAGCGAGGTCAGGAGCAGCACCGCGAGCGCGGCGATGTAGACCACCACGATCCAGCCCAGCGGCGGAAGCAGGAGCAGCGAGAGCTTCAGCCTCCGCCGCCGGAACAGGAACGCGGACAGCCGTCGGCGCACCCCGGCCGGCCCCGCCGCGGAGGCGGAGGCGGTCACGGCGCGCGCCGGCCGGCCGCCGGGATCACGAGTTCTTGATGTCGGTCCAGGCGGTCGTCCACTCGGAGTACGGGATGCACTGGTCGCCCCGGCTGTCGCCGCAGTCGCTGAGCGGCGTCTTCCAGTAGGCGATCTGCTTGAAGTAGTTCTGGTCGGTGACGTGGTAGTCCGTGCAGTAGTTCGCCACCATCTTGTCGAGGATCGTGCACGCCTTCGGGTTGGCGGGGGCCGAGCCGAACGTGTACGCCGTGTGCGCCTGCACGAACGGCGTCGTCGCCCACTTCATCCACATGAGCATGCAGTTCGGGTGCTTCGCCTGGGAGGAGAGCATCCAGGTGTCGGCCCAGCCCGTGGCGCCCTCCTTGGGCAGCACCGTCGCGACGGGCTGGTGCAGGCCCTTGAGCGTGTTGTACTGATACGGCCAGGTGGGGCCGATCACGATCGACTTCTGCTTGAAGTCCTGGATCTGCGACGTGTAGCTCGACCAGTAGTTGCCGATCTGGGCCCGCTGCTTCTTCAGCAGGGCCACCGCGGCGTCGAACTGATCCTGGGTCAGCTCGTACGGATCGGTGATCTTCAGGTCGCCTTTAGTCGCCTTCAGGTACACCGCCGCATCGGCGATGTAGATCGGGCTGTCGTAGGCGTCGACCTTGCCCTTGTAGCTCGAACCGTCGAAGATCACGCTCCAGCTCGTGGGGGCGGGCTTCACGACCTGGGTGTTGTACATGAGCACGTCGGCGCCCCACTCGTAGGAAACGCCGTAGTGCAGGCCGCCCACGGTGTTGTGCGGGGGCGACTGGAGCGGCGCCGAGATGTCCTTCCAGTCCGGGATCAGCTTCTGCACGTCGACCGGCAGGACGTCCCCGGCCGCGATGAGCCGGTTGGTCGCGTCGCCGGAGGCGCTCACGCCGTCGTAGTTGCCCGACCGCATGAGCTGCACCATCTCGTCGGAGGTCTGGCCGTACGTGACGTGCACCTGGCAGCCGGTGTTCTTCTCAAACGGCTTCACCACGTCGGGCTCGGTGTAGCCCTGCCACGCGATCAGGCTGAGCGCGCCCTCGCCGGCGCCGACCTTGGAGACCACCTTCGAGCTGCTGCCGCCGCCTCCACCTCCACCACCGCCGCCCGCACCGCCGCCGCCGCTCGAGCCGCCGCAGCCGGCCGCCACGGCCAGCACCACGGTCGCCGCTATCAGGGCGATCCATCGCTTGGTCATGCCGGGATCTCCTTCACCTCGTTTTTGCGATCGGCGCCGCCCACCGGACGGTTGTGGTGCCGATCCCAGACAAGGCGGACCTGCCGTCCGCGCGCGGCCAGCGCCTGCATCGACGACGTGGCCTGGTTCTGCTGCACCACCACCAGCTCGCCCCCCGCGGCGAGCTGCACGATGTATCTCGTGTTGACGCCCAGGTAGACGACCTCCGAGACGATGCCCTCGGCGCTGTAGCGGTCGGGGTCCGGCTCGTCGCCGGGCTCCGCCAGGTGGATCTTTTCGGGCCGGACGGTGAACGTGCCGTCCGCCCCGGTGATCGCGCGCGCGACCTCGCCCGTGATCAGGTTGGACGTGCCGACGAAGCCGGCCACGAAGGCCGTCGCGGGACTCTCGTAGACCTCGGCCGGCGTGCCGGCCTGCTCGATCCGGCCGTCGTTGAACACCGCCATGCGATCGCTCATCGTGAGCGCCTCGTCCTGGTCGTGGGTGACGAACAGGAACGTGATGCCGACGTCCTTCTGGATGCCCTTCAGCTCGATCTGCATCTGCTCGCGCAGCTTCAGGTCGAGCGCGCCCAGCGGCTCGTCCAGCAGCAGCACCCGGGGCCGGTTCACGAGCGCCCGGGCGAGCGCGATCCGCTGCCTCTGGCCGCCCGAGAGCTGGCCGGGCCTGCGCTTCTCGTAGCCGGGGAGGCGCACCATCTCGAGCGCCTCGGAGACCCGCGCCGCGCGCTCCTTCTTCGGCACCCGCCGCACCATCAGCCCGTAGCCGACGTTGTCGCCGACCGACATGTGCGGGAAGAGCGCGTAGTCCTGGAACACCGTGTTCACGTCGCGCCCGTAGGGCGGCAGCCGCGAGACGTCGGCGCCGTCCAGGAGCACCGAGCCGGCCGTCGGCAGCTCGAACCCGGCGATCAGGCGCAGGGTCGTCGTCTTGCCGGAGCCGGACGGCCCGAGCAGGGTGAAGAACTCGCCCGCCCCCACCTCGAGGTCGAGGCGGTCCACGGCGACGACGTCGCCGTAGGTCTTGCGCACACCGTGGAGGCTGACGGCGGGTGCTGAGCTACCGGCGGGGCTAGCCGACGGCTGCGCCAAGCGACTCCTCGAGCCGGTCGAGCCCGGCCTCCAGATCCTCTTCGGGGGCCGTGATCGGAACCAGGATGCGGATGACGTTGTCGTAGATGCCGGTCTTGAGCAGGATCAGGCCGCGCTCGAGCGCCCCGGCGACGACGGCCGCGGCCACATCGGCCGCCGGCTCCTTCGTGGACGGGTCCTTCACGAGCTCGATGGCCGCCATCGGCCCGATGCCGCGCACCTCGCCGATCGCCGGATACCGCGACGCGAGGTCGCGCAGGCGCGCGTCGATGCGCTCGCCCACCTCGACCGCGCGGGCCAGGAACTCCTCGCTCGAGATCGCGCGCAGGCTCTCGATGGCCGCCGCGCAGGCGACCGGGTTGCCGCCGTACGTGGAGCCGAGCCCGCCCGGGTGCACCGAGTCCATCACCTCGGAGCGGCCGATGACCCCCGCGAGCGGCATGCCCGACGCGAGCGACTTGCCGACGGTGACCATGTCCGGCACGACGCCCGAGTGCTCGATCCCCCACAGGGTGCCGGTGCGGCCCATACCGGCCTGCACCTCGTCGTCGATGTAGAGGATGCCGTGGCCCTCGCACCGCTCCTTGAGGCCCTGGATGAACTCGGGCGGCATGACCGTGAACCCGCCCTCCCCCTGGATCGGCTCCAGGATGATGCACGCCACCGAGGCCGGGTCGACCGTGGCCTTGAACATCCAGTCGAGCGCGTCGAGCGCGTCCTTCGAGCTGATGCCGCGGTACGGATACGGGGCCGTCGCCCGGTAGATCTCGGGCGCGAACGGGCCCATGCCGCGCTTGTAGACGAGCTTCGAGGTCAGCGACATCGTGAGCAGCGTGCGCCCGTGGAAGCCGCGGTCGAACGTGATCACGCCGTCGCGGCCGGTGTGGTAGCGGGCGATCTTGATCGCGTTCTCGACCGCCTCGGCGCCGGAGTTGATCAGGAGCGCCTTCTTGTCGTGGCCCCCCGGCGCGAGCTCGCACAGCATCCGGCACACCTCGAGGTAGGGGTCGTACGCCGCCACCGGGAAGCAGGCGTGCATGAGCTGCTCGGCCTGCTCGCGGATGGCCGCGACGACCGCGTCGGGCGTGTGGCCGAGGTTGAGGACGCCGATGCCGCCGGCGAAGTCGATGTACTCGCGCCCGTCCGCGTCGGTCAGCCGGGCGCCGTGGGCGTGGTCGGCGAAGATGGGTGCGATGGAGACGCCTCGGGCGACGTAGCGGTCGCGCTTGGAGAGGAGCGCCTCGGTCTTGGAGCCTTGCTGGACTGCCATGTTGGAACCCCCGCGGAGGAGCGATGCGTGCGCCGCCGAGTATAAGGGCCGTGCGCCCTTGGCGGGGGCTCGCTCCGGTAGCATTGGCCACGGTGTCCAAGAGCCGGCACGGGCACCGCCATCGAAAGGATCTGAGCATGACGGACCACGCCAACCTGCAGGACATCGCGAAGCGGCATCTGATGATGCACTTCACGAGCCAGGGCCGCTTCTCGAGCGAGGAGGTGCCCATCATCGAGCGCGGCGACGGCTGCTGGCTTTGGGACACCAACGGCAAGCGCTACTTCGACGGGATGTCGGGCCTGTTCTGCACGCAGATCGGGCACAGCTACGGCGCTGAGCTGGGCGAGGCGGCCGCGAAGCAGATGGCGGAGCTCGGGTTCTTCATCAACTGGAGCTACGCGCACCCGCGGGTCATCGAGCTGTCCGCGAAGATCGCCGAGATCGCGCCCGGCGACCTCAACCGCACCTTCTTCTGCTCCGGCGGGTCGGAGGGGAACGAGTCGATCATCAAGCTCGCCCGTCAGTACCACCAGATCCGGGGCGAGGGCCGCCGCTACAAGATGATCGCGCGCCGCACCGCCTATCACGGCACGACGCTCGGCGCGCTCTCGCTCACGGGCATCGCGTCGATCCGCAACCCGTTCGAGCCGCTGCTCCCGGGCGTGCGGCACGTCTCGAACACGAACGCCTACCACCGCCCCGAGGGCGAGACCGAGGCGGAGTTCACGGCGTTCCTGCTCGACGAGCTGCGCGGCATGATCGAGCAGGAGGGGCCGGAGACGATCTCCGCCTTCTTCGCGGAGCCCGTGCAGAACTCGGGCGGCACGTTCACGCCGCCGGAGGGCTACTTCCAGGGCGTGCGCGCCATCTGCGACGAGTACGGCATCCTGCTCGTGGCCGACGAGGTCATCTGCGGCTTCGGGCGGCTCGGGTACTGGTTCGGCTCGGAGCGCTACGACATCCGCCCCGACCTGGTCACGTTCGCCAAGGGCATCGCCTCGGCCCACGTGCCGCTCGGCGGGGTGATCATGACGGACAAGATCGCGGCCCCCTTCCTCGAGGGGTCGAACATGTTCGTCCACGGCATCACCTACGGCGGACACCCGGTGTCGACCGCGGTCGCGCTCAAGAACCTCGAGATCATGGAGCGCGAGGACGTCCTCGGCAACGTGCGCCGCAACGAGCCCTACTTCGAGGCGGTGCTCTCCAAGCTGGGCGAGAAGCCGATCGTCGGCGACGTGCGCGGCGCGGGCTACTTCATGTCGCTCGAGCTCGTGCGCGACAAGGAGACGAAGGAGACGTTCTCCGACGAGGAGGCCGACCGGCTGCTGCGCGGGTTCCTCTCGCCCCGGCTCTACGACGCGGGCCTCATCTGCCGCGCCGATGACCGCGGCGACCCGGTCGTGCAGCTCTCGCCGCCGCTCGTCGCGACGCGCGAGGATCTCGACTACGTGCACGACGTCCTCGACACCGTGCTGGACGAGGCCTGGACGGAGATGAACCGCTCCGGCCGGCGCGAGGCCGTCACCTCATAGGGAGGCGCGGACGGTGCTGACGGTCTCAGACGTCGTCGGGATCGAGGCGCTCAAGATCACCCTCCGCGGGGGCCGGTCCGGCACGGGCCGGCCCGTGCGGTGGGTGCACATCTCCGAGCTCGACGACCCCACGCCGTGGCTGCGGGGCGGCGAGCTCCTGCTGACGACCGGCCTGCCGCTGCGAACCGGCGCGGCGGACTACGTCGAGCGGCTGGCCGACGCCGGCCTCACCGGCATGGGGCTCGGGCTCGGGTTCGGCTACGACGCGGCGCCGGACGAGGCCGTCGCGGCCGCAGACCGGCTCGGGTTCCCGCTGTTCGAGATCCCCTACCAGGTGCCGTTCATCGCGCTCACGGAGGCGGTGTTCACGCGCATCTCCGACGCCCGCGTGGCCGAGACGGTGCGGCGCCTGGCCGGCGATCTGGTCGCGGCGGTGCTGAGCGGCGACGCCGGCGCGCGCGAGCTGCGCCGGCGGGCGCGCGCCTTCGGCCTTTCGGGGTCGCTGCCGCTCGCCTTCTTGGCGCTGCGCCCGGCGGCCTACGAGGCCGCGACCCTGGCCCGCCTGGCGGAGGCGGCGGCGCGGTTCGGCCCTGCCAGCGTGCGCGACGGCGTCGTGGCCGTCCTGATCGAGGCCCGCGACGACGCCGAGGCCGAACGGACGGCGGCCCGCGTCCTCGAGGAGACGGGCGCCGGCGCCGCGGGCGTCGGCCGCGTCCGCACCGACCCGGCGGAGCTGGCCCGCAGCTACGACGAGGCCCTCTACGCCGCCGAGGCGAAGCGGATCAACGGGACGCCGGTCGTGGCCACGTTCCGCGACCTCGGCTCGATCCAGCTCCTGCTCTCGCTCGGCGACGAGCGCGGGGTCGAGCTCTACTGCGAGTCGATGCTGGGCCCGCTGCGCGCCCACGACGCCCGCTACGGCTCGGCGCTGATCGACTCGCTCACCGCCTACATCGAGGCCAACGGCCGCTGGGCCGACGCCGCCGCCGCGCTGGGCGTGCACCGGCACACGCTGCGCTACCGGATCCGCAAGATCGAGACGCTGACGGGCCGCAAGCCCACCGATGCACGCGACCGGCTCGAGCTGT